>BDUA01000049.1 GCA_002897715.1 bacterium BMS3Abin01
AGCTGAATATTTCATCTGCGCCCGTAAATCGGTAAGATCCGCCAGAAACGGCAGCAGCTATCTGGCCCTGAAGCTCACCGACGCCAGCGGCGGCATCGAGGCCCGCAAGTGGGACGCGGGACCGGCGGATATCGATTCCTTCTCCGCCGGAGACATCGTCCGCGTGGAAGGTACGGTCACCAGCGACGATTACGGCACTCAACTCAAGGTCACCGCCATCCGGCCGGTAAACAACGAGGACGATTACAGCCTGGAGAGCCTGCTGCCGGCCAGCCCCCGCCCCCTGGAGGAGATGGAGGCGGAGTTCGCCGCCATCAGGGAGGGCATCGCCAATCCTCACCTGACAGCGCTGCTGGATGAGATCTTCGCGGCCGATGTCAACTACCGCTCTTTCTGTGAGGCCCCGGCGGCCAAGGGTGTCCACCACAACTACATCCACGGTTTGCTGGAGCACACCATCGCCGTCTGCAAGATAACGGAATCACTGGCAGGTCTCTACCCCGAGATCAACCGCGACCTGCTGGTGGCGGGGGCCATCCTCCACGATATCGGCAAGACGGTGGAGTTCAAGTACACCACCGCCATCGACTACTCGGATCCCGGCCGCCTGCTGGGACATATAGTCCTGGGGGAACGCATCATCGCCAAGGCCGTCAGCAACCTGGACTCCTTCCCCAAGGAGCTGGAGCTACAACTGCTGCACCTGATACTGGCCCATCACGGCGAGCTGGAGTACGGTTCGCCCCAGCTGCCCCAGACACTGGAGGCTTTCTTCCTGCACCACGCCGACAACATCGACGCCCGGGCCAATGTCTTCGCCCAGAAAAGAGCGGCAACCGATGAGGACTGGAGTGAATTCGACCGGGTCCTGTCACGCTTCCTGTACCTGAAAAGGGCGGAGGACTAAAGGATGGGGCGACGCCTGCCGCCGGCGCTGCGCGAGACGGGGCTCATCTTCCTCATCACCCGTGGCGCCCTCTTCCTCCTGGCGCCTCTCGCCTACCTCACCCTGCCCAAGATGGACCCCGCCGCCTTCACCGAGACTCCCCTCCTCAAGCCGGAGCTGACGCATACCTTCGCCGGGCCCGCCCACTACCTGTTCGATATCTGGGCCCGCTGGGATGCGGTCTGGTACCTGCAGATAGCGGCGCACGGCTACGCCGCCCACGATTACTCCACAGCCTTCTTTCCCCTCTATCCCCTGTTCATCGCGATGTTCAAGCCGCTGTTCGCCGGCAACGGCGTGCTGGCCGGCATCTTTGTATCACTGGGTTTCTGCCTGGCTGCATTTTACTTCCTGTACCGCCTGGTCGAGATCGACTTCGGCCGGCAGGCGGCGGGCAAGGCGGTTTTCTACCTGGCCATCTTCCCCACGTCCCTGTTCTTCCAGGCCATATACAGTGAGTCCCTGTTTCTCGCTCTGTCCATCGGCTGCCTGCTGGCGGCCCGCCGCCGCGACTACGTCATCGCCGGCATAGCCGGAGCCCTGGCGACGCTGACGCGCAGCGCCGGCCTGCTGCTGTTGCTGCCGCTGTTCATCATGTATATGCAGGAGCGGGACTGGCGATTCCGCGACGCGGGCTGGGACATGCTGTATCTGCTTCTGGTACCGCTGGGGCTGGGGGTCTGGATGCTTTTCCTCGGGATCAGGTTCGGCGACCCGTTCATCTTCACCGAGGCCCAGAGCTTCTGGCTCAGGGAGTTCACCGGCCCGCTGGCCGGACTCTGGGAGGGATTCAAGGCGGCGTTCAGGGGCGTGGAGACCCTCTTCAACACCCCGGATGACCTCTACTGGACAGTGATCGACCAGGATTCACGGCTGTGGTCGGCTTATGACATCATCAACCTGGGCTTTACCCTGACCTTCCTCGGCCTGTGCGTCGCCGCCTTCCGCAAACTGCCGCTGGCCTATGCCGTGTACGCGCTGGCTGTGATCATTTTCCCGCTGTCCTACGCCTCATCCACCGTGCCGCTGTTCTCCATGCCGCGCTTCCTGCTTACCGCTTTCCCCATCTTCATCCTCCTGGGCATATGGGGCGCCAGGAACCGCTGGCTGGACATGACAGTGACCGTGTTCTCCCTGGCCTTCCTCGGTTTCTTCACCGCCAAGTTCGTGGTGTGGACCTGGGTGGCCTGACACCCCAAGCGTTGGTTTTCAGTATTATGGTTAACAATCGGCATCGCTCCAAGGACAGGGATCGGCAATGAACAGGAAAACCGGGGCATCAAGCACATCGGGGGTGGCATCACCGGGCACGGGCCTGTCCCTGGCCTTATTGCTCATCGCCGTCGGCGCCATCACCCTGCCCTTCATCTTCAAGGCCTTCCACATGGACGACACCATCTTCGTCTGGCTGGGTCAGCAGAAGCTGGATGACCCCCTGGCCCTGGGGCTGCCCAACCACGGCTATGAGGGCAACTTCTTCAGCCTGTACCTGGACACCCACCCGCCGCTGTTCACCAGCTTCGTGTCCGTACTGCTCATGATATCCGGCGGGGCTTCGGAGGCGGGCCTGCACGCCGGTTTTATCATCTTCCCGGCGCTGGCGGCCGTTTCCATGTTCTTCCTGTCGCGACGGTTCACCGACAGCCCGCTGGTCGCCGCCCTCCTGCTGGTGGTCACTCCCGGCTTCATGGTGATGTCCCAGAGCGTGATGACCGATGTCCCCACACTCTCCCTGTGGCTGGCGGCGATCGCCGCTTATGTGTATGCGGTGGACCGCGACGACCGGCGCCTGCTCATCCTGTCGGCGGTCGCCACCTCGCTGGCGGTGCTGATCACCTACCAGTCCCTCAGCCTGTTGCCGCTGCTGTTCCTCTACGCCCTGCTCAGACACCGGGTCAACGCAAGGAACATGGCGCCGCTGGCGGCGGCGCTGCTGGTATTCCTGGGGATCGTCCTTTTCTACTTTGCCCAGACCGGCGGACCGCCCAAGCTCTCCTACAGCATCGGCCTCAACCTGGCTCCCGCCTTCATCGCCAACAAGATACTGGCGATCCTGTCGGTGATCGGCGGCGCCATCGTCTTCCCCGTCTTCCTGGCCGTGGGCCTGTTGAAGGGAAAGAAGGAGTACCTGTACTTCGCGGCCCTGCTGGCAGCCGTGTTCCTGTTCCTGGCGCCCAGGATCGCCTACGGCCAGTACACGCTGCTTACGGCGGTGCTGCAAGTGATCTTCTACTCGGTGGGGGTCCTGGCCGTCTACCGTTTCTTCAACGCCGGGGCCGACGCCGCCTTCTCCCGCCAGCGTTCCGTCAGCGAAGGCGACGACATCTTCCTCATCCTGTGGATAAGCGGGGTTCTGGTGTACAGCATCATCCTGCTCCCCTATGCCTCCACCAGGTATCTGCTTCCGTTGTTCCCGCCGGTGATACTGATGTTCGTCCGCTATGCCCGAACGGTATTTCCCGGCGGCAGGCAATGGTTTCGTTTCGCCGTGGCGGCGATAGCCTGCACGGCGGTGATAGGGCTGGCGGTATCCATAGCCGATTACCAGCTGGCGGGCGTCTATCGTGATTTCGGCTCCACCTGGATGCCGCGATTGCAGTCAGAAGGCCACAAAGTCTGGTTCGCCGGGGAGTTCGGACTACGTTATTATCTCGAGGCCGACGGCGGCGTCTACCTGACCGCCGATGACAACTCACCCGTCCCCGGTGATTACGTGATAGTCAGCCACAACCTCATCGCCAGCTTCCTGTCCGATGAGCTGAGGGGCCGCCTCCAGCTGGTGGAGAGCGTCCAATACCCGGGCGTCTGGCCCTTCCGTGTCTCGGACCCGGACAGCCAGGCCGGTTTCTACGACCAGTTCCATGGCTTTCTACCCTGGTCCATTTCCACCGGGCCTATCGAGACTATAGATATCTACACTATCCCAGTTTCGGGATCTTCTCCATCGATTCCCTGATCTTCTCCTCAGGGTAGGCGTAGTCCTCGAGTTTGCCGCTCAGATACTGGTCATAAGCGCTCATGTCGAAGTATCCGTGGCCGCTGAGATTGAACAGGATGGTCTTCTCCTCACCCGCTTCCCGAGCCTCCACGGCCTTGTCGATAGCTGCCTTGATAGCGTGGCTCGCCTCCGGCGCCGGGATGATGCCTTCCGTCCGGGCGAACAGGATGGCCGCTTCGAATATCTGGTTCTGGGTATAGGCCACCGCATCCATGTTGCCGCTGTCGACCAGAGCGCTGATGAGCGGCGCCATGGCGTGGTAACGGAGCCCGCCGGCGTGGATACCCGGCGGCACGAAATCATGGCCCAGGGTATGCATCATCATCAACGGCGTCGACTGCAGCGTGTCGCCGAAGTCATAAGTATAGCTGCCCTTGGTGACTGTGGGGCAGGCGGTGGGCTCGGCGGCGAGGAACTGGATATCCTTGCCGCCGGCAAGACGGTCCCGCATGAACGGGAAACACAGACCGGCGTAATTGCTGCCGCCGCCGATACAGCCGATGACCGTATCCGGATAATCGCCGGCCATCTCCATCTGCAGCTGCGCCTCTTCACCGATGATGGTCTGGTGCAGCAGTACATGGTTGAGCACGCTGCCCAGGGAGTAGTTGACATCGTCGTGAGTGGCGGCATCCTCCACCGCCTCACTGATGGCTATGCCCAGACTGCCCAGCGA
The DNA here is from genome assembly GCA_002897715.1 of bacterium BMS3Abin01. Classification (GTDB taxonomy): domain Bacteria; phylum Actinomycetota; class Thermoleophilia; order BMS3ABIN01; family BMS3ABIN01; genus BMS3ABIN01. The sequence goes on from BDUA01000049.1 coordinate 4,621, forward strand.
TTCCGGGTCCTCTGCCAGTATCTTCTGCCCCGACTGGGTACGGTCGGTGGGACTGGCCAGCACCTCGGCGCCCCAGACCTCCATCATGCTGCGGCGGTAGGGCTTCTGGTTGAAGCTGACCTTGACCATGTAGACGGTGCATTCCATGCCGAACATCTGGGTGGCCAGAGCCATGGCGCTGCCCCACTGACCGGCGCCGGTCTCGGTGGCGATGCGCTTGATGCCCGCCTCTTTGTTGTAGTAGGCCTGGGGCACGGCGGTGTTGGGCTTGTGGGAGCCGGCGGGGCTGACCCCCTCATACTTGAAATATATCTTCGCCGGCGTATCCAGCGCCTTCTCCAGCTGGAGAGCCCGGATGAGCGGCGTTGGACGCCATAGCTTGTAGATCTCGTAGACTTCTTCGGGGATATCGATATACTGCTCCGCGCTCACTTCCTGGCCGATAAGCGACATGGGGAAGATGGCGGAGAGATCCTCCGGCCCGATAGGTTTGCCGGTCCCGGGATTGAGTGGCGGACTGAGGCTCCCTTCCGGCATGTCCGGAACGATGTTATACCACCGGGTGGGAAGCTTGTCTTCAGAAAGAATCGTCTTGATAGCCATAGGACCTCCATACGCTTTTGCTGTGCTGGTGTGTGAACTCTAGCTTGCCGGGGCCGGGATGGCAAGTATTCCCGGAGCCAGGGATCTACGCTTCCGAGGTGTAAGCCGTGCTCTGCTGGCGGGTCAGTTCCTTCAGTTTGGGAATATATTTAAAGACATAGGTCTCGGTGCCCATGGAGCAGCTGATCTTGTAGGTATGGCCGTACTCCTTACGGATCTCGAACTCCTCGAAGACCATGCCCTCGGTCTCACAGGTGTCGGCGGCGGCGTTCTCGGCCTTGACATCGCTTTTCTCGGTATCGAAGACAAACTTGGCCTGTCTGGCCGCCTTGTCGGTCACCTCTTCCACCCGGCGATAGGTGGAGAACACAGCGATCCCGTCGATGACCAGAATACCGATGACCAGGGTGAGGATTCCCAGGAAGATGATGTTGCCCATGATGCCGCCGTCCTCATCACGGAGGAGACGCAAAAGGATGCCGCCAGGTCCATCACGGCGCGTTCGACACTCATTCATGTCACCGGTCACCTCCTTCATCATTTAGCCACACCCTTTGATTTCGGCGGCCGGCGGCTCACTCCTGCCGGCCTTATCACAAAAAAGTAATACAGGCCGCCGGCAACCAGCGCCGCCACGGCTACAATGATCACGATCCAGACCCGGCCCGATATAGGATGGATCACGGCGCTGTCCTCGGCGATGACGGTGTCACCGGAGCTGACGGACGCCGAAAGGCGGTTCCAGCCGTCCGTACGGAACGGTACCCGGATGGTTTCGGCGCCCGGCTCTACCCTGATCTCCGTCTGGTAGTCCTCCGTCAGTTCCACACCGTCCCCCTCCAGGGTCAGGTTCAGGTTGAAGGCGTGGGGGGCGCTGTTGCTGATGGTGATGGTAGCCGTCCCGTCCATATCCCGTTGCAACCAGGGTGTGTCCACATCTATTTTCAGGCTATCGAATTCATCACCGGTGATCCGTTCGACAGCGTCCAGGTATTCCAGCCCCCGGTTGACATCCCCGGGTCGCGCCTCCTCCCCCGCCAGGTAATCGCTCTCGGCGGTGAACAGCAGCTTGGAAAGATCCAGCAACACCGGTTCGTGGGAATCCACGGCCGCCCGGTAGTCCTCGTATCTGCCGTGCACCTGGGACAGACGCTGGTAGTAGGTCTGTGCCAGGTAGCCGGCGGTGGGATCGATATACCTGAGCAAGGTGACCGGCTCCGTATCCGGGCGATACCTGTCCCTGGCCTCAGCCAGCGTGAGGGTGTTGACCCAGCCGGCCTCGGACAGTGCCCGGTAAACCCGGTCGCGTGAATCGACGCTGAGCGCCGGCGGCGAGGCGGCAGCGGCCACCAGCAGCGGCCCCCCTTCGCCGGTGGCATAGGCGTTGGCCAGCACAGCCATGAAGGCCGCCGGGTCGGGATTCCTGCCCAGCAGCGCCGCCGAGGCGCCGTCATCGGCGAAGAAACCGGTGATCCGCTCGCCGCTGATATCGCGGATACGATGAGAGACATCCCCCTGTTTCAGCTCACCGGCGATGTCGGCACGGCTGCTGCCGGCCAGCACGGTATAATCATTGCCGGTGGCGGCCATGTACCTGAGTGAATCGGTGGTGATTTCCAGCCCGGGCGCGTAGGCCCCCGCCGGAGCGGTGGTCAGCAGCAGGGCGCCGGCAAGCGTATCGTCACCGATGCGATACTGGCTGTTGCCGTCGCTCCATCCCTGTTTGGCCAGCAACGGCAGGCGGGTGAAGGCATAGGGTGAGGACAGCACCTCGGTGTTATCGGCCGCGGCCATATCCCCCAGGCTCTCCAGGCAGGCCTTGGCATCGGCCGCTTCCATGGAATCCGCGGGGTAGTCGGTGACCTCCTCTTCCCGCCGCAGCGTGAAACCGTCGCCCAGGTCCTGTAGCTGATCCAGCAACAGGGGCTCGATGGCGTAAACGGTTTTGATATCCGGATAATCCGTGGTAATCTGCAGATGTTGTAACAGGCTGTCAGCCGGCGGCGGCTGGTTGCGGCAGCGGTCCAGCAGGCCCGTGGACAGGAAGTCGCCTCCGGGGTTTCTTTCCGGTGGCCCGCTGATAGTGAAGAGCATGACCAGATCCAGCGGCTGCCGCTGGTCCGGAGCGACCACGGCCAGCCAGGTGCTTGCCGCCAGCAGCTCGCCTCCGTCATCGACCAGGGTCACTTTCACCGGGTAGCCGCCGGGCTCCAGCCCCAGGGAGGCGGCGTCGGTGGTAAAGTCGATGGTCTGCTCGCCGGCAAGGTCCGGCCCCGCCTCGATCAGCTCGTCCCCCAGGGATTCTCCATCGAAGATGTCAGACGCCCGGGGTGAGGCCGGCGGGTACACCTCCAGCATCAGATCGCCGCTCAGCGCCTGCCCACCGGTATCGATGGTTATGCTGAAAGTGATATCGTCTCCGGGCTGGTAGACCAGCTCGTCGGTGGTGACGGTCATGGATGCATCCGCCGGCTGCGCCAGGCTGCCGTCGGTGAACAACGGGCTGATGAGCGCCAGGAGAATGAAGAGTAAAAACAGCGGCAGCCAGGTCGTGGCCACGCGGACAAGACTGATATGCATGGTAGTTACTGTCAAAGGTGCCGTCTCTGCCGCCAACCGTGCGCGTATGATACCATAGGCGCCAATATCAGCGGCGTACCAGGAAGCGTGATGCTCCCCATTCTAGTTTCTATCAGATGAGCCATAAATCCTTGCAAAAGAAGCTGCCGGACCCCAGCCCGCTGGATGAAATCCAGCAGGAGCTGGAACCACTGGTCACCGAGCCCGGCAAGGCCGCGGTCCTGCTCGACCTGGACGGGACCCTGGCGCCCATCGTGCCGCGGCCGGAAGATGTGACCGTACCGCCTCAAGTACTGAGGCTGATACGCGCGCTGACTCACAGCTACCTGGTGGTTGCCATCGTCAGCGGCCGCTCCGCCAACGCCGCCAGGCGCATCGTCGGCAACGCCGAGCTGGCCTATATAGGCAACCACGGGTTCGAGACCATGATACCGGGCCACGCTACCGTGGTCAGCGAAGAGGTCCAGCCCTATCTTGCCGCCATGGGAGAACTGACGAACCGCGTCTCCCTGGAGGCCAGGACCGAGGCGGGGATATGGCTGGAGGATAAAACCACCACCCTCTCCTACCACTACCGCCGCGCACCCGACCGGGACGCGGCTCTGGATTTTATCCGGGAAAAGATTATTCCCGAAGCGAAGAGGCTCGGCCTCAAGACCAGCGATGGACGCATGGTGGTGGAGATCCGTCCGCCGGTGGAGATAAACAAGGGTGTAAGCGTTGGCAATCTGCTGGACCGCCTTTCCGCCAGCAGGGCGGTCTACACCGGCGATGACACCACCGATATCGATGCCTTCAAGGAGCTGCGGCAACGGCGGCGGCGAAAGGACAACGTGATGATCAACGTGGGTGTGATATCCCCGGAGATGCCCAAAACGCTGCCACGTTACTGTGACCTGATGGTGGCCCGGACCAGCGGTGTGGAATCATTGTTACAGATTCTTGCCGGCGAGGAACCATAAAGTATGGAAACTGCTTTTTGCCAACAGGAGACCATGGAGGCCATATGTGCAACCCCGAGTTCGAAGATGGAGTGAGAGAGAAGGTCCGCAAGCTGATCGTGCACACCGGCGAACTGCGGCTGAAGTTCAGTGACGTCGAGGAGGGCCACCGGGAAGGCAACCTGGACAGGGAAAGGCTGGGCGAACTCAACCAGGTCGTCCACCTGCTGGAAAGTGACGCCGCCGAGTTCGAGAGGCTGCTGGAGCTCTCCTGATTTTGGCCGCCGGCAAGAAGATATCCGCCAGCCAGACGGGAATGCTCAGAGCCCTGCCCTCGGTGGAGGAGGTCCTGGAGTCGCCGGAGCTGACAACTGCGTTGGCTGAGTACGGCCGCCGGCTGGTAACTGACGCCTCCCGCGCGGTTATCGAGCGCCGGCGCGAATCCATTCTGGCGGGTGACCCGGTGGATGAGGACTCCCTCGCCGCCGGCCTCCTCGCCGCCGCCGCCGCCGAGGAGGCCGGCCGCATTCAGAGCCCCTCTCTCCGGCCGCTCATCAACGCCACCGGGGTGGTGGTCCATACCAACCTGGGCCGTTCGGTGCTGGCCGCCGAAGCCATGCGGGCGGTGGAAGCGGTCTCCGTCTCCTACTCCAACCTGGAATACGACCTCGATGCGGGCCGCCGCGGTTCACGCCATGACCATATCACCGAGATCATCGTCGAACTTACCGGCGCCGAGGAGGCCCTGGTGGTCAATAATAACGCTGCCGCCGTGCTGCTGGCACTGGCCACCTTCGCCGCCGGCAGAGAGGTCATCGTCTCCCGGGGCGAGCTGATCGAGATCGGCGGCTCCTTCCGTATCCCCGATATCATGACCTCCAGCACGGCAAAGCTGGTGGAAGTGGGCACCACCAACAAGACCAAGCTGGCGGATTACCAGGGGGCCATCGGCCCCGGGACCGCCATGCTGTTGCATGTGCATGCCAGCAACTACCAGGTGGTCGGGTTCACCGCCGAAGTGGCGGTGGATGAACTGGCCGCCCTGGGCCACGAACACGGCCTGGTGGTAACCCATGACCTGGGCAGCGGCGTACTGACGGACATCCCGGCCTTTGCCGGCGAACCCTCGGTGTCCGACAGCCTGGATGCGGGCGTGGACGTGGTCACCTTCAGCGGCGACAAGCTGCTGGGCGGACCCCAGGCCGGCGTGGTGGTGGGCAAGGCTGAATTCATCAGCAGGATGAAGGCCCATCCCATGGCCCGCGCCATGCGGGTGGACAAGATGACCCTGGCGGCGCTGCAGGCGACGTTGGCCCTGTACCTCAGGCCCGAGGAAGCCCTTAACAAGATCCCCACCCTGCGCATGCTCAGTGAAAACGAAAAGACGCTCAAGGCCCGCGCCGGCGAACTGGTCGCCGGCGTCGGCGTGGCCGTCGGGGAGGCGGGGACCGTTCAGCTGGAGCAGGCCGCATCCAAGGTCGGCGGCGGCGCCCTGCCGCTGCTGGAGCTGGACTCCTGGGTCTGCGCCGTGAACCCGGCCACCATATCGGTGGACGAGCTGGCGGCGCGCCTGAGGCAGACGGACCCGCCGGTCATCGGCCGCATCCAGAAGGATACGCTGCTGCTGGACGCCCGCACGGTGCTGCCGGAGCAGGTGGGAGCCGTGGCCGCTGCGTTTGAACAGGTATTCAATAACCGCGAGGAGAGCGCATAAGGTTCCCTCTTGGCGAAAGCTGACCGACAACACCTGGTCCTGGGCACCGCCGGTCACATCGACCATGGCAAGACGGCGCTGATCAAGGCGCTCACCGGCGCCGACACCGACCGGCTCAAGGAGGAGAAGGAGCGCGGCATCTCCATCGAGCTGGGCTACGCCGAGCTGGAGCTACCCTCCGGCACCAGGTTAAGCGTGGTGGATGTGCCCGGCCATGAACGCTTCGTGCGCAACATGGTAGCCGGCGCCACCGGTATCGATATCTTCCTGCTGGTGGTGGCGGCGGACGACGGCGTCATGCCCCAGACCCGCGAGCATATGGCCATCATCGAGATGCTGGGCATCCCCCGGGGGGTAGTCGCCATCACCAAGGCCGACCTGGTGGATGAGGAGATGGTGGAACTGGTCGAGGCCGATGTGGAAGAATTCCTGTCCGCAACCCCGTACGCCGACACGCCCCTGGTGGCCATCAGCTCCAAGACCGGCGCCGGCCTGCCGGAACTGCTGGGGGCGCTGGAGACGGCGGCAGGCGAGAGTACGGCCCATGAGGCCGGCGGACCGGCGCGCCTGCCGGTGGACCGTGTCTTCAGCCTCAAGGGTATCGGCACCGTAGTTACCGGCACCCTCTGGTCCGGCACCATCTGCGCCGAAGACAGCATCCGCGTTCTGCCGGAAGACCTGGAGGCCCGGGCCCGGGCCGTACAGGTGCATGACCAGGAGGTGGAGTGCGCCGGCGCCGGCTCACGCGTGGCTGTCAATATCACCGGCATCGACAAGGACCGGCTGGCTCGCGGCCAGATGATCGCCAAAGGCGATTTCACGCCCACCTACATGGTTGACGCCAGACTGAACCTGCTACCCACGGCACCGGCGCTGAAGTACGGAGCCCAGGTGCGTTTTCATCACGGAACGTCGGATGCCACCGCCAAGCTGATGTTCGCCGACCGGGAACAGCTGGCTCCGGGAGACAGCTGTTACACCCAGGTACGGCTGAAGACCAAGATCGTCCCCGCCAGGGGCGACCGCTTCATCATCCGCTCCCTTTCCCCGGTGACCACCATCGGTGGCGGCGTGGTCCTCGACCCCCATCCGCACAAGCACGGCATGGGCGGGGAGCATATAACGCGGCTGGAGACGCTGGAGCGGGGAAAACCCGACGAGGTGGTCTCGCTGCTACTGGCCGAAGCCCGTCCCGGAGGGCTGTCCTTCGGGGAGCTTATGGCCGTCAGCGAGCTGCCGGCGGGCAAACTACGGGAGATCCTGGCAGAACCGGAGACGGCTACTGTGTTTTCGAATCAGGCGGGAGAACTCTACTTCCACCCGCAAACGGTCACCGATTTCAACGATGGCGTGCTGGAGGCTCTGGCCCGGCGGCAGGAGGATTCTCCCGCCGAGCCCAGCCTCAGCCTCGACCGGCTGGGCAAAGCGGTCTCGCTGGCTGAAGACGGCCGTGACTTTCAGGTGATGCTGACGGCGCTGGCCGGCGCCGGCGAGATAACCGCCAAAGGCCGGCGCTACGCGCTGGCCAGCGCCGAGGCCAGGCTCTCCGGCTCCCAGAAACGGCTGCTGGACAGGATCAAGGCCCTGCTGGATGAGGGCGGATCATCTCCGCCCACGCTCAAGGAGCTGGAATCGGCGGCAGGCGCCGATAAAGGAGACCTTAAACTGGTGCTGGGACTGCTGGTGGAGAACGGCAGCGCCGTCAGGATCAAGCCCGACCTGTTCTACGCCGCCGCCCCGCTGGAAGCAGCCCGCGAGCAGCTCATCGCCCGCTGCCGCCAGGCCGGGCGGATCACCCTGGCGGAGTTCCGCGACATGCTGGGTATCAGCCGCAAGTACGCCCAGGCCCTGCTGGAGTACTTCGACCGCACCGGGGTGACCCGCCGTATCGAGGACTACCGGATCCTGAGAAAAAAAGCGGGTATATAAAAGTTGCTCAAACGGGCCGACTCATTGTAAGTTGTAGGTGACCACCTCCGCGGGAGGGCAGGGGTCTGGTGGCCCAGCTGGTCTTCAAAACCGGTAAGTGGCGGTAACCCCGTCATTGGTAGGTTCGATTCCTACGCCTTCCCGCCAAAATCATTCAAGGGGATCATCCGGCGCAGGTCCTGGCCCCAGAGTCAACCGTAGCCATTGATTCTCTCTTCTGGCCCGACCGTCTCCGGTGCTCCAGGTGCAAGCAGCCGCACGGCTGGAAGATCCCTGATCACGGCTGCAGCCGCTACCCCGGCAGCACCTGTCACCACCCCCAGATTCAACCACCGCCCGGGCTCGGGGTGTAGAGGTAGATCTCGGAGTCGTGACCGTCCCAGCCCACCCAGACTACCTTGCCCGAGTTGTTTATTCTGTAAAAGTTGTGATGAACCGTACCGCATTTCAAAACTGGTAAGTGGCGGTAGTATTGATAAATCCCCAACGTTATTGGTAGGTTTGAGCTACGCCTTCCCGCCAATTCATCGCTAGCAATAAAAAAACCGGGATTGACGTAATCAAGAAGCCAACTTATGACGCAAGTCATCTGATGATTCAATGCTTTTTGCTACATCTTTGCTGGTTGCCCCCAGAACAAGTAACGACCTGACCAATAAATCTATTGACACAGAGGGGTCGCCGGCCTCCATTTTGGCGACGCGGGATTGACTGGATTTCAATTTCTTGGCTAAAGCTGACTGAGTGAGCCGCTTCTTCTTCCTGTACTCTTTAAGGCTTTGACTCAAGGAAAGCTTTAACTCGATATATGCCACCTCTTCATCAGACAAACCCAGGAAGTCCTTAGTGCTGCCAACCTTCCAGCCTCTGGATTCCAATTCTTTTCTTTTTGATTTCTTCATTTAAACCCCGGTTTTATGAATCGTATTGAGATATTCTTCGCTTACAGATATCGATTACCCGTTTTGCTGTCTTTCCAGTTTTCTTGGCGAAAATCTCAAGGATAATGATGGCGTCCTCATCAATTCGGTAAATGATCCGCCAGGTAACATCTTCATCGTTGATCCTCAATTCGTGACACCTTGGGCCTATCGAGGACATGGGCCTGGAGTGTGGCAAGGACAGTTTCATTCCCTTCTGTAATGCCCTCAGATAAAAACCCGCCTCCAGCCTTGTCTGTTTTGAGAAGGGGGGCGATTTCACCTCCCCACCCAACCAGACCAACGGTTTGTCAGTTACAGTCACGAATTAATGATATGTCATAATTGACATATTTGCAAGGAGCCGGCTGCAGGCAGGAATCCTGGTAGCGGTAGTATTGACAAAACCCTTGCGTCATTGGCAGGTTCGAACTACGCCTTCCCGCCAATTTAGTCTGATTTCCCTGTCTTTCCCTCACACTCACGATTTTCGGATGCCTGCCTTGTCGAAACAGCACCATGATTTTTCAGGATTTTCAGCCGGATTGCCACATACCGGCCTGCGGCTCTTCCTTGTCTTTGCTGTTTGAACACTGACCCTGAATAAGTCTGTCAATGAAAGCCGGGCATCTCCAACTGGTCGGCCCGGATTATTTCCCGAACGCGCGCTACCTTGTCGGGTTTAAGGGTTCCGAAGAGATATATATCGACCTGAGAACCGGCGAAAAGCCTCGTTCCTGACCCCCCCTCTCAAGGTATTCCGCTGCTGCCAGCGAATAAAGAGGGGTCATGATCCGCATGCTTGCCAGCGCCGTACTGACCCTGTTGGCCAACGCGGTCGGGCTGTTGATAGCAGCCGCGTTGCTCGACGGCTTTTCCATCGACGCCCTGTCGCTGGTCCAGGTGACGCTGGTATTCACGGTCGTGGAAGTGGTAGCCGGTCCCCTGCTGATCTCCATCTCCATAAAGAATCTGCCGGCGCTGAGAGGCGGCATAGCACTGGTTACTACTTTTGCAGGACTGCTGGTTACCGATCTGTTTCTGGCAGGATTGAGCATCAACGGTATCGGTACCTGGATACTGGCGAGCCTGGTCGTCTGGTTGAGCGCCTTGCTGGCAGGGATCTTTCTTCCGCTGATTCTTTTCAAGAAAGCACTCGACCAACGGGATAACAGCTAGGTTTCACCGCTTGTACCGTTGCAACAGGCGCAACCACGTCCCCCGGGAGGCGTCCCCTAGGAGCTTTGCTGGTCGACCTTCCACTCACCGTTCTCCTTGATCAGCCGGACTTCCGTGTCCACCTTCTGTTCCGGCAGGTCGATGCTCTTGACGGTGCCGGTCCAGGTGACGGTGGCACGGTCGCCGTCGATAGTCTCTCCGGTGATCTCGAGATCGATGATCTCGGCGCCCGGCGGGAAGCTGACCTGCAACATCTCGATAGCCGCCTCGCGGGTCCCGGCCGCCTGCTGCAGCGTTTGGGAGGAAGCGTCATAGACGGTATCGAAATCCTGCTGGTTGTAGGCTTCGATTACCCTCTCAACCACGTCTGAAGGGCTTTCCCCACCGCAGGCGCTGAGGGACATGGCCGCCGCCAGCACCAGCAACAGCGCCAGCACCGCTACCATCCCTCTTCTTTTCCCTGTAAGGCTTTTATTGAACATGAGGATCATCCCATCTTTAGTATGAAGAATACCAGGACTACGGCGAGGATAATATCGAAAACCACGAAGGCAATGATCATCCTCCTGCGGACCGGGGCAGCCATGCCGCCGGCGGCCGGCGGCCGGCCCTTATCTTCCGTGAACGGATCCCGGACGACACCGTACTCCTCCAGCGAGATGCCGCAGCTTTGGCAGAGCCTTGCTCCCTCTCTTACCTCCGCGGCGCACTTGGGGCAATGCATCCATGCCTCCCTGAAGCTCGAATCGACCTGAATGAATCATAACCAATCAGCCGCTGGTTGAACAACTGCCGCGACACAGGCAACTGGTAGCCGGAACCGCTCAATCCATGATGAACAAGCGTGTCTGCTCCGGAGACGAGCTGGTGGAGACCCGCTTTACCTTGCCCGAAGAGAGCTCCTTGAGGAAGATATCATCCTTGCCGTTGGTGTCCCCCTCCACCAGGTTGGTGGCCGCGGATACGAAAGCGGCGTAGCCGGCGCCGCCGGCGATGGCTATGACCTCACTGCCGCCGTTTGCCGGTACCCCGGTGGCGTCGGCTGAAACCAGGGTTACGGCGCCGGTGGTGATATCCTTGATGAACACGTTCTCCTTGCTGGCCACGCCGCCGGGGACCAGGTTCGTGGCATTGGAGCCGAAAGCGATGTAACGGCCGTCCGCAGAAATGGACACCGAGGCGAAGCTGTCGTCGTCGCCGGCTGTTCCGGCGGCGTCGCTGGAAACCAGGGTGGTCCCGCCCGTCTGGATGTTCTTGACGAAGACATCCCGCTTACGGTTGTCGTCGGCGCCGGACAGGTTGGTGGCCTCCGACTCGAAGACGACGAAATCTCCACCGGCGGCGATGGCCAGAGCCTGGTAGCCGCTGGCCTTGTTGCCCGGTGAACCCTCGGAGTCGCTGGAAACAAGCGTCGTTATGCCCGTCTCCCTGTCCTTGATGAACACATCCGGGCTGCCGTTGCCATCGACGGAAACCAGGTTCGACGCCAGGGACTTGAAGGCGATGACCCGGCCGTCAGCGGAGACGGAGGGCAGGTCGCTGGCGTTATCGGCCGAAGCACCGTCCGAGTCGCTGGAAACCAGGGTGGTAAACCCGGTCCGGGTGTCTTTGACGAAGATATCGGCCGTGCCGTTGCCGTCCCCCGCCACCAGGTTCTCCGCCGACGAACGGAAAGCGACATACCGCCCATCAGCGGATATGGCGGGATGGATACTGTTTCCCCGGGCCGGCTTGCCATCCGAATCCGTCGACACCAGGGTGACGGCACCGGTCTCCAGGTCCTTCAGGTATATATGGGAACACTGGGTGTCCAGGCCCTCGGAGCTGATGCAATCGCCGCCGCCTGCTTCAGGGACCAGGCTGGTGGCGGTAGACTGGAACGCCACGTAGCGCCCGTCCGCCGAGATGGCCGGGTACTCACTGTCGCCGTCGGCCATCCCGCCCGCCTCGTCAGACGAGACGGAAACGGTCTCGCCGGTGCGGATATTCTTGAGATAGACCGCCCGCCCCCCGGAAAACTCTTCATTGATCAGATCGGTGGCGTCGGAGGCGAACACCACGAAGTGACCATCCCCGGTGACGGCGGGCTGCATGCTGTTGGAATCGGCCTCCTCTTCGGGCCGGCCCACGGTTACCACCCGCGTCTCCACCGAACCGGTCTTGAGTCTCGACAGGGGACCACACCCGGATGCCGTCAGCAGGCCCGTGAGCAAAAGCAAGCATGATATTGAGACAAGAAAACCCTGCCTCATCAGCTCAGGCAACGGTGACTATTACCCGCAGGCGTGTTCCCGGACGGGCCCAGGGCAACAGGATTACTCATTACCCTCGTAGCGATTGAGAATGGGCGAGAGAGCGACCTGGGTGGCGCCACCGGAATCGGTGCCGATGCCGATGATCACGTTTCTGTCGCCGAAATCAGGATTCTCCAGCTGCTTGCCCTGGAAGAATGTCTTCTGGTCCTGGCCGCCGAAATCCGACCATTGCTGGTTGCTCTTCCAGCCCTCCTTGCTCATGGTATCATCGTACCAGGACTCCACCTCCGCCGCCTTCGCGTCAACCGTATACGTGGTGCTCACACCCAGTTCCTGGGTGATGACCGCGCCCGGGTACAACGGCAGGTCATAGTCGCCGATGAGTGTGCGTTCGCTGGTGGCGTGGGCGGCGTCATCGCCGCCGGTGCTGGTGCCGCCGGAGCCGGTATCGCCGCAGCCGGTCAGCAAGGTTAGCAGCAGTAACGGGGTCAGTATTAACAGCCATCTCTTCATATGACGGATCCTCCTTATCTGTGACAGCTATAATATCATTTGCATGGCGATAGTCACGCCATCGTGCTAAACTTATGCCCTGTAAATGCACTTTGCGGGGGTGGGAAACAGATGCCAGGTAAAATCGAGGGAGGGCATCGCCCGGTGGTTTTTTGGGCGATTTGTTCAGAATGCCTCACTTACGTCTGGGTAGATGAATCATCCATCGTCAGCGAGAAAACCATAATCTGCCAGTATTGTGACTCGCCCATATCCTTGTCGGGAGGAGATGCGCTTGTCGAAAGGTGTAATCAGCTGCAGTGCCTTCTGGAGGATGTGGAACGCCAGGTCTCAGCGCTGCCGAGCGCCATCGATGTCCACCGGTTCTTCTCGGAACAGGTTGGAAATATCGCCAGTTCATTCAATGACAGGCTGGACGAGATACAGGCCGGCAAGGATGTCTCGTCGATCGAGGTCGAAGCCTGACCGCACAGCGACTCCGGCTGTCCGGCATCCCGGGAGGTAATGGACCCTAGCCTGGCTACCGACGCTCCGCACAGCCTCTCCCCCCACCAGGTAGCGGAACTGCTCAGCAGCGACAGCACCAGGGGGCTGAACCCTGAGGAAGCTGCCTCGCGCCTGGAGGAATACGGGCCCAACACCCTGCCCGCCGCTCCGCGGCTGAGCCCACTCAAGCTGTTTCTCGGCCAGTTTCGCAGCCTGCTGGTGCTGGTACTCATCGCCGCCGCCGCCGTCGCCTTCACTATCTGGCTTTTGATGCGGGAAGAGGCCCTGCCCTACGACTCCATCGTCATCATGGCCATCGTCCTGGCCAACGCCGCCCTGGGATTCTTCCAGGAATACCGTGCCGAACAGAGCCTGGAAAAGCTCATGACCCTCAGCGGCCCTCAGGCAACGGTAGTCCGGGGGGGAACCAGGATGCGGATCACGGCAGCGGATATCGTACCCGGCGACCTGATGGTGATCTCCACCGGCGACAGGATCTCGGCGGATGGCCGGCTGCTGACGGCGGCAGCGCTGGAGGCCGATGAAAGCCTGCTTACCGGCGAGAGCACCCCCGTCGCCAAGTCCACCGGAGCGGTGGCGGCGGACGCCCCTCTCGCCGATCGCACTGACATGGTATTCTCCGGCACCACCATAACTTTCGGGCACGGCACCGCCATGGTCACCAATACCGGCCCCGGCTCCCAGATGGGCAAGATAGCCGAACTCATGCATGAAGCCCCCTCGCGGGAGACGCCGCTGCAGCAGAACCTCGACCAGCTGGGCAAGCGCCTGGCGGTTATAGTACTGGTTATCGCCACCATCGTCGCCGTGATAGGTTTTATCGCCACCGGCACGACCGACATGGATAACGCGGTGGAGATGCTCCTGTTCGGTGTGGCGCTGGCGGTTGCGGCCATCCCCGAAGGGTTGCCGGCGGTAGTCACCGCCGCCCTGGCCCTGGGAACCCAGCGGATGGCGGCGAGAAAAGCGCTGGTCAGACGGTTGCCGGCGGTGGAGACCCTGGGAAGCACCACTGCCATCTGCTCCGACAAGACCGGTACCCTGACCATGGGGGAGATGACCGTGCGGGAGATAGCCACTCCCGCCGGAAGCGTAACGGTGACCGGGGCCGGCTACGCCCCCGAGGGTGAGCTGGAAGGGCCGCCGGAGGCCCTGACCCTGGCGTCGAAACTGGCACGCTCGGCGATGCTGTGTAATGATGCCTCGATCCGGAGGCTGGAAGACGGGCGCTGGCAGGCGGTGGGCAACCCTACCGAAGCATCGTTGACGACCCTGGCCGGCAAGATGGGAATGGATTACCAGGAGCTCAGAGAGAACACACCCCGGCTGGCCGAGGCTCAGTTCTCGTCGGAGCGGAAGCGCATGTCGGTAGTCGTGGCCGACGGTGACCAGACAATCATCCACAGCAAGGGAGCCCCGGAGAGGATCATCCCCTCCTGCTCGCATATCATTACCGCTGCCGGCGCGGCCCCCCTGGATGACGCCGGACGCCAGGAACTGCTTTCCCAGGCGGCCGCTATGGCCTCGCGGGCGCTGAGGACCCTGGCGGTGGCTACGGGCAGTGTGGAGAAGGACGGCTGTGAAGATGTGGAGGCCTGCGAACAGGGACTCATCTTCCTGGGCCTGGTCGGCATCGCCGACCCGCCCCGCCCCCAGGCGGCCGCATCCATCAAGGAATGTTATCAGGCGGGCATCCGGGTCTACATGCTCACCGGCGACCACCGCGTCACTGCCCAGGCCATAGCCGCGGAGCTGGGCATCAGCGGTGACGCCATGACCGGCAGTGAACTGGACGAGACCAGCGATGAGGAGCTGGCGGGACTGATGGAGAAAGTAAGCATCTTCGCCAGGGTCTCACCCAGCCACAAGGTGAGGATAGTCAAGGCGCTCCAGCAGGAGGGACACAAGGTGGCGGTGACCGGCGACGGCGTCAACGACGCGCCGGCGCTCAAGCACGCGGATATCGGTATCGCCATGGGCCTGGCCGGAACCGATGTCTCCCGGGAAGCGGCGGACATGGTCCTGGCGGATGACAACTTCGCCACCATCGTGGCCGCGGTGGAGGAGGGGCGCTCCATTTTCAGCAATATCCGCCGGTTCATCACCTTTTTACTGGCAACGAACGCCGGCGAGATACTCACCCTTTTCCTGGGAGTGCTCATCGCCGCCTGGCTGGGGCTGTATAGCGACGGCAAACTGCTTTTACCCCTGCTGGCGGTGCAGATACTCTGGATCAACCTGGTGACGGACGGCCTGCCGGCGCTGGCGCTGGGCGTGGAGCCCAAACACGCCGGCGCCATGATGCATCCGCCGCGGCCGCCGGAAGAGCCAGTGATAAACCGCATCGTCTGGGAGCGCATCGCCGTGGTGGGTACGGTTTCCGCCGCCGGCACCCTGCTGCTGCTGGACGCCTACCTGCCGGGAGGACTGGTGACCGTCTTCGGCGGTAAGGACATCGCCTACGCACGCACCATGGCTTTCGTCACCCTGGCCATCTTCCAGATGTTCGACGCCTTCAACTGCCGCCAGTTGACACACAGTGTCCTGAAACACATGTTCGGCAACAGATGGCTGAACGCGGCTGTGGCCGTCTCCATGGCCATGATGGTCGCGGTGGTTCACATACCCGTCCTGCAACGCGCCTTCCATACGGAGTCCCTCTCCGTCTTCGACTGGCTGGTGGCTATCGCCGTGGGCAGCCTCTCCCTGTGGGCGGTGGAGCTGCTCAAAGCCGCCACCGCCTCGCGTAACCAGGTTGCTGCAGACAGGTCCTGAAGGGCTCCCGCCGTGATCCGCCTTTCACCCGAGACCTATGAGCAGATAGCCGCTGTCAGCCACCAGGCGGCCCGCCGGGGCGATTACAGGCCCATCCCCGGCAACCTGGACAGCAGCCTGTCGGCGGCGCTGCGACGCCAGGGCGTGGACCGTCTGTACAGCCACCAGGCCCGCTCCCTGGAACTGGTGAGGGAGGGCCGGAACGTGGTGATCACCACCGCCAGCGCCAGCGGCAAATCGCTGTGCTTCAACCTGCCGGTGCTGGATGAACTGGCGGCCGGCGGTAAAGCGCGGGCTCTTTATATCTATCCCACCAAGGCGCTGGCCCAGGACCAGATTCGGAAGATACAGGGCCTGGAGCTATCCGGCGTCCGGCCGGGCATCTACGACGGCGACACCCCGTCAGACCACCGGCCACAGATAAGACGCCGTGCCAATATACTCATGACCAACCCCGATATGCTGCACACCGGTATCCTGCCGCACCGGGATTCCTGGAACGACTTCTTCTTCAACCTGCGCTTCGTGGTCATCGACGAAGCCCATACCTATCGCGGCGTCTTCGGTTCCCATGTTGCCAATGTACTGCGCCGTCTCCGGAGAATCTGCGACCTCTACGGCTGTGACCCACGTTTCCTGCTGACCACGGCTACCATCGCCAACCCCCTGGACCTGGCCGTGTCCCTGACCGGACTTGATTTCCAGCTGGTGGAAAGCGATGGCTCACCACGGGGCGAACGACAGATAGTGTTATGGAACCCGCCGCTGATCGACAAGGCGCTGGGCCTCCGGCGCAGCGTTTTCACCGAGGCCGCCGGCCTGTTTTCCGACCTGCTGCTGAAGGGCATACGAACCATGGTGTTCACCCGGACGCGCAAGGGTACCGAACTGGTCTACAAGTATGCCGCGCAGCGCCTGGAGGAGACCGCGCCGGAGCTCATCGACCGCATCTCCCCCTATCGCGGCGGTTACACGCCGGCGCAGCGCCGGGAGATAGAGGAGGGGCTGTTCGGGGGCGCCCTGGCGGGGGTGGTATCCACCAGCGCCCTGGAACTGGGCATCGACGTGGGCGGCATCGACGCCGTGATATCGGCGGTTTTCCCCGGCACCATCGCCAGTCTCCGGCAGCAATGGGGTCGCGCGGGCCGCGGCGGCGCCCCCAGCCTGGCCGTTTTCATCGCCGGCCAGGACGCCTTGGACCAGTTCTTCGTGGAGCATCCGGACCAACTGCTGGACCGCGACGTGGAGTCGGCCATCCTCGACTTCGAGAACGAGCAGATATTCACCGGCCACCTGGGGGCGGCCGCCTACGAGGCGCCGCTGGAACAGAAGGACGAGCGGTTCTTCGGACCGGGCATGGGCGCGGCGATCGGCCGTCTCCGGGCCGAGGGCAAGCTGCTAAGCCAGGACGGGCGGTTCATCTGGGCCCTGCCGGACTACCCCGCAGCCTCCATCTCCCTGAGGTCCTCCTCCACCGATTCCTTTGCCATAGTCCTGGAGGATACCGGCATGGTGCTGGGCCGGGTGGAGGCGGAGCGGGCTTTCATCTTCGTCCACCCCGGCGCCATCTACCTGCACCTGGGCGAAACTTACCAGGTGCGGCGGCTCGACCTGGCCGGCAGGGTAGCCCTGGTGCGGCCGGTGGTCGCCGACTACTACACCCAACCCAGGAAGGAGACCTCCATCGAGATCGAGGAGCGCTCCCTGGTCCGCCGCTGTTGCGGCGTTGAGCTCTCCTTCGGCAGGCTGCTGGCTACCGAACAGGTGGTCGCCTACCAGAAGAAGTCACTGACCGATAACCGGGCGCTGGAACTGGTGGACCTGGACCTGCCGGAGCAGAGCTTTTACACAGAGGGTCTCTGGTTCCCGCTTGCCGGGGAGATAACCACCGCGATAGAGGCGCCGCAACTTGCCGGCGGCCTGCACGCGGCGGAGCACGGGCTCATCGCCCTGCTGCCCCTGTACGCCATGTGCGACCGCTGGGATATCGGCGGCCTCTCCACCGAGTTCCACTGGCAGACCGGCGGTCCCTCAATCTTTCTCTATGACGGTCACCCCGGCGGTATCGGTATCACCCGCACCGGTTTCCACAGGTTCGAGGAGCTGATCGGCAGCGCCCTCGGGCTCATCTCCTCCTGCCGCTGCGCCCGGGGCTGCCCGTCATGTATCCAGTCGCCCAAGTGCGGCAACCTCAACGAGCCGCTCAGCAAGGAAGCCGCCATCACCATTCTCCGGTCGCTGAACACCGGCTAGATTCAAGAAGCAAAGCAGGTCCCTCGCCGCTGACGCTCCCCGGGATGACAGGGTCGGGTTTTCTTCTCCCGGATGACAGGGCTGCGATGCGGGGGCGCTGCCTACTTAATAATTCCCCGGTACACCTGTAAGATATGGCAATGGCGAATGACAGACTGTATATATCCGTTATCGGCGCGGGCGTCGGCGACGCCCGCGCCCAAGAGCTTGCCTCCGAGGTCGGCCGCCGGATAGCCGGCGCCGGCGCCGTGCTGGTCTGCGGCGGCATGGGCGGCGTGATGGAAGCCGCCTGCCGCGGCGCCCGGCAGGCCGGCGGCAGCACCCTGGGGATCCTGCCCGGCCTGGACCGCGGCGAAGGCAACCCCTACCTGGACTTCACGGTCCTCACCGGCATCGGCCACGCCCGCAACCTGGCGGTGGCCTCCAGCGGCGATGCCGTCATCGCTGTCGGCGGCGAGTTCGGCACACTTTCCGAGATCGGCCTGGCGCGCCAGGCCGGACGCCCGGTCATCCTTCTGGACAGTTGGCAGCTCCGCCGGCATGGGGCGCTCCCCACCGGCGTCAGCGAGGCGGCTTCGCCCGGCGAGGCGGTGGAGCAGGCGATCAGGCTGGCCGCTGCCGGCCGTTCCTGACCCCGTTCAACAGACCGGTACCGGCTTCCTGGTGGACAGCGGCACAGACGGCTCCGCTACCTCCGGCCGCGCATCCACCACCATTACCGGACAGCGGGCGCCTTCAGTTACCCTCTTCACCAGGTTACCGTTGAGATAGCGGTAGACTGTCCCGGCGTTCTTTCTGGCGCCCATTATGATCAGATCGCATTCCCGCCGGGCGGCCACCCGGATGATGGTTTCGGCGATATCGCCCTGTTCAACCATCACCCGGGCCGTCACCCCGGCGTCGTACACGATATCCCGCAGACTCATGCCTTCCGCGTAATCACCGGAAGCAAGCACGCTGTCGATATCGCGTATGCCGGTGAGATCCAGATCACCCTCATAGGGCGGCACCACCTTCAGCACCGTAGCCCAGCAGCGCTCCTCCCGAGCCAGCCTCAGGCCCTCGTGCAGCGGTCCGGGCGCGTCGTTTACAGCGATAAGTAGATGTCTGTATTCCTGCATGGGTCACCTCACAACCAGTACGGGGATTGAGGCGTAGGTGATTACCCGCTCCGCGGTGCTGCCCAGGATGCCCTTGTCCAGGCCCCGCCAGCCGTGGCTGCCGAGAACGATCAGGTCACTCCCCAACTCCCGGGCGGTGGCGGTGATCTTGTCCGCCGCGTGTCCTTCCTCAACCACTGTGTTCACACTCATTCCTTCCTCGCCGGCGAGTTTCTCGCCTGCCTGCACGATCTTTTCCGCCTCCTTGCGGATCTGCTCTTTCACGGTGTCTGACTTGAAGAAGCCGATCATCTCCTGGTACCGCGGCACCACGTACAGGAGCGTCACCGACACGTCGCTGGAATCGATGAAGCCGGCGGTCCTTTGCACCGCCTTCCGGCTCAGCTCCGAGTTGTCGTACGGGATCAGGATGTTCTGGTATACGCCGTTGCAATCCTCACACGGCTTGTTCACCACCAGCACGTCACAGGGAGCGTCGGGGATGACGCTGGCAGTCACGCTGCCCATGATCATCTTTCTCAGCCCCCTTCTGCCATACGTACCCATGGCGATCAGGTCGGCTCCCAGTTCGTCGGCCACGGTATTGATTACATCATGGGGCTCGCCCTCGCGTATCAGGTAGTTGATATCGACATCGAACTCGCCCGAACATTCGCCCACTACCTTCTCACAGGCGTTCCTGCCGGCCCGCAGCTGCTTCTCGAAGCGGCTGCTGGAAACGGTGAACTCCTCCGAATCGTGATAAACGGCATGCACCACGGTGACCTTGCTGCCATGGGCCTGCGCCCAGTGCAGTGCCTCCACCAGGGCAGCCTTGCTGTATTTGGAATCATCGAAAGCTATTATGATGTTCTTGTAAGCGGTCAATGGGCACCTCCTCCGGTCTTGAAGATGACACCGACGCCGAGACCGGCGGCCAGCGCCACAATGATGGCGGCTATCCCGTACAGGCCACCTTTTTCCTGCGCCAGCTCTGTAAGCGCCTTCTCCACACCCACCTCTTTAACCACCAGTCCGGTCTCGGCGGAGTCGACGACCCGCCCGTCCCGGACCGCATAGACGGTTATCAGGTAGTCGTCCGGGGGCGCCTGGTAAGGCCAATCGAAGGTAGTGCGGTATGACTGCCCGTTACCACCGGCCTCCATCTCCACGCCACCGACCGTCTGGGAGTAGAGCTTGCCCTCTTCCTTGTAACGGATGAACTCGGAGAACAGCGTCTTGGCCTTGCCGGGATCGACCGGAGGTTCGATAGCCGCGTTCGCCGCCAGAGCCTCATAGCCGATGCCGTACTCCTCCTGTTCCCTGGAATCGAGTATTTTCGACACATCCGCTGAGCTTTTGAGATAGTACAGGTTCGGCACATTCTGAAACTCGACCTTCTCGCTGTTCATCCACAGCAGGCCGCCCACCTTAGCCTTGACCATCATCTTCTCGTTGATGTATTTCGAGTCGATCCTGATGACCAGGTCGACGTCATCTTCCGTGTTCCCGCTCACATCGACGGTGCTGCCGTTATAGTTGATACGGATGTCTATCGTGTCATTGTCGGTTGCGACCGTCGTCTGCGCCCAGGCGCCGGGCGCCGCGACCATGAAGGCCAGCAGGGGGAAAGTCATCCAGGAGATCGTCTTTAAAAAACGCTTCATTATTCGCCTCCGGCCGTCGTGAGAAGTATGTCCGGGGTCATGGTGAGGTCCAGTACGATCTTAACCGTGACTATCAGAACGACGATGGCGAGCAATATCTTCAGCTGATCGCCCTTGAGCCTTTTACCCAGGAGGGTTCCGGTCTGGGCGCCGATGGTGGAGCCGGCCAGCAGCAGCACCGCCAGCATGAAGTCCACTGTATGATTGGTGTATGCCTGAAGGAAGGTGACCTCGATGCAGGTGAAGAGGATGAGGAACAGGCTGGTCCCCACCACCACCCGCATGGGCATCTTCAACAGGTAAACCATCACCGGCACCATGAGGAAGCCGCCGCCCACGCCCATTACTGCCGCCAGGACGCCGATGAAGGCCCCGAGGATGACGGGCACTATCGCCGACTGCGTCACTCCCGACTTCTCAAACCGTGTCTGCAGCGGCAGGGACTGGACTATTTTTGCCAACCTCGAATCTCCCTGAGGCTCCTCCTGCCCCTCCTCCTCCTTGTTCCCCTTCCTGAGGGCCATGAGGCTTTCGATGAACATGTAGGTGCCCACGATGCCCAGCATCAGGACATATGTCACCTTGATGACGAAGTCGGCGTTACCCATCTCCCTCAGGAACTTGATCAGCTGGACTCCCAGCAGACCGCCGACGAAGCTGCCGCAGAGCAGATACAGACCCATGCGGAAATCTATATTGCCCAGACGCCAGTGGGCATATGAGCCCGAGGATGAGGCGCCGACGATCTGGTTGGAGTCGGTCGCCGCCGCCACCGTGGGCGGGATTCCCACCATCATCAGCAGGGGCGTCATCAGGAAGCCGCCACCGACACCGAACAGCCCGGACATCATGCCTACCAAAAGGCCCAGCCCGATCGGCAGAAAAATATTGATGCTTGAATGCGCAACAGGTAGATATATATGTAACATTACGAGACTTTTCCTCCTTCGACTGTTTTGTTCTGAATAGACGCCTCGGCCATGGTGACCACTGGCCGGGGCGATAACTTGAGCAACTTGTTGAGTACCTTGCGGGTATGTGTTACCAGCGGGCTCAGCAGAACGAGATCGATCTTCTCCCTGCTGATTATGTTGCGTACAATTGACGTGGTGGATAGCAGCCCGCTGTGGACCGTTACCTTCACCCCCTCCTTTCTACAGCGTTCCGAGATGTAGCTCTGGACTTTGGCGGTACCGGTATCGCCTGATGATGAATTCCACCCGGCGCCGTCCCGGTTCATCAGGACCACCCGGAGGCCTTCATGCAACGCACCGGCAAGATAGATGGCGTAAGAAACCCCATCCTCCAGCGGCTCATCCTTGTATGAGACATACAGAATCTCTTTACCCGACATACCTATCACCTCCATAAAGGTATGTAGCAAGAATCATGCCAAGTGGAAAAGGCCCTGTTAATGAGGTTTACTGCGGGGGGAGTGAAAAAAAGTGTTTCATTTATAAACTATCCTGAACACCCTGGGGAGTGTGAACTGCCTATTCCTCTTTGAGCATCCTCCACAGGCTGGTCCGGGATATGCCCAAAAGACGCGCAGATTCTGACTTGTTGCCGCCCAGCATCTCGACCACCGACACCACGTATTCGCGGCTGATCTCGCCGAGGGGCTTGATTCTGTCCGGCCGAAGTGTATCAATCTGGAACATCTTCAGCGATTGTGGCAGGGAGTCCGGCCCGATATGGGAGCTTTTCTCCAGAATGACGGCCCGTTCGATGATGTTCTCCAGCTCGCGGACATTACCCGGATAGCTGTATCCTTTGAGGATATCCAGCGCCTCCTTGGTGAAGCCCTTGATATCCTTGCGGTAGCCGGGGGAATGCTTCCCGAGGAAGTAACGGCACAGGGGAACGATATCGCCCTTCCTCTCCCTCAGTATGGGAATGAAGATCTCCATGACATTGAGCCGGTAGTAGAGGTCACGGCGAAAGGAGCCGCTGGCGATGGCCCGGTTGATGTTCTGGTTGGTGGCGGCGACGAACCGCACATCCACCCGTACCGGTTTGGTCCCCCCCACCGGGTAGAATTCCTTATCCTCGATGGCGTTCAGCAGCTTGGCCTGCAGATTGGGGGAAAGCTCCGCTACCTCGTCCAGGTACAGGGTGCCGCCGTCGGCGATCTCCATCAGACCCTGTTTCCTCGCCAGGGCGCCGGTAAAGGCCCCCTTCTCGTGGCCGAAAAGCTCACTGGCCAGCAGGTCCTCGGTGAAGGTGGCGCAGTTGAGAGACAGAAAGGGCCGGCCGCGGCGGCCGCTGGAGTAATGGACTACCTTGGAGATCAGGTTCTTGCCCACGCCGCTCTCTCCGGTGAGCAGCACCGTGCAGTCTGAATCCTGTATGTCCTGCACCATCTCCAGCACCTTCTTCATGCTGGCGCTCTCGGCGATGACGGTGATGTCCTTCTCCATGTTCAGATACGCCTTGAGGGCCCTGTTCTCTTTCTCCAGGGAGTTGCGGTCTCTCGCCTTGTTGATCTTCAGCAGGAGTTCGTCCAGATCGAAGGGCTTGGGCAGATAGTCACGGGCGCCCTTCTTCATGGCGGTGACCGCGGAGCTGATGCTGCCGAAGCCGGTGACGACGATGACGTCCGTCCCGGGAGAGACCTGCTTGACCCGTGACAGCAGTTCCAGCCCGTCCATGCCGGGCATCTTGATATCGGCGATGAGCAGATCGAACTCATCGGACTCGATCCTTTTCAGTGCATCCAGGCCGTTACCGGTCCCCTTCACCTCGTAGCCCTCGGCTTCCAGGGTATCGATGATATGTTTCCTGGCGATCTCTTCGTCTTCGGCCACCAGCACCCGGTAATCCATGTCAGCCGGCCTCCCCGGGCAGGTGGATCTCGAATACGGTCCCCATGCCTTCCTCGCTTACCACGGAGATATCGCCGCCGTGCTGTCTGATGATGTTCATGACGATGGCCAACCCCAGTCCCGTCCCCTTCTCCCGGTTGGTAAAGAAGGGATCGAAGATCTTCTCCTGGTCCTCCGGAGACATCCCCTTGCCCTTATCCGACACCCATATATTAACCATACCGCTGTTGTGTTCGATCTTCACCACCAGCGCTCCTTTTCCCTTCATCGCCACGATGGCGTTGGCGAACAGGTTGATGAATACCCTCTCCAGCTGGTTGGGATCGGCGCTGAGCCTCACCTCTCCCTCACAATCGACGGCAAAGTCGATGCCGTCGGTATCCATGGTCCTGCTTGCCTGGTCGTAAGCGCTCCCGACCAGGCTGACCAGGTCGGTCTCCCTCAGCTGCGGCTCGCGTTCCCGGGCGAACTCCAGCAGGTCACCGACGATCCCCCTGACACGCAGGGTCTGGCCGATGATATCGTCCAGGGTCTCCATCTCCTTGCGGGAAGCCGTAGCCGACATCTGCTTCTTCAGCACCTGGGCGGATATGTTGATATTGTTCAGGGGATTATTGAGTTCGTGCGCCACGCCCGAGGCCAGGGTGCCTATGGCGGCCAGCTTCTGGGAGCGGATCAGTTCCAGGTTCTTATCCTCCAGCTCCTGCTCCCAGTCGATCAGCTGGTCGTTCATGATACGCGTCTTCTCCACCAGGATATCCACCTCGTCCATATGACCTCCCGCCCCACGCACCGGCGCCGCGCCGTGGACGAAGTGCTCACCTATCTCCTCCACGGAAGCGGTCAGCATCTTCAGCCGCCGCACCACCCCGGTGCTTATGAACAGGAGGGTGCCGAGGCCGATGGCCAGGAACAGCGGTACAAACACCAGGATGGCTACCTGGGACTGCCTGATGCCGTTTTCCGCGTTGCTCCTGGCGTCCCGGTCGAACTCGTTGGAAATAACGACAATCTCCTCACCGGTGTTCCTGAGCAGCCCGATGTCCGCATCCAGCTGCTTCAGCTGGACAATGAGGGGATGGTCATCCGCCAGGGACAGCTGTTCCTGCAGAAACGTTGCCACCACCGCCGGCTTGTCACGCACGGTCGCCTCCACCAGCGGCATGGCGGCCTCATAGGCCGATGACTCCGCCTCCAGCTCACCCAGTTGCTGCGATACCCGGGACAGCCCGGTTTCCACTACCGTGAATTGCCCTTCGTAACGGGCGATAAGCTCTTCCAGGGCAGCGGTCCGGTCCGGTTTTCGCGAGCGCGCTTCTTCCGTAACATCATACAGCTGGCCGATGTAGTCCCGCGTGGCATCGGACTCTTCCTCGGCGTTTTCCTTAAACAGGAAGAAGTTCTTCTCGTGACGCCGTAGCTGCAACGCCCTGTTCCTGATGGAATCGGCGACCTCCAGGAACCTCATCTCGTTTCTGATACTCACGAAATTGACGTACACGAATACGGCCAGCAGGGCGACGATGAAAGCACTGATGAAGAAACTGACGATTATCTTTTTTCGCAGTGACATTCTGACTCATTATAACGGATTCCCCGAAAGCCCGGCCGGCGGCGGTGAGGGAAACCCGCGCGGCAACCCACCTGATGAATTCCGACCAATCCCGTCAGGAATGTAGCAGGGAAAAGGGTATTGTCAATAACCGGAAGTCATGATATCATTCCAAATCTCAGCCGAAGGGTGGGCAAACGTATCGATCTAGCCAGGCTGGGAGACTGGGTAATACCTCAGAAGGGAGGAGTGGGGATGAAGAAAGAGGCATACGAGAAGCCGGTTCTCATCAAACACGAGAACTTGAAGGAGATTACCTTCGAGTGCCCGAACTGGCAGTGCAGTGTCACTGTACCGCCGCCACCGGCGTAGGAATAAAGATTCGAATCAAGAAAGGACGGCCTTCGGGCCGTCCTTTTTTTATTCCGCTCCGGCGGCGTTGACCCTTACCTCTTTCAGGATCTCGTCGCCTCCCGCCGCCAGCATGCGTTCGGCAAGCTCCACGCCCATATCCTCCGCCTGTTCCCGCGAGCCGTCGATGGCATCGCGGATGGAATTGACGCCATCGACCGAGCCCAGATAGGCCCGCAGACGCAGCCCCTTGGCCTGCACCGTCGCGTGAGCGCCGATGGGGACCTGGCAGCCTCCTTCCAGCCGTTTCATCAGCGCCCTCTCCGCCCGCACGGCCACGGCCGCATCATCGTGATTGTGTACCGAAACCAGGTTCCGGACCGCCGGGTCATTGTCCCGGATCTCGATGGCGATGACTCCCTGGCCTACGGCCGGGATCATCTCATCGATGGAGAAGTAGAACGCCACTTCCTCCTGGCGCTCCAGACGCTTGATGCCGGCAGCGGCCAGTATGGTCCCGTCCAGTCCCATCTCCTTGATCTTCCTGATGCGCGTGTCCACATTCCCCCTGATGTCCACCAGCTCCAGGTCCGGGCGCAGCGACAGCAGCTGGGAGCGCCGCCGCAGGCTGCTGGTGCCGATACGGCCGCCCCGGGGGATATCATCCAGGCCGGTGGCGGCGCCGATGAAGACGTCGCGCGGGTCCTCCCGCGTTCCGTAAGCGGCGACGATCAGCTCTTCGGGTATGTCGGTGGGCAGGTCCTTGCAACTGTGGACCGCCAGGTCGATATCCTCGGAGAGCAAAGCGTTCTCGATCTCCTTGACAAACAGTCCCACTCCGCCGATACGCGCCAGGGGGGCGTCCTGGACCTTGTCGCCCGCGGTGCTTATCTTCCTTATCTTCACCGACAGCTCCACATGGCTCTTCTGCAGCAACCACGCCACCGACCTCGCCTGATACATCGCCAGCTGGCTGCCCCGGGTCCCCAGGACCACGTATTTTATTGTAGGCCGGATGCTCAATCCTTCCTCCGGCCTCCTTTTCCGGTTCCGTTCAGTCCGAACAGGCGCCGGATAGATTCCACGTACATGTAACCGCCACGCTCATTGGCTGCCTTTTTCAGCTCCACCGTGGGCGAGTGCAATATCTTGTTGACGATGGCCGACGCCATGGTCTCCACCCGGTTGACCTCCTTCTCCGACAGCGAATCGATCTTCCTCAGCGCCTTCCCCAGCTCTTCTTCCTTGATGGTCTCCGCCTGCTCCCTGAGGGCGGCGATGGTGGGGATGGCGTCCAGGCCGGCGACCCATTCGCCGAAGCTGTCCACTTCCTCCCTTATTATTTTCTCCGCCTTCCTGGCTTCCTTCCCGCGCTCCGCCGCATTAGCCGCCGCCACCTCGTTGAGATCATCGATATCGTAGAGAAAAGCGTTATAGACACTGTTGACGCCGGGGTCGATATCCCGGGGCACGGCGATGTCGATGAAGAAGATGGGCTTGTTGTGCCGTTGCCGCATGGCCCGCTCCACCTCACCCCGCCGCAGCACATAGTGCGGCGCGCCGGTGGAACTGATGACGATATCGGCGCGGGGCAGGTAGGTGACCAGGTCGTCGAACGGCACCGGTTCGCCGTCGAACTTCTCCGCCAGCTCCTCTGCCCGGCCCAGCGTGCGGTTGGAGACCAGGAACCTGCTGACCCCATGCGACGCCAGATGCGTCGCCGTCAGCTCGCTCATGGTGCCGGCCCCCAGCAACATGGCAGTACGGCCCTCCAGGTCGTCATAGACCTTCTTCACCATGTCCACCGCCACCGAGGATACCGATACCGGGTTCTCGCCGATGCGGGTATCGGTCCTGACCCGCTTTCCCACCTCCAGGGCGTGGCGAAACAGGCGGTTCAGCAGTACGCTGGTGGTCTGCTGCCGGTGGGCGGTGCGGTAGGCCTCCTTCACCTGTCCCAGTATCTGCGCCTCACCCATCACCATGGAATCCAGGCTGGCTACCACCCGGTAGAGGTGGTCCACCGTTTCCGCGCCCTCATGGAAGTAGATGCAGTCCTCCAGGTCCGACTGGCCGACCCGAGCCGCTCTGGCCAGGCTGACGACGATCTCCCTGCGGCCGACCTCCGGCCGCGAAGAGACTACGTAGATCTCGGTGCGGTTACAGGTGGACAGGGGTACGACTTCAGTGATAGCGGTCTCATCGAGCAGGTGCTCCGACAACTGGCCGCAGCGCTCATGGTCAAGGGAGACTTTTTCCCTGAGCTCGACCGGGGCAGACTTGTGATTTATGCCTAGTACCGCGAGATGCATTGCTCGATCTCCGCTTGTGCGGCCTCACGGCCGCTGCTTCGCAAGATGCTCACCAGGTCCAGTTCCGCCAGGCCGGTAAGGCACCGGCGCTTGCGTTCCTCGTCGCCGATACGGGCGATGACCTCACGGCGGGCAGCGCCCAGTAGCTCCAGCGCCTCCGACCACTCTCCGGGAAACTCCTGCTCCAGCTGCCGGCGCAGCCTTTTGGCCAGCGCCGGCGATTGCCCGCCCGTGGATACGGTCAACATCAGATCGCCCCGCTGCACGCTGGCGGGGACATAGAAATCACATTGTTCCGGCCGGTCCACCACATTCAGGGGGATATCCCCCGCACGCGCCTCGGCCTCCACAGCACGGTTGGTCTGTTCATCATCGGTGGCGGCTATAACCAGGAAGGAACCCTCGAGGTCACCCGGCGCATACAGCCTGTCGATGTGCTCCAGGCTGCTTTTCAGCTGCTGGAACTCAGGGGCCAGAGCCGGCGCCACCACCCTCAGGCGGGCCCCGCACTCCGCTAACGCCGAGGCCTTGCGGAAGGCGACCCGGCCGCCGCCGACGATGGTGCACAGCCGCCCGTCCACTTTGAGATTGATGGGATACAGAACCACAGCTGATCCTATCGGCTTGCTTCTATGTCGGTGTGTAGCTATGCAGCCCTGACAGCAGCAGGTTTACGCCCAGATAGGTGAACATGACCGCCACCAGTCCGATGACAGCCAGTATGGCGGAGTGCTTGCCGCGCCACCCCATGGTGAGCCGCGTATGCAGGTAGGCGCCATAATAAAGCCAGGTGATGAAGGACCAGGTCTCCTTGGGATCCCAGCCCCACCAGCGCCCCCAGGCCTGGTCGGCCCAGATGGCTCCGGTGATGATGCCGATGGTGAGTAGCGGAAAACCGAAAGCGATGGCACGATAGCTCACTTCATCCAGCACGTCCAGAGACGGCAGCCGCTTGGAGAAGCCGGGACGGGACGCACCCTTTCCGGCCACAAACCCCAGGATGGCGCCGATGAGCAGGCCGAAACCGGCCCCGCCCAGTATCTTGGCCGTATCCTCACCGGTATATATCTTGTCTATCCGGCCCAGTTCATCGGCCACTTTGGCCGGCTCGGCCCACACGGACCCGGCCCACAGCCCCAGAACGATTCCCAGCGCCGCCAGGAGGATGACAAAGGCGGCCACCACATTCTGGTATTGCTTCTTTAACAGATACTCCTGCACGATGTAGAAGAACCCGGCGCCGAAGGCCAGGGCGAACAGGCCGTATGAGAGCATGGCGATAGTCACATGGATCCAGAGCCAGTAGCTCTGCAGCGCCGGGACCAGGGGCTGCGGCCCTTCGTAGAAGACCCCGGCAACGCTGGTAATGAGGAACGCCGTCGGCACCACCAGGGAACCTGCCACCTTGACCGGATAGAAATGCTGGGCGATAAGGAAGAACAGCACGATACCCCAGCCGAACAGCGACAGCGATTCGTACAGGTTGGCCATGGGAGCGTGACCGGAACTGACCCACCTCAGCATCAGGGCGATGGTATGTGCCGCCAGCCCGAGGACCAGGATAATCGTCCCCAGCTTCACAGCCCGGTCGCTCCTGGTGATCAGATACCAGATATATAGAAAGCTGCTTACCAGGTAGGAGACTACCGCGACTATAAAGAGTATCTCTTCGAGCTTGATTAGTGGATCCATCTGTCATGGCCTCCTGTCACTTTGACGACCGCAACTCAGTGATAATGTTGTCGAAGTCCTGTTGAAAGCTCATCTTGGCGCGATTGGTCCTCCCGCCGACCAGCAGCTTTCCGGATTCTCCCATCTTGAACCAGATGCGCCGATGGGGAAAGTACAGGCCCAGGACTATTCCACCCATCATCGCCCCGAAACCCAGATATATAAGCGATTTGCCCGGTGACTTGTTAACAGAGAGAACAGTAACATAGCCACGCCCGGTGCGGTAGTAGCTGGCCTGGTGGAAGTTGATGCCTCCGTAGCGCAGGGGATCGTTCACCGTGATGGTTTTTCTCGCCACCGATTCGCCGTTATCGAAAAGCTCCAGATCGCTGGAATAGACCGAGGGTCTGTAGCCGACGACGCGGTCGTTCTCCCTGACCTCCACCGTCTCCATCTGGAAACCATGATTGGTCACCTGTAACTCGGTGCCCGGCACCGACGCCGTGGCGCCATCGGGGATCTCCAGCCGCTCCTCGAAGCCCGTGAAGCTGATGATGATGGCGCCCAGGCCGATGAGCAGAAAACTCAAATGGAAGGACAGCGAGTACAACCCGGCGAAGCGCCCTTTTTCCGCCATCACCGAACCGGTGTTCCCTTCGCGGATACGGTAATGATGATCGGACAGGACTTCTCGGGCCAGGCTCATGGTGTTCCCGCCCGGCGCATCGATCTCCGCCGACAGCGGCTGGCTGGTGATGAAGATATCCTTGACGTCTATCCGCGGCCGCATGACATGCTTGACCGCCGTAGGCAGGCGGTTGTAGATGCAAACTATCAGATTGAAGGCCAGCAGAAACAGCAGCGCCAGGAACCAGCGGGAATGGTACATGTCGAACAGGCCCAGGTGGCGGTAGAAATTGTAGAGAGGGTTATCGATCCAGCCGGAGTTGATGACCTTTTCTCCCTGCGGCAGGATAGTGCCGATGATGGAAAGGATGGCAAGAACCAGCAGCAGGGTCAGCGCCAGCTTCATGGAAACCAGGAGGTGGCTCACCCGCTTGCCGGCCATGGCGTAAAAGGAGAGGATGATGGATAGGTCCAGGATGGCCAGGACCCAACGCAGGTCATAGACATCCTGGTTGTTGTAATAAGCGATGGACAGCACGACATTCAGCACAATCAGCACCAATGCCAGAACCGCCGGTATGAATATACTGCCGGAGGAGCCCTTGCTGTCTGTTTTCTTGATCGCTGCTGCTTTGTCCGCGCTCAACCTGTACCCCTGGTCGCAAGCGTATACGTGCCGGCCGGCGCCGTACTCACGCCGGCGCCACGGCCCTTACGGCCTGCTGACCTTGTGAACCCCCCTGCCCGCCCGGCAGGAAGCTCGATTAGTCTGTGCTGGTTTTGAACCAGTAATGTTTAGTCGCATCCGCGAATTTCTGAACTTCCGCGATACCGGGCTCCGACAGGTCATTGGTAAGCTGCCACACCTGTACCCGGTTATTCTCCCGATCGGCAAACAGCAGCCGGTTATCATCCGTGATGAAGATCCCCTCGGGGAAATTGATCTGCGTCTGTTCCGTGCCGCGTTCACCGATGATACCGACCAGGTTGCCGTCCTGATCCAGGACGACTATACGGTCGGGCGCGTCTGTTATGTATACCAGACCGTCAGGGCCTACCGCCACCGAGCGGGGTAACCTGAAGGGGCTCTTGGAATCACCGTTGCCCTGGCCGCCGATGGTCCAGCGGACCCTGCCGTCCTCCGTCAATGAGACCACCCGCCAGTTATTGACGTCCACCACGAAGATATTTCCCGTATCCTGGTCTATGGCGATCCCGTTGGGGAAATCATACTGTCCCACCGCCGGGCCCCTGGTCCCCCAATGCTCGATGTACTGGCCGGTGGCGGCATCGAATATATAGATGCCGTCACGGCTGGTGACATAGACACGCTCCGCAGTCAAGGCAACCTGGTTGGGCCGTATAGCCGACTGGCTCTCATCCACTGTGATAGCTTCCGGCGGCGGAACGATATTGTACAGGAAGTTCCCTTCCTTATCCACAACCCTGAGCATATAGTCGGCTATATACAGCTTATTGTTCTGGTCATCTATGGCCAGCCCGTAAGGTGAATAGTACTGGTAGGGCTGGCCCTGGTCGTCCTGGCCGCTGTCGATATCGTAGAGCGGGTCACCGTTGCTGCTGTACACGCTGATCTTCCTGGCCCCGGTATTACTGATATAGATCTTGCCATCCGCATCGACGGCCACCGCCAGCGGTGTCTTCAGGTCCGTGATGCTGGTGGCGGAGGTGATGTCACCACCCGCTACCATCTTATCCTGGCGGCAACCGCGAAGCAGAAAAAGGAGAACGGCGATCAGCGCGATCGAGAGTATTACCACTATCGCTATCTTGATTCTGTTATCTCTCATTTACCAATACCGCCTTGATGATCGGATTTATAGTCTGTGCGCCGTTGCTGCTATCCATTTCCCTGCCCGGATACCCTGGCTATCGCCTGCTGTAATTCCTCATTGCCGGGGTTGAATCTGGCTGCCGCCTGGTATTCTTTCCTGGCTCCCTCCAGGTCGCCTTCCTCTTCATAGAGCTGACCCAGCAACAGATGAGAGTTCCAGATCATGTCATTATCATCGATGCTCTGGCCGGCGTAGCCCTTGGCGGCCTCCATGTCGCCCTTCATGCGCGCGGTGGCCGCCGCTTCATAGAGCGCCGTATATTTCTCGCCCTCGGGAGTCAACTCCGCCGAGCGGACGAACATGTCTATGGCTTTATCGTAATCGCCGTTATCCCGGTAGGCGAAGCCCAGCTTGTAGGTATAGGCGAAACTGTCGGGCGCTATCTCCAGCGCCGCTTCCAGCTCCCTGGTGGCATCTTTGGTACGGCCCATGTCCAGATAGGTGGCTCCCAGGTTGGCCCGCGCCAGCGCATCAGCGGGGTCGTCGATCACCGCCTGCTTCCAGGTCTCCAGACTCCGTTCCAGGGTCGGATCCACAGGTTCGCCCTTGATGAAATAGATATAAGCGGCGCTCCCCCCCGCGGCCACCAGGGCCACGAGCAAGAAGATAATCAAATAGTTTATCAGTCTGGACATGTTGTCTCCCGTGTTATCCATGGCAACAAAAGTCTGTTCAGACATCGAACTTCCTCCTGCTTGTTAATATGAATAAGGGTTATGGTCCACCCCATGGCAGCTGAGCGTGCAGTTGCCGCTGTGGTCGCCGTTGTCCACATAGGTGGGACCGCTGTTCAGGGATGTCGAACCTGCAACATAAAGCGGGTTGAACCTCACCAATTCCGAGTTGGCGACCCCGTGGGGACTGTAATGACAGGCGGCACAGGACGCCTTGGCTCTTTTAATGTGGTATCTATGCAGGAAATAAGTCATGTCGGAGGTGATGGTGGAACTGCTGTGACAATTCCAGCAGGTCTCGTAGGGGTCGTTGCCCATGCCGCCGCCGTAGGTAACATATTCACTGGTGTCGTAAGGCCACCTGAGAAGGCTGCCGTAGCCGCTGTCGCCATGGGGGTTGTGGCAAAAACTGCAGTCGTAGGGGCCCGGGGGAGCCAGGTTGGCCGTAGTCACCGGCGTATAGTTATAGATTCCCGGGTTATGGGGTAGATTGACTTTGATGGGATGCATGGCGTTGGCAGCCGGGTCCATATCCATCTGCACCTGGATGTTATACACGGAACCTGTTCCGTTGTGGCATGTGAAACAAAGGGTCGACTCTGGCATTTCCTTCAACAGCCGGTTTCCCGGCGCCTCATGTATGGTATGGCAAAGCGTACATAACTGGGTCGAACTGGAGAACCCCCCATGGGGGCTCGTATATGATTGAGCGTCAGCGTCATCACTGACAACCAGCAATAAAATAACCATCGCGGCCAGAAACAGCGTCATGGCCGGTATCAAAGCCATCTGAGCGGCTGGATAATATTTTCCTGCTGTCCTTATCCTGCACGGCTCGATTGGGATCCCATCCATATCCGAACACCCATTAAAACGCCGGCTTGGCGCCGGCCTCTACACGGAAGTCGCACTGCCTCCCACGCTATTGCTTTCTCCTCCGTCTGACGGCCGGCATATGCCACAATCGCTCCCCGGCCTGTCAAATAACCACAAATCATTATGCATCAACATCAGCGTGGATTCCAGCAACAGCCGGCGCGTCATTGCGCCAGCGGCGATGCGGTCTCCGTGCCGGTGGGAGAGTAGATGCCCTTGATCTTCCACTGGCCATCCTCCTCCACCAGGGCCATGGCGAACGTCTTGCGCTCTCCTGACGGAGATTCGAGAGCCTCTCCCGTAGAGACGTCGACATAATAGCCGTAATCATCGAATTCCACCCGGGCTTCCACCACGGGAGATATATATCCATTGATCAGAACAGAGACATCCCGGTAGTCCCGCTTGCGGTATTTCCCGGCGGCCAGGTCATCCGCCGCCATCCTGTTCATGTCCGTCAGCGCCTCACCGGTCATCGCCAGGGAGAAAGAAGCGGTATCGACGGTCACTGAAGATATGATCTCCATGTCTTCGACCACGTCTTCATTGACCCTGTCTACCAGCTCGGAAGGGATATCATGGGCCAGGTCGTGGGCGGCCGCCGCCGTCTCTGTTCCCACCGTGGACACGGCTTCGTCATTGCCGCAGGCCGTGAACGTAAAAGCGACTACCACCAGGACACACGCTGCTACCAGCTTTCGCAATCTCTTTCAGATCTCCTTGGAGCCTCTGCTCGATTTTTTGGGAGAGGCGTTCAATGAACGCCTCTCCCGTTGTTCTACCTTCTTTCCACCTTCTACCAACCGGCCCGGTTTAGGGCAGCGTGCCGGAAACATGGCACAGTACACACAGTCCATCAGGCTCCTGATACAGGAGCCTCTGATTGGCGCCCGTATGCGGGAAGTCCGAGTTCGTTCCTCCCGAATCGTTCGCGTGACAGGTGAGACACATGGAGGAGGGATGGTTATTCTCCACACCCACGTTATCCCGCTTGTCGTGGCAGCTGATGCAGAACGTACGTTCATCAGTCGCAGCCGTAGCTGCGTGGTTCGGCTTCGCCGACAGCAGGTTCACACCTGTGCCCATTGCCTGCCCGTAGGTCGTACCGTGCGGGCTATGGCATGAAGCGCAGTACAGTCCCTGTGTCCCGGTGAACGAGGTCGTCGCCTCCCCCGCATACAAACCACCGCCTTCAATCGGACCACCGTCAGCACCTGAGGTCAGAACCTTCAGGGTAGCGCTGCTACCCGGAATGGCATCTGAGTTCCTCACTACCGTACCGCCATACATGACACCCAGGCTATGGCCCGGGACCCCGTCCATCTGGGTGGCGGACATAGCACTCATGTCCACCTCATATGCCAGCTTGGTGGAGGCGGTCGGATCGGCACCGGCGAAGTCCGTCTTGGGACTGGACCAGCTTACGGTCGCCGGCGCTGAAGCGCCGAACACGCCGTGGCAGGTACCGCATACCGCGGTCACCGTCGACTCCCGCGTCAGGACATAGTCACCAGCCGCTTCGTGGACATCATGACATGCCACGCAGAAGTCGGTAGTCCCGGCATAGCCGGTATGGGGACTTGTCTGGGCGAAGGCCGTGGCCGCGAAGGCCAGGATGAAAGCAACTGACAGCACTAGTGCAGCCAATATCGCTATCTTTCGCATAGATTTTCACCTCCTTTCGCTATGTAATGTCACTCCGGAACCGTTACCCGGTCCCAGGGCATACAACTCCGCCTCTCCTTCGCATGCCTGTATGTTGCCACAGGCCGCGAATGAGCAAGCGTCGTAGCTAAAGGGAGGTTGCAGTTCTACTGCGCGGTGGCTTCAGAAGAAGCGCTAATATAAAATTCGCCGTACGTTAACTGTGCTGTGGAGTTTTCTCAACAATCCGCGTCCGCTCGAGTGTCCGCTTTTGTGTCCGCTAATACTGCAACGCATTCTACCCTGATGATGAAGGTTACAGCCAGGGGCGATTATTGTCAATAGAAACACAACCCGACAGGTTCACTTTCAGGGAATTCCCTTAGAAGCTGTTTTTTTCCCGTGAACAAGGGCTCTTTTACCATGAGTTGCTGTTATATATCCGCCGCGCCGGCCAGTCAACGATCAGGTAGGTTCCTTCCACAGGTTCCAGGTAGAAAAGTCGCTGTTTCCGCGCCAGGGGAAAGCTCATTGCTTTCTCCCCTTCGCCGGGTTCCAGGCTCTCGTCGAACAGCACCACCCATTTTATCCCTTGGGGCACCTGCAGCACCTCCCTGCCGGCCGTCACCGGGTCTATGTACCAGTGCTCAAACTCGGGAAGGTAGT
Organism: bacterium BMS3Abin01; assembly: GCA_002897715.1. Taxonomy (GTDB): domain Bacteria; phylum Actinomycetota; class Thermoleophilia; order BMS3ABIN01; family BMS3ABIN01; genus BMS3ABIN01. Next base: position 40,611 of record BDUA01000049.1, read on the forward strand.
AACTGGCCTGCTGATAATTGAAGACGGAGACCACCAGGGTCGAATCGGCATCAAAATATTCCCTGATGGTCTCGATGCGCGACCGCTGGATATCCTCGTTGGCCGCCAGCCGCTCAGCGCTCAGGTGGGGGGTAAGGACCAGGAACAGCAGCATGTTCAGAACGATTACCGGCAGGACCAAGGCGACCATCACGGCCGGCCGGAGGCGTTCCCGGCGGTGCGGCCACCTCCGGGATGAAAGCGCGCGCGCCATATCCCGTGCCAACACCACGACCCCCCATGACGCCATCAGCAGGACCGCCGGCAGAAAAGTGAACACGTAGCCGAACTCACCGATATGGATGAAGATGTAGAACAGGACGCTGGGCACGGTCCACACCAGCAGGAACAGCAACTTCCTGTTTCCCAGCTGCTCCCGGTAGCGGCGCCGGACCAGGAGCAGCGGCGCCAGGATGGCGAAGGGCAGCGCCGCCGACAGGGCATACAGGAGGAATCTGCCCAGCGCCTGCAGGTTGACGGCCAGGGCCTCCAGGCCCTGGCCGAATACCGAAGAGGTCCGCATCAGGTAGTCGCTTTGCACAGAAGAAGCCTCCTGGTAGGCGGAAAAACCGCCGGAAAGCAGCGCTGAGGGCACATACCAGGAGGCGGCCGCCAGCCCCAGCAGGCCCACGGAGCCGGCCTGTACCCGGCGGGGTTTGCCCAGCAGGCCACCGGCCCACAGCGGCAGCAGGAAGGGAAGCAGGTCCTGGCGGAAGCCCGCCGCCAGCCCCAGGCACAGGCCCGACAGCAAGGCGCAGACGTTGCCTCCCTGCCAGGCCCGGTACATGACCCCGGCCAGGAAGACGCTGAGAAAGGCCAGCAGTGTATAAGGATAGGCTATCTCCCCGTGCCCCCAGAAGCTCAGGCTGGTGGCCAGGAACAGGGCCGCGACCAGGCCCACGCTGCGGCCCAGCATGGCCCGGCCCAGCCAGTAGAGAGCGACTACGGCCGCCGCTGACGCCAGCAGGCTGATCCATACCATAGCGGCGTTGGCGTCACCGGTAAACTGTTCCACCAGCCGGGCAAACCCCACGTAGAAGATATGACCCGGTGGTTGGGGCTGCTGGATGGTCACGTCGAAATGATCCATCGCCCGCGTGTACAGAACCGAGTCCCATGCGTACAGCAGGCCGGTCCGGAAAGGAAGCCGGGACAGCGCCGTGGCTATGAACAGGGTGGCGGTTATCAGCCAATCGGTTCCGTTCCAGGCGCCCGCCCGGTCCGGCGCGACCGGCGCACCCTCGCTCATTCCTGGGGCGATGCCGGATGGCATGACAGGCAGTCGTCCTTGAGGGCATGGTCCGTTTTCGGCGCCCCTTCGGTGCCCTTCTCATGACAGCCGCGGCAATCCTGAAAGGCGCCCGAGGTGGCATGCGTAACCGGTGGCGGCGAAGCTCCGGTAAGGGCACAGCCGGAAACGGTCAGGAAAACGGACAGGACCAGTATCAACAGCAGCGATGTTTTTACCATAACACCCTCCCGCGCCGTAGCGGCGCCGTTGCCCTATTCCATGAAATAGCTCATGCTGATCTTTTTGAACTCCCTGGTACTGAACAGAAGCCGGTATTCGCCTGCCCCTACCCTGACGGACAGAGCCGCGGCGACCTGATGGCATTCATCCGGAGTGGCGCCGTGTATCATGGCGAAAAGATTGTAGTTCCAGCCGTCAGCACGTGGGCGTTGATAACAATGGCTCACCTCGCTGGCGGCGGCCAGGGCCTCGCCCACCTCGTCGGCTCGCTCGTCGGGCACATCCCAGGCGCTCATGGCGTTGGCTTTATACCCCAGCTTCTGGTGGCGCACCATGGCGCCGAACCGGCGTATGGTGCCGTCTTCGATCCACTGGCCGACCTTTTCCAGCACCTGGTCCGCGGACATCCCCACGGCGGCGCCGATGTCGGCAAAGGGTTCGGGCGTCAACGGGATGTCCGCCTGCAGCTGCCGTATCAGCTCCCGCTCCGTCGCTGTCAGCTGTCTACTCATTTATCACCGGCAGGTCGACCTGTATCTTGTACAGGCGCGTCGCCGGCAGGTCGATAATGGGATCGATGCCGGCCTGCGCCTCGATCTCCGCCAGTATCTCCCCGATGCGCTCCCTGCTGGGAGCGATGACCGTGAACCATACATTGTAGTGATGGTTGCGCTCATAGTTATGGGTTACATTTATGTAGGAGTTGATGACGGCCACGGTCTCCTCCAGCTTCTCCGCCGGCACATGTGCGGCACAGAGGGTGCTGGCATAGCCCAGCTTGCGGGAATCGAAGGAGGCACCCATGCGCCGGATCTCACCCGACTCCTTGATGGCCCTGAGCCGCTCGATGACCTCCTCCTCACTGATGCCCAGCTTGTCGCCGATGGCCGCGTAGGGCCGCCCGGTAACGGGAAATCCTGATTGTATCTCCGTTACCAGCCTGTTATCTGTCTCATCCATGGATGTCACCCCGGTCCGCCGTGCCGGTCATTTACTCTTGGCCCTGGGTTCGTATACGCAATAAGGCTCCTCGGCCAGGTAGTCGCCGCTGGTCTCGAAGGCGCGCGCCCGGCAGCCGCCGCAGTAGCGCCGGTATTCGCAATAGCCGCAACGGCCATGGTAGCCGTCCAGGTCTCTCATCTCCCTGAACACCGGCGAATCACGCCAGACCTCACCGAATCCCTGTTCCTTCAGGTCACCACATTTTACATCGAGGAAGCCGCATATCTGAACCTCTCCCCGGTAGGAGATGAAGCAGAACCCCTGGCCGCCCAGACAACCCTTGGCCCGGGCCGCCATGCCGAAGGTCTCAGGCGTGACCTTTTTCCCTTCGGCGTGCGCCCGCTGCCTGAGGATACGGTAATAATGGGGAGCGCAGGTGGGTTTGAAATCCAGCGGTACCTGTTGCCGCTGGTCGTAGACCCAGTTGAGCGTCTCCTCGTACTGCTCCGGCGACAGCTCCTGCGCCATCAGCTCCCTGCCGCGGCCGGTGGGCACCAGCAGGAAGGGATGGAAGGCCACGGCGCCCAGGTCGATGGCCAGCTGCAGGATATCCGGCAGCTCGTCGATATTGACCCTGGTCACCGTGGTGTTTACCTGGAACTCGATGCCCGCCCGTTTCGCTGACTCGATGCCCTTTATCACCTCATCGAATGCCCCGTCCACCCGGCGGAAGTCGTCGTGGGTCCTGGCCGTGGCGCCGTCGATGCTGAGGCTGATACGGTCGATGCCCGCCTGTTTCAGACGCCGGGCGTTCTTGTCATTGAGCAGGGTGCCGCAGGGGGACATCACCATTTTCAGACCCCGGTCGCTGCCGTAGCGGGCTATCTCGTAGATGTTATCCCTGAGCATGGGGTCGCCACCGGTGAGGATGACGATGGGACTGCCGACTTCGGCTATCTCATCGATCACCTGAAAACATTTCTCCGTGGAAAGCTCGCCCGGGTATGGGCCCTTGTCAGCTGCGGCGCGACAGTGCCGGCAGGACAGGTTACAGCTGCGGGTGACCTCCCAGGCCACCAGCCGTGGCGGCGGAGCACCGCCGCCCGCAGACCCGCGGCCCCGGTCAGCTGATCTCTTCATCGCTCAGATAACAGGCGGGGTCAGGTGCCCAGGGGTCTCCGTAGACCAGGTCGGCACGCACCCTGAGGGCGCCGCCGCAGGCATCGAACCATTTGCAGCCGGCGCAGCGGCCGTGGATATGGCTCCGGCGGTCCTTGAGACCGGCCATCAGCGGGTCGGAGGTATCCATCCAGATCTCGCTGAAAGGGCGCTCGCGCACGTTGCCGAAGCTGTAGTGCATCCAGAACTGATCCGGGTGGACGTTGCCCTGGAAGTCGATGTCACCGAAACCGACGCCGGAACTGTAAAGGCCGCCGCCGTTCCACTTGAGCAGGTCCATCACCGACTCCGCCCGCTCCGGGTCCTCCGCCAGCAGCTTCATGTACAGGTAGATGCCGTCCACATGGTTGTCCACGGTGAGGATGTCCTTCTCCAGGCCCCGGTCGTTCATATCCTTGGTGCGCTCCAGGATGATATCCAGGGCGTCGCGGGTCTCCTCATGGGTGAGATCGTCGCTCTCCTTGCCGCGGCCGGAGTAGACCAGATGGTAGAAACAGGCCCGGTCGATACCCTCAGCCTCGATGAAATCGAAGATGCCGTGCAGGTCCTGATAGTTATGGCGCGTAAGCGTGAGCCTCAGGCCCACACGCTGCGAGACCTGCTTGAGGTTGCGGAAGCCGGTCATGGCCTTATCGAAGGCTCCCTCCTTGCCGCGAAAGGTGTCGTTGATCTCGTCGATGCCGTCCAGGCTGACGCCCACATAGGTGAAGCCCAGGTCCCTGATGTGACGCGCCACATCACCGGTGATAAGGGTGCCGTTGGTGGACAGCGTGGGCCGGATGCCCAGGGAGACGGCATGGGCTACCAGCTCGAACAGATCCTGGCGCATCAGCGGCTCACCCCCGGAGAACAGCAGCGCCGGGATGCCGAAGGCGGCCAGGTCATCGATGAGCGCCTTGCCCTCTTCCGTGCTCAGCTCTCCCTCGTACTTCTTCGCCTCGGAGTCCGTATAACAGTGTACACACTTGAGGTTGCAGGTGCGGCTGATATTCCAGGCCACCACCGGACGGCGCTCCGCCGCCGACTTGGGTTGCCGCGGGATGCGCGGCGCACCCTCCATCTGCTTTTTACCCTGGTGTCCGTGACCGTAGCGGAGGGAATCCGCCGGTGTGTCGCGGTCACAGTACAGGCGGGTGATATCAATCATGGCTTTTCTCTTTTCGTGCCTGCTGTTGTTGCCGGATGGTTATCGCTGTCCGCCGACCAGTGTCTCCACCAGCCCCGGGATAGTGTATTCCCCGGCGACCATGTCGACCCTCAGGCCCAGGTCGCGGGCGGTCCCGGCGGTTACCGGCCCGATACAGGCTATGGTCACACTCGCGGGAAGTCCTGATAAGTCGAAGCCATCGAGGAGCGTTACAAAATTCTTGACCGTGGATGAACTGGTAAAGGTAATGATATCAATTTCGCCAGCCGAGAGCATATCCCGCATCTCATCGGCGCCGGTATCGTCCAGCACCGTCTCGTAGGCCGGTACCACTTCCACCCGGGCGCCTGCTGCCGCCAGCTTCTCCGGCAGTATCTGGCGGGCCTCCTTCGCCCGGGGGATGAGCACGCGCCTGCCCTCGACGCCCAGCTGGAGCATGCCTTCGATCACCGACTCGGCGCGGTACTCGGGGGGGACGAAGTCGGGCCTGAGGCCGCGGCGCTGAAGCGCCGCGGCCGTCGCCGGACCGATGGCTCCCAGGCGCATACCCTTGAGGTCACGCACGTCACCGTCCCGGTTCAGCCGTTTAAAAAAATTCTCCACGCCGTTGACACTGGTAAACAGGACCCAGTCGTACCCGGGCCCGCCGTCGGCTCTGATCCTGTCGATGGCGGCATCCAGCGCCTGGTATCCATCCGCCGGTTCCACGACCCTGATGGTGGGAAACTCCACCGGCGCCGCCCCCAGCTCTTCCAGGGAACGCACCAGGTCACTGGCCTGGCTGCGGGAGCGGGTCACCACCACCCGCTTGCCGAACAGGGGCCGGTCCTCGAACCAGTGCAGCTGTTCCCTCAGCCTGACCACCTCGCCGACCACGGTTATCGCCGGCGCCCGGAAACCGCTCTCCTTCACCTTGCCGACGATGTCCGCCAGAGTGCCGGTGATGGTCTCCTGCCGGGTGGTAGTACCCCAGCGGATGAGCGCCACCGGCGTCTCCGGCGGCCTGCCGTTGGCCATCAGATTCCCGGTGATATTGTCAAGGTTCTTGACGCCCATGAGGAATACCAGCGTTCCCACCCCCGTGGATATCCGGTCCCACTTGATGGTCGATTCCGCCTTGGTGGGGTCCTCATGGCCGGTGATGAAAGCTACGTCGGTGGTATATCCCCGGTGGGTCACGGGGATGCCGGCGTAAGCGGGCACGGAATAGGCCGAGGAGATGCCCGGCACGACTTCGAAGGGCACGCCGGCCTCATGCAGGGCCAGCGCCTCCTCGCCACCGCGGCCGAAGATGAAGGAGTCACCGCCCTTGAGCCGCGCCACGGTCAGGCCCGCCAGGCCCTTTTCCACCAGCAACCGGCTGATGTCCTCCTGCTTCATGGTATGGTCGCCGCCCTTCTTGCCTACGTAGACCAGTTCCGCTTCCGGCGGTGAGTATTCCAGCAACTGTCTGCTGGCCAGGTAATCGTAGACCACCACGTCGGCCCGCTTGATGCACTCCACCCCCTTGAGAGTGAACAGCCCCGGGTCACCCGGTCCAGCGCCGATAAGATAAACCGTTCCCTTGTTTTCCATCTGTTTCTCCGTGTCTATTTCGGTTCGCGGCCCGGAGGACACAGCTGTAGTATCTCATCCGGCTCCTCGAAGTAGAAGTCCGGCTCCATCTCCTTGAGCCGCACCGGCGTAAACAGGCCCCAGCCCACGGCGGCCGTAGCCACGCAGGCGGCGTGTCCCGCCTCGATGTCAAAGGGGCTGTCGCCGATGTAAACCGATTCGTCCGTGAGCAGGTCCAGCCGCCTCATGGCCAACTGCACCGGCTGGGGGTCGGGTTTGTGACGGTCGGTGTCATCAGCGGTCACCACCGTGTCGAAGTAGCCCTCGATGGGGATGCAGCGGAAAGCCATGTCCACCGTCTCCCGGCTCTTGGAGGTCACCACCGCCAGGCCGGCGCCCCGCCGTCTCAGCTCCGCCAGCACCGCCTCCACACCCTGGTAGGGCCGGATAAATTCATCGTGTTTCCGGTGGTTGAATTCCCGGTAGGTCTCGTACCACTCACCGGCACGTTCGCCGCCCAGTACCTCCATCTGCTTAATCAGCGGCTGTCCCACGTTGGCCAGCAGCACTTCGTCCGGCAGCACCTCACCCAGCATCACCCTGGAAGCATGGCGGAAGGAGCGGCTGATGAGCTCGATGGTATCGATGACCGTACCGTCCAGGTCGAAGAGGAAGCCGGAGAAGCATTTGCTGACAAGACCCATGGCTGCCCCGGCCCCTAAGCCTCTCTCGCCAGACGATCCAGGTCCCAGCTGCGGATTATCTCCATGCCGGTGAGATTGGTCAGGGCGAAATGGATGGGCGTCACCGAGATCTTCCGCTGGTTGAGGGCGTGGAAGTCCGTACCCTCCTCCTCATGGTAGGAAGGGTCGTCCCCATAGATGGTGTAGCTTCTCCCACCGCCGTCGCCGTCTGCCGCCGGCTCCTCCACCAGCGTATCCCGGTAGATGCGCTTGCCCAGGCGCGTGACCTCGGCGCCCTGCAGCTCCGCGGCGGGCAGGTTGGGCGAGTTGATGTTCAGCAGGATGGTGCCGGGAAGGTGGTTCTGCCGGATCATGCCGGCGATGCCGGCGGTGAAGCGCGCCACCGGTTCGAAATTGTAGCTGTCGCCGCCCTCGATGGAGATGGCTATGGCGGGGATACCCAGCATCACACCCTCGAAGGCCGCCGCCACGGTGCCGGAGTAGGTGATATCGTCGCCCAGGTTGGGCCCGAGATTGATGCCGGAGATAACGATATCGGGCTGCCATTGCAAGAAGCCCAGCGCCGCCAGGCGTACGCAGTCCACCGGGGTGCCGTCCACGGCAAAGCCGCTGCTGCCATCAGGAAAGGCCGTCTCCACCACCCTGAGCGACCTGCCGATGGTTATCCCCCTGCCGATGGCGCTGCAGTTCCGGTCCGGGGCGATGACCGCCACCTCGCCGCGGGATTCCATCGCCTGCTTGGCCGCGAACAGCCCCGGCGAGGAGATACCATCGTCATTGGTGATCAATATCTTCAAGAGGTGTCTGCCGATGGGGTCCGGCCTGGCTTAGGGCGATCGCGTCCCGCCCCCGGGTACCGGCCCCTGTCAATCCCCCGGCTTGTCGCCGGAAGACTTGCCGCTCTTCTTCTTTTCCTTCTTGCCGGAAGTAGCCTCTCCTGGTTTCTCCTGGCTCCGGGAACGTTTGCCATAGTCCGTGGTATAGAAACCGCTGCCTTTGAAGTGCACCGCCACCGGATGAAACAGCCGCGTTACCTGTTCGCCGCATTTCTCACAACGTTTGACCGCATCGTCTGAGATGTTCTGCAACTTTTCAAACTGATGCCCGCATTTAAGGCACCGGTATTCATAGATCGGCAACCTGATTCTCCTTTTTCAGCCATCTTCTACGCCATCGATGATTTACTTGCCGGGGCGGTTACGAAAAAATGATACTACGCTCCATATTCTATTGCACGGAGAGTGCAGTTTATGATTATAGCATCGCCACGATGCTTTTGTGGCGGCGGAGCTGCCAGCATACCGGCCCCGCCCCGGCATATCTGGCAAACCATACCCCTTTTTAGTATGATTTCATCGATATTCGGCAACCTGACATGACGCATTAGACGCCGTACGGGGGTTGCAAACAAACTGGCCTATGAAAATCGCCCTGGTATCTGAGTATTATTATCCCCTGCTCGGCGGCATTACCGAGCACGTCCACAACCTCGCCCGCACTCTGGACAGGCGGGGCCACGACGTCACGGTTATCACCCACAACCTGCGGCCGCGCCGGAACGACCACTATCCCGACGCACCGGTGAATTTCCGCGTGGTCCGCTTCGGCCGGGGGATGCCCATCTACTCCAACGGATCTTTCGCCCGGGTGACCCTGAGCAGACGCCTGTCATCGGACCTGCGTGCCTTCTTCAAGCGGGAGCGGTTCGATGTTATCCATGCCCATTCGCCCCTGACACCCATCCTGCCGCTGGTGGCCATGATGAACTCCGATGCCCCGGTGACCGTAGGCACATTTCATACTTACTTCAACCACAGCCAGGGGTTCCGCATCTTTCAGAAGAAGCTGGCGGCGGTAATGGAGCAGATGGACGGCAGGATAGTGGTTTCCGGTGCCTGCGTGGAGGCCCTGTCCCGTTATTTCGATGCCGACTACCAGGTCATTCCCAACGGGGTGGATCCGGAATACTTCCATCCGCAGGAGGAGATACCGGCCCGGTTCGACGACGGCAAGCTCAATATCCTGTTCGTCGGACGCTTCGACCCCCGCAACGGCCTCAAGACCATGCTGGAGGCTTTCCGTATCGTTAAACAGAGTTTCGCCGGCTGCCGCCTGATCGTCGTGGGCGACGGCCCGCTCAGGCCCTATTACCGCTCCCTGGTGAGCAGGGACCTGGCCGGGGATGTCCATTTCACCGGACTGGTCAACGGCGGCAGGCCATCCTATTACGCGGCCGCCGATATCTTCTGCACCCCCTGCACCAAGGCCTCTTTCGGAGTGGTGCTGCTGGAGGCCATGGCGGCAGCCGCACCCATCGTCGCCTCGGACATCAACGGCTACCGCCTGGTGATGGAGGACGGTCTCCAGGGCACCCTGGTGCCGGGCGGGTCGCCGCAAGACTTCGCCACAGTTCTGCTGGACCTGTTGCGAGATCCCCTGAGACGGCGCATGATGGGTGAGGCCGGCAGGCGGACCGTCATCGAACGGTTTTCCTGGGACCTGGTGGGAAAACAGGTGGAGAGCTATTACGCCAGGCTGCTGGGTGAGGCAACGGGGGCGGATATGAGCGCTGCCCTGGGCAGGACGGCCTCCGCCGGGAAGCGGGCGCTGGCCCTGCGGTCATGAGCATCAGCCTGGCCCTGCGCGGTTCGGCCATGCGTCGCATATTCCAGCTGGTCCGCCGCTACTGGCTCACCATCCTGGCGCTGGCGGGGCTGGCCTTCTTCATTCTCACCAGCATCGATTTTCATGAGTTCAGCCGGGCTTTCCTCGGAGTGGCGTGGTCGTTTGTGGCACTGGCGGTCCTGGCCAACTTCGCCTCCATCATGCTCAAGGTCACCAGCTGGAAACTGATCTTCGACTACAGCTTCCAGGGCATAAGCGGCCGCTGGCGGGACCTGACCTCGGCACTGATGATCGGTTTCCTGGTAAACGCCATGGTGCCCGCCCGCCTGGGAGAGATCGCCCGGGCCCTGGTGATCAGCCGGCGCCAGGCGCTCAGGGAACAACCCATCTCCCGCTCCACCGCTTTCGGCACCATCGTGCTGGAGCGCGTGTTCGATGGGGTCGTCATGGGCCTGATAGTCGTCTACGGCATCATCCACATGGACCTGCCCGGCTGGGCGGACAAGGGCGCCATGGTCCTGATGGTGCTTTCCCTGTTCTTCGCCGCCGTCCTGGTGATGCTGGAGATCAACCGCAAGAGGCTGCGGCAGGGGTCCGAGGCGGCGGCGGCCCGGCATCGTGAACATCATCCTGCCTGGAGAAGGCTGCTAATGCGCCTTTACGGCATCATCGCCCGCTTCAGCGAGGGCCAGCGTATGCTGAGAAGCCCCATCCGGGTCCTGGCCGTGTTCTGCTCCACCATGGCCTCCTGGATCGCCCAGCTTATGGCCATCTATTTCTCACTGTTGGCCTTCCACCTGGACCACGTGGGGATCCTGGGAGCCCTGCTGCTGCTGATCCTGATCAATGTGGCCGGCGCCCTGCCGGCGACGCCGGCGAACGTGGGCGTGTTCCAGCTGGCCACGGTCATCCCCCTCTCCATCACCTACAACATCCCCGGAGCCACGGCGCTGGCGTTCTCCATCGGCCTGCAGATGATCGAGGGTTCCATCGGCGTCGGTATCGGCAGCATCTTCCTGCTGAGGGAGGGCCTGACCCTGAAGGAGGTCCGCAGCGACAGCCGCCGGGAGATAAAGGATTTAACCGTCAACAGCTGAACCATAGACCTGATGCCCCGATTCCAGACGATGGATTCGATCCTGAATTCGACCCTGGCGCCTCTTTAAGGTTAGAATGGTGTACTAACTTCAAACGAAAGTCCGGAGCCATGAGAGTAGGAATTCCGAGGTCCCTGCTTTATTACAAGTATCTTCCTTTCTGGAAGACTTTTCTCACCAGATTGGGCGCAGAGGTGGAGACCTCTCCCCTGACCAACAAGAAGATCCTGTCCCGCGGCGTGGAGGTCGCGGAGAACGAGTTGTGCGTGCCGGTAAAGGCCTTTTACGGCCATTGCATGGCCCTGCGGGACAACGGCGTCGACGCCATCTTCGTACCCCGGGTGGTCAGCGTCGAGGAGCGGGCATACACCTGCCCCAAGTTCCTGGGTCTGCCGGACATGATCGGCGCGGTAGCCGGCCCCCTGGGTCTGCCGCCGCTGCTTACACCGCGACTGAACCAGCGGGAGAAACCACGCGAGTTCAAATGGCAGCTGATCGATTTCGCCCGCAGGCAGTTCGGCCGGAGCAAGCTGGACGCGGTGGCGGCGCTGGAGAGCGCCCGCCTGGCCCAGCGGAGTTACCAGGCAGGACTGGTCGGCGGCAAGAAACCCCTCGACCTGTTGCCCAACAGCCGTTTCAATGTACCGCGCTCGCGCCCACCGGCGGAGCAGCGCAAGCGCATCGGCCTCCTGGGTCACCCTTATAACATCTACGACGGTTACATCACCCAGAACCTGGTCGCCCGCCTGGAGGAGATGGGCGCCGAACTGGTGCTGCCGGAGATGACGGAACACCACGAGCTGATGCAGGCGGCCACCGACGTACCCAAACAGCTGTACTGGAGCTACGAGAAGGAGATCATGGGCGCCATCAATCTCTGGACCGAGAACAAAGCGGTCGACGGCGTGGTCTACGTGCTGGCTTTTGCCTGTGGCCCCGATTCCATGATCCAGGTGCTCATCGAACACCGCGCCCGTATCCACGATGTGCCGCTGATGTCGCTCATCATCGACGAACACAGCGGGGAGGCGGGGCTGATAACCCGTATCGAGGCCTTCCTGGACATGTTGATGCGCAAGAAAAAGACAGCCGCGGCGTGACCGGGCGGACCGGCGGGTTAAGCTGATGAAGGTAACTACACCACAGATGGGAAACCTGCACTTCATGCTCGATGATCTCTTCGGGCGTCTGGGTGTGGATTACATCAGGCCGCCGGCATCCAGCACCCGGACCCTGCAGATAGGCGCCCAGCACAGCCCCGAATTCGCCTGTCTGCCGCTGAAGATAAACATAGGCAACTTCATCGAGGCCATGGAGGCGGGCGCCGATACGCTGATAATGGCCGGCGGCCACGGACCCTGCCGCTTCGGTTACTACGGTATCGTCGAGGAACGCATCCTGCGTGACCTGGGCTACGATTTCAAATTCATGATGCTGGAGCCGTTCAATGACGGCGCCTGGGCTTTCTACAAGACCTTCGAAGCGCTGTCACCGGGCCTGAGCATCCGCAAGCTGTGGAAGATGCTCAAGGTTTCCTTCTCCAAGGCGCGCGCCTTCGACCGGCTGTACAAGCGGGCGCTGCAGCTGCGGGCCTACGAGGTGAACCTGGGTGACACCAGCAGGACGCTGCGACAGGCGGAGGAGATACTCTCCCGCCCGCGCACCCCGGAGGAGATAGAGGCGGCCGCGGCTGAAGCCATGACCGTGATCGAGGCGGTCGAACAGGACCCCGGCCGGGAAGTGATGCGCGTCGGCATCGTCGGCGAGTTCTACCTGCTGCTGGAGCCCTTCAGCAACTTCGGCCTGGAGGAGACCCTGGGCCACATGGATGTGTACCTGGAGCGGAGCGTATGGGTAACCGACTGGATCGCCCCCAACCGCGACAATATCATCTACGGTTATCCCAAGAAGGATATCGAGAAAAAAGCGGAACCGTTCCTCGACCAGAACGTGGGCGGCGAAGGTCGCGAGACCATCGGCTCCATCGTCATGTTCGCCGAACGCGGCTTTGATGGTATCATCCAGTTGCTGCCTTTCGGCTGCATGCCGGAGAACATCGCCACCAGCATCATCCCCCGTGTGCAGCAGGAACACGACATACCGGTATTGACCCTGGCCTTCGATGAGCAGACCGGTCGCGCCGGCGTGATAACCAGGGTGGAGGCTTTCCTTGACCTGCTGGCTGCGCGCCGGCGGAGCAAGGCCGGCGCCCTGCGGGCGTAATATCTCAGAGTGATAAAGGAGCGGACTTGAACGACAGCTTAAGGAAAGGGTACCTGGGCATTGACGTAGGATCGGTCAGTACCAACCTGGTCATCCTCGACGAACACGCCGGCGTGCTGGCGGCCATATACCGCCGCACCCAGGGGCAACCCATCCGGGCGGTGCAGAAAGGCCTGGCCGAACTGGTGGCCGAGCTCCCCTGCCCGGTGGAGGTCGTGGCCGCCGGCGCCACCGGCAGCGCCCGTCATCTTACCGGGGTGATCACCGGCGCCGATGTGGTCAAGAACGAGATCACCGCCCACGCCGTGGCGGCATCGCAGGTAGTGCCCGATGTCAGCACGGTGCTGGAGATCGGCGGCCAGGACTCCAAGCTCATCATCCTCGACAACGGCATAGTCACTGATTTCGCCATGAATTCCGTATGTGCCGCCGGGACTGGCTCCTTCCTCGACCACCAGTCGGCTCGGCTGGGCATACCCATCGAGGAGTTCGGCGACTACGCCATCTCCTCGGAGGTCCCGGCTCATATAGCCGGCCGCTGCTCGGTATTCGCCGAGTCGGACATGATCCACAAGCAGCAGGTGGGTATCGCCGTGGAGGATATCATCTACGGCCTCTGCCACGCCCTGGTGCGCAATTACATCAACAACCTGTCCAAGGGCAAGAGTTTCAACCCGCCCATCGTTTTCCAGGGAGGTGTGGCGGCCAACGCGGGCATGAAGCGCGCCTTCGAGGACGCGCTGGAGACCGAGGTGGTCGTTCCCGCCCATCACAATGTCATGGGCGCCATCGGCAGCGCCATCCTGGCCATGGAACTGGAGCTGGAGCCGGGGAAGACCGGCTTCAAGGGGTTCGAGATCACCGACCTGGATTACCGGACTTCATCTTTCGCCTGCAATGGCTGTTCCAATACCTGCGAGGTCGTACGTATCAAGGTGGACGGCAAGACGCTGGCGCGCTGGGGCGGCCGCTGTGGCAAGTGGGAGATGCGGGACGGCAAGCTGGACCGTAAAAGAGAAAAAGTCAACCGGTAAATAATACCTCTTCGCGGCAGGAAGAGATGAACGATAACCCTCGGGACCCCCGGAAAGGCATCGCCATCGATACCTCCAATATCATACTGGGCATCAGTGCCTATACCGCCAACCTGAAGATCACCGGACAGCTCCATCTGAATGTCAGCGCCCGGTCCAGCGACCGGCGGCCCTCAGACCTGATCCATAATTTCCCCGGGCAACGCATGACCCTGTCCAAGGTAAAGATCTACAGCATCCAGAACAGCAAGCTGCTGGAGGAGACACCGTTCATCGTACTCAATATCGAAACGGTGGATATCCTCTGGGCTGAGGAGATAGCTGGGGACTGAAGACCCGGGGTCCTTCCGGGCCGGGCCGAAGGTCAGGCGTTGCGCCGCCAGGCGCCGTAAGCAGCCGCCGCAATCCAGATGTACTTCCAGATACCGCCGCTCGCCAGGATATAATTGATCGCCGCATAGCTGAACCCGCCGCCCCGCAATCCCAGGAGCATGAAGGGAAGCAACACCGCCAGAGCCGCGCAGACCGAGGCCCATATCGCCATCCCCCGGGAACGATAGCGCCCGCTCCCCCAGGAGACCGCCTCCCCCACAGCGTAACCCAGCAGGTAGGCGAAGATGATGGAGAAGAAGCCTATCATGTTGACCGCCACGCCGAACAGATATCCACCCACGGCAGCCGCCCCCAGTCCGGCCATGACGGCCAGCACCATCCTGCCCGGCTTGAGGGTTACCAGCGCCGATTTGGGCAGGCGGACACATCGGGGACACTTGGCGCCCACAGCGGTATAGACCATGCATTCAGGGCAGATGGGATCGCCACAGGCGCTGCAGGACACTCGGGTATCTACTTCTGGGTGATTAACGCATTGCATGCCATAAATAGTGTATCAGGAATAACAGAACGGGCGGGGCGTAGCCACGCCCGTTCCCCCGGAAACCCTTCCCCCCGGGAAGCCCGGAAATGGCGTATCGCCGTAACCTGCCATCACAATCCCAGCTCCCTGACCAGGGACTCCTTCGGAAGCGCCCCCACTACCTGCCTGTCGATCTTCCCGTCCCTGAAAAGAATCACCGTAGGGATACTGAGAATCTTGTACTTCGCGGCTGTCTCACGGTTCTGATCCACGTTCAGCTTGGCAACCTTCAGCTCTCCCACCCGCTCCTCCGCCAACTGGGCGATTACCGGTCCCACCATGCGACAGGGCGCACACCAGTCAGCCCAGAAATCGACCAGCACCGGAATATCCGACTGAAGGACTTCAGCATCGAATTCGGCGTCAGTCACTTCAATCAGGTTGCTGCCCACCATATCTCACCTCCTCGCTCAAGCATGCTGTTTGCCCGTGGTTGCGCCAGGCTTTCATGGGTTGCCTGGAAGAGAGGATGCCTTCCGGGGAAACGGCAGGTGATGGCACGTGGCAGCGTCCGTCTTTTAACAACCTCGGCCTCCGGTTCCTCGGAGCTCCCCGGAAGCCGGGACCGCGGCCGGACGGCCGCTGAGCCTCAGCGCCAGGGCTGGCTAGGCTTTGGCGAAAACAGACCCGCCGCGATAACGGGCCACATCGCCCAGCTGCTCCTCAATGCGCAACAATTGGTTGTATTTAGCGACCCGTTCGGTACGGGATGGAGCCCCGGCCTTGATCTGTCCGGCATTGGTAGCGACGGCGATATCGGCGATGGTAGTGTCCTCTGTCTCTCCCGACCTGTGGGAGATCACCGAGGTGTAACCAGCCTGTGCCGCCATGGCCATCGCGTCCAGGGTCTCCGAAAGCGTGCCGATCTGGTTCACTTTTATGAGGATAGAATTGGCTATATTCTCTCTGATTCCTCTATTCAGGCGGCTGGTATTGGTGACGAACAGATCGTCGCCCACCAGCTGGATCCTGCCGGCAAGTTCCTCCGTGATGCGAGCCCAGCCCTCCCAGTCCTCCTCCGCCATGCCGTCCTCGATAGAGATTATGGGATACTCTTCAACCAGGTGGGCATAATAATCGACCAGTTCTCCCGGCATAAGGGTGCGGCCCTCGCCGGCAAGGATATATTCCCCGTCCCGAAAGAACTCAGTGGCGGCCGGATCCAGGGCGATAGCGATATCCTCTCCCGGCCGGTAGCCGGCCTTTTCCACCGCCTTGAGGATATACTCGATGGCCTCACTGTTGGAGCCCAGGTCGGGCGCGAAGCCACCTTCGTCGCCGACGCTGGTGCTGAGACCCGCGTCCTTAAGCACGGATTTGAGGCTGTGATAAACCTCCGAGCCCATCTGTAACGCTGCCGCGAAACTGTCTGCCCCCACCGGCACCACCATGAACTCCTGGATATCCACATTATTATCCGCGTGCTCGCCGCCGTTGAGGATATTCATCATCGGCGTGGGCATCACGTGCGCATTGACGCCGCCCAGATACTGGTATAGCGGCAGATGGCAGCTGTCTGCGGCCGCCTTGGCTACAGCCAGCGACACGCCCAGGATGGCGTTGGCCCCCAGCTTGCTCTTGTTGTCGGTGCCGTCCAGAGCGATGAGCGTCTCATCCAGCTCTCGCTGGTCGCTCCCTTCGATCCCAACCACCTCTTCGGCTATGGGACCGTTGACGTTTTCCACCGCCTGCAGCACTCCCTTGCCGGCAAAGACCTTCCGGTCGTCGTCCCTGAGCTCCACCGCCTCGAAAGCGCCGGTGGATGCGCCGGAGGGTACGGCGGCGCGCCCGCTGGCGCCATCGCTCAGCTCCACTTCCACCTCCACGGTGGGGTTTCCGCGTGAATCGAGGATCTGACGACCGTAGACATCGACTATGATGGGCATGGGACAAGACCTCCTGTAGGACTATCTTTTGGCTCGTTGATAATATTCTTCCTGGCTTTCCAGTGGCAAACCGGTGAAATCTTTACCCTCGGCCTCAGCCAGGCCGGCGGCCCGCTCCACCCGCTCCCGGAAGCGGCCCGAGGCGCTCCTCAGCGCCAGCTCCGGGTCGATGTGGAGTTGGCGCGCCATATTGACGACGGCGAACAGGATATCGCCCACCTCCTGGTAGGCCGGCGTCTCCGGCCCCCGCCGCTTTTCCGGCGGCTGCTGCCCCTCTTCGGCCCGCAGGGCCTGCTTAAGCTCTTCTATCTCTTCCTGGATCTTGTCGAACACCGGCTCTGCCTTATCCCAGTCGAAACCCACCGCCGCCGCCCTGAGCTGCACACGCTGGGCATGGAGGGGTGAAGGCAGGGTCGCGGGAAGATCGTGGAAGATGCCCTGACGGCCTTCCTCCTGCCGCTTGATACCCTCCCATCTGCGGATGACCTCGGCCGCATCCCTGACCTGGTCTTCGCCGAACACATGCGGATGGCGCCGCACCAGCTTCCCGGTTATGGAGCGGGTGACCGTCCCCAGGTCGCCCCAGCCGTTCTCCTCAGCCAGAAGCGAGAGGAAAAAGATGTGGAATAGCAGGTCTCCCAGCTCACCCGATGCCTGTTCGCCCCGGCCGCCATGGGCGGCATCGATGAGCTCGTAGGTCTCTTCCAGGGTATAAGTGACGACATCCTCGAAACTCTGCTGCCGGTCCCAGGGGCACTCGCGCCGCAGCACCCTGACCACCCGGTCCAGCTCCAGCAGGTCGGCGGCCAACTCCCCACGTTCCTCCGGCCCGCCGGCGGTCAAGGCCCCACCTCTGCCGTCAGGCCCGGCCGGGCCCTGCCGGGGGCCGGAACGGCGTTCCTTTCCGGACCCGGCGGCCCCGGTCGCACGCCGCTATTCCGCCGCCGTCGGTGTCTGGGTCGCAGTCGTGGAATCATCGGGCTTGAACTCATCAGCGTAGGTGATGTCGTAATTGCCCCTGACGTCCTCCAGC
Source organism: bacterium BMS3Abin01 (assembly GCA_002897715.1). Lineage (GTDB taxonomy): Bacteria > Actinomycetota > Thermoleophilia > BMS3ABIN01 > BMS3ABIN01 > BMS3ABIN01. The sequence goes on from BDUA01000049.1 coordinate 58,461, forward strand.
CACGCGTCGAATATCTTCCGCTGGGCTTCCAGCATAAGACCCATCTTCAGGTCATCGAGCACTTCTTCGAAGCTCTGGACGCCGGGCGGCGTGATACTCTCCACCCGGATGATATGAAAACCGAACTGGGTCTGGACCGGGTCGGAGGTCTCACCAGCCTGCAACTGGTCCATGGCCTGTTCGAACTCGGGTACGAAACCGCTGTTCTCACTGGGGACCTCGCCCAGGGAACCGCCCTTGTCCTTGCTGCCGGGGTCAGTAGAGACCTCTTTCGCCACCGTGGCGAAATCCTCACCAGCATCCAGCCTGGCTTTCACCGCTTGCGCTTCCTCCGGCGTCGCCACCAGTATGTGGCTGACCTTGCGCATCTCCGGCTGCTGGAACTGGTCCGGGTTAGCGTCATAATACGCCCTGGCTTCCTCATCGGTTATCTCCGGGGCATCCTTGGTTACTTCCGGGTAGATCTTCTGGAAGAGCAGGCTCTTGCGGATACTTTCCTTGAAGCTCTCCATGGTCATGTTGTTGTCATCCAGGGTCTTCTGCAGCTGTTCCTCGCCGCCCGCCTGGTTTGTAGCCGTATTGATCTGATCCTCTATCTCCTGATCGGTGACGTTCAGATCCATCTTCTCAGCCTCCATCCAGAGGATCTGTTCATCGACCAGGCGTGACACCAGTTCCTTCTGGAAATCCTTGTACGCTTCCGTTCCCTCAGCCGGCATGCCCTGATCACCGAACTGCTGTTTGTACTCCTGTGTGGCCTTATCCAGGTCCTCTCTGGTGATCACCTTGCCGTTGACCTCGGCCACGGCGCTCTGCGGCAGACCACCGCAACCGGCCCACACCGGCAACAGAGCCAGGATAAACGTCGCTATCAATAACCTTTTAAACATCAATAACCTCTTTCATTTGAATTAACCCGTCTTCTTAAGCAGAAGACTTTTTATTATACCATCCAGGATTCGCTGAATGACAGGCAGGCCGGCATCGCCGTCATCCGGCCAGATCACCAGTATGGCCCTGAGGGGATGGTAGGCGAACCTCAGCCCCGTCTGTTCCAGACCCTTTCGCTGGGCGGAATCCAGCTTCAGCCCCGCCAGCTCCAGACGGCCCCGGCGCCAGACCAGCGACATCGCTCCCAGAGCGCCGGCGGCGAGGCGTACCTCCTGCATGGCAAGCAGGTTCTCCACCACCGGGGGCAAGGGACCGAAACGGTCCCGGAGCTCGGTGGCTATATGATCCAGTTCCTGCCGGCCCCGGGCGGCGGCGATGCGATGGTGGGCATCGATCCTTGCCGCTTCAAACGGTATGTAATCTTCAGGTATGTAGGCGTCCACGTCTACATCGACCCTGGCGGCGACCTGCTCCTCCTCGAGCTCGTTCCTGAATTCGGACACCGCCCGCCGGAGCAGGTCGAGGTACATGTCGAAGCCTACCGCCGCCACGTGTCCCGATTGCTCGTCTCCCAGCAGGTTGCCGGCGCCACGGATCTCCAGGTCCCGCATGGCGATACGGAAGCCCGAGCCCAGTTCGGTGTAGTCGCTGAGGGTCGACAGCCGGGCGATAGCATCACGGGTGGGGGTGGTGAAGGGCGGATACAGCAGGTAGGCATGGGCGTTGACGTCGGAGCGCCCGATACGGCCGCGTATCTGATAGAGCTGGGCCAGCCCCAGCGCGTCGGCGCCGTCGATGATAAGCGTATTGGCGGCGGAGATATCCAGGCCGCTCTCAATGATGGAGGTGCAGACCAGTACATCCGCCTGCCTGTCCAGGAAGGCGGCCATCACCTCCTCCAGCTCCTTCTCCGGCATGCGGCCGTGGGCCACCAGGAACCGCACATGGGGCATCAGCGACCGGAGCTCGTCCGCCTTGGCGCCGATGCTCTCCACCCGGTTGTGCAGGAAGAAGACCTGGCCGCCGCGTTCCACCTCACGGATGACCGCCTGGGTCACCAGCTCATCGTCATATTCACCGACAAAGGTCCTGATGGGGTTCCGGCCCGCCGGCGGCGTCTCGATCACGCTGATGTCCCTGACACCGGAGAGTGACATCTGCATGGTACGCGGGATCGGCGTCGCCGTCATGCTGAGCACATCCACCTTGAGACGCAGCTGTCGCAGCCGCTCCTTCTGCGCCACACCAAAGCGCTGCTCCTCGTCGACGATAACCAGGCCCAGGTCGTGGGGGATTATATCGCTGGAGAGCAGCCGGTGGGTGCCGATGATAACGTCTATCTTCCCCTCGCGGAACGATGCCGCGATACGACGGCCCTCCGCCTGGCTGCGAAAGCGGGAGATCATCTCCACCACCACCGGATAGGGCTCGAAACGGCCACGGAAAGTCTCGTAATGCTGCAGCGCCAGGATGGTGGTCGGCACCAGCATCAGCACCTGTTTACCCTGCGACGCCGCCTTGAAAGCGGCCCGGATGGCTACCTCGGTCTTGCCGAAACCGACATCACCGCAGATGAGGCGGTCCATGGGGTGTGGTGACTCCATGTCGTCCTTGACGTCCTCGATGGCGGCGGCCTGGTCCGGCGTCTCGCTGTAGGGGAAGGCCTCCTCCAGCTGTGCCTGCCACCGCCCATCAGGCTCGTAGGCATGGCCCGACAGGCTCTGCCTGGCGGCATACAGCTGTAACAACTCACCCGCCATCTCCCGCGCGGCGCTGCGAGCCCTTGCCCGCGCTAGGGCCCAGGCCTTTCCGCCCAGCTTGTTCAGCGGCGGCGCGTTCTCCTGCGTCCCCACGTAACGCGCCACCTTGTGCACCTGCTCCTGGGGAACGAACAGGGCATCGCCGCCCTTGTAGCTGAGATGCAGGTAATCACGGGTCACGCCGGATACCGTCTTGGTTTCCACCGATCTGAACACACCGATACCGTGGTCCTGGTGAACAATGAAATTACCGGGCGACAGTTCGCGGAAACTGGCCAGCCCCTTGCCACCCCGCACCGCCGCCCGGCTGCGGGCGGCTCGGCCGGGCCGGAGCAGCGCCCGCTCACCCATCACCGCCAGCTTCAGCTCCCTGCTGACAAACCCCGCCGGTGCCGGTGCGGCCATCAGCCAGGCGCCCGGCTGCGACGGCGCCGGTTCGCCCTGCTCACGCAGCTCAGCGTGACCGGCCAGCTTGTGCCCGGCTCGTTCAGCCGCTCCCCGGGTACTGAAATGGATAAACACACGAAAACCGTCAGCGACCAGATGGTCCAGCCGGTCGCCAGCATCGTCACGGCGCCGTGAGACATGGCTGAAAGCGGATGCAGAAAAAGCATACGGCTGCCCCGACGCCAGACTCTCCAGGGTGACTGCCGCCCTGCTTTTCAGCTGCTGCCGGACGCGGGCCGGGTCCAGGTAACGGCAGCCTGCCTGTTCGGCAAGTGATTCCCGGGCGTCCTCCCACAGGGCCTCCGCCGTTTCGCTGAAGAAAGACGGATCCACCAGAACCACCTTCGCCGTAAAGTCCGGCGATGCCAGCAGCCCCGTCCCAGCCTCTTGCCGCCGCTGTCCCCGTTCTGTTGACGCCTCACCCGGCGCCTCCCCCTCCGGTGCGGCCGCGGCAAAGATATCGGCGTCCTCCGCGCCGGACAGGGAACGCTGGGTGTACGGCGAGAAACGCCGCAGCGCCTCCAGCTCATCACCCCAGTATTCCATTCTGAGCGGCGTCGCGTCAGTGGAGGGGAAACAATCGATAATGCCGCCGCGTACGGCGAACTGCCCCCTCTCCTCCACCTGGTCCACCCGCTCATAACCCAGCGCCGCCAGCCTGTCGATTACCTGGCGGAAGGCGGGCGCCGCCCCTTTCCTGACCATCAGCGGCTCACCCCGGCGCCCTGGAAGCAGCTCCCTTTCCTGCAGCGCCGTTACATCTGTGGCGATTATCACCGGACCGGTGCCGGCCAGGGCCGCCATGGCCCGGTGGCGCCGCCCCGTTGATAACTGCGGCGGTATCAGGCCGCTGCCGTAAATGACACCCCGGGGCGGCAGCAGCCACACCGGAATACCGGCGGCGAACGCCGCCAGGTCCTGGGAGAGGCGCGACGCCTCGGCGGCGCCCGGGGCGACCACCAACAGGCTTTCGGCAGGCCATACTTCGCGGCCCAGCGCCGCTATCAGGTAGCCCTGGAAGGCGGCAGGGGCGTAGGCGCGGGCGCTGCCGCCGGGCAGCGCCCGCGCCAGCGACCTGAAACTGTCACTACCTGTCAGATAGGAAATAACCACGGCACCTGGAGCTTAACGAAGTAGAAGACGGGAGGCGCTATACCTTATCATCGTTACGCCGGTTGAACCGGGTCATGGCGGCTTCCATGCCATCGATGATGATGGCCTCGGCGCAGTCGGCGGCGGTATCCAGCACGGCCACCAGCTCGTCCCCGGAAACCCCCATGTCTGAAAGCACCCAGTCCCGGGCGGCGATGAAAGGGTTTTCCGGACGCCCGATGCCGATGCGCACCCGGGCGAAGCCGGTGGTCCCCAGCAGGGCGGCGATGCTCTCCAGGCCCTTGTGTCCGCCCGTACCGCCGCCGGCGCGGACCCGCACGGTACCGAAGGGGAAATCCATGTCATCATGGATGACGATTATTTCTTCCGGGGATATATGCTTGCGAACAGCGGCAGCCCTGACCGCCTCGCCGGAGTTGTTCATATAGGTATGGGGCATCAGCAGCGCCACATCCCGGCCGCAGACCCTGCCCTCGCACCATCGCCCCTGGTAACGCCGGCGGGTCCTGCCCAGTTCACGGGTCACCCGGAAACGGTCAGCCGCCATGAACCCGGCGTTGTGCCTGGTACCCTCGTACTCGCTGCCGGGGTTGCCCAAACCGACGATTAAATGCATATGGCCCCGTATAGCAGGTCGTTATCCCTGTCCCGGTTCCGCAGCTTCGGAGCCGGCCTTGCCCTCTGCCTCTTCGGCCCCTTCTTCGCCCTCTGCGGCTCCCGCTTCTTCGCCCTCTTCCAGCGCTTCCTCCAGCTCCGCTTCCGTCGGCTCCTCCTTGAGGATGGTCGGCGGGATGACGCTGGCTACCGCGATCTCCTGTTCATCGATGATCTCCACGTCGGCCGGCGGCGCCAGGTCGCTGACCTTGATGGAATCACCGATCTCCATCTCGTCGACGGTGAAGGTGATGCCGGCGGGGATGTCGGCGGGCAGGCATCGCACCCGCACCTCACGCAGGGTCTGGTCCATAACGCCACCCTCGTTCACGCCGGCAGCCGTGCCGGTGAGTTCGATATGGACGGAGGCCTCGATAGGCTTATCCATCCTGATCTCCATGAAATCCACGTGCAGCAGGCCCCGGTCCAGAGGATCGCTCTGGTGATCCTTGAGGATAGCCGGATAGGTTTTGTCCTTCCCCTCGAACGAGAGGTTGAGTATGACGTTGCCGCCCTCGCCGGCCACAGCCTTCTTCAACACTGCGGCCTCCACCGCCAGGGGGATGGCGTCCTTGCCGCTGCCGTAGAATACCCCCGGTATCACGCCTGCTCTCCGGAGACGCCTCGCTTCGGCGCTGCCTTTGCTCCGGCGTTCCTTTACCTGTAAATCAATTGTCTTCATGACTCACTCCTGAAATTCTAGAATAACTGGTCGTCCCCATGGAACAGCCGGCTGACCGATTCGTCCCGGAAAACGCTCTGAATCGTATCGGACAGGGCTGTCGCAACTGACAGAACCCTTATTTTGCTGGTATTTTTCTCCGTATTCAAGGGCAGGGTGTCGGTCACCACCACCTCTTTGATCGGTGAATCCTCCAGACGCTCATATGCCGGTCCCGAAAGGACCGGGTGGGTAGCGGTCGCGTAGACCTCGCGCGCGCCCTCATCGTCGATCATCGTCTTCGCCCCCTGGACGATGGTGCCAGCGGTATCGATCATGTCGTCCACCATGACGACCACCTTGTCCTTCACATCGCCGATTACCTGGGTTATCTCCGCCACATTATGCTGCGGCCTGGTCTTGGTGAGGATGGCCAGGTCGGTACCCAGCTTGTCCGCGAATTTCTTGGCGCGCTTGACGCCGCCCACGTCCGGCGAAACCACCACCATCTCATCCGCCGGTACCTGCAACATTCGGAAATAATTGGTGAGGATGGACAGGGCGGTCATGTGGTCCACGGGAATATTGAAGAAACCCTGTACCTGCCCCTGGTGGAGATCCATGGTCAGGACCCGGTCCGCCCCGGCGGTCTGTAGCAGGTCCGCCACCAGCTTGGCGCTGATGGGCTCACGGCCGGCGCTCTTCTTGTCCTGACGGCAGTAACCCAGCCAGGGCATCACCGCCGTTATGCGGCGGGCCGATGCCAGGCGGGCCGCCTGGATCAAGATGAGCAGCTCCATCAGGTTGTCGTTTACCGGCGGGCTGGTGGACTGTACCAGAAAGATGTCGCTGCCGCGGATGTTCTCCTTGTAACGCACGTAGATCTCCTGATTGCTGAAGGTCTTGAGCTCCAGGTCACCGAGTACGATGCCCAGGTGCTCCGCGATCTTCAGGCCCAGGTCGAGATTACTGCGACCACTGAAAAGCATGAGCCTTTTGCTGTTCTGGGTCAGGATGCTGCTTGGTGTCATGATCTCTCCTCTTCACCCATGTCTGTCTTGCCGGCAAGGTTCGCTTCATCCTTGCCCCCCCTGCGCCCCTCCAACTTCCTGCGGGCGTATCCAGCCACGTTACGCTGCCTGGACCGCGATATGCCCAGATCTCCCCCGGGGATATCGTCGGTGATCACTGAGCCGGCGCCGGTCATGGAGCCGTCTCCGGCGGTAACCGGCGCCACGAACACCGTATCGGCGCCGGTATGCACGTGACTGCCTATCTCCGTCCGGTGCTTGTTTATCCCGTCATAATTGGCGGTAATGTTGCCGGCGCCGATATTGGTATAATCGCCGACTTCGGCGTCACCGATATAGCTCAGATGCGGTACCTTGGAACCTGTACCGATACGGCTGTTCTTGATCTCCACAAAGGCTCCGGCCTTGGCGCCCGCTTCCAGCCGCGTCCCCGGGCGTATGTAAGTGAACGGTCCCACATTGCACCCGGCGGCTATCTCGGCGCTGCTCACCTGTGAACAGACCAGCCTCACGCCGTCGTCGATAACCGTGTCGCTGACTATGGACGACGGCCCGATGACACAATCCTCGCCGATGGCCGTCGAGCCGGACAGGACGGTCATCGGCTCGATCACCGTATCCCTGCCGATGCTCACTTCCGCGTCCACATAGGTGCTCTCCGGATCCGTCACCGTCACGCCGGCAAGCATATGCCGTTCCAGGATGCGCCGCCCCATGATCGCCGCGGCCGCTGCCAGATCGAGCCGCGAGTTCACGCCCAGGACCACAGTCTCATCATCGACCTTATGGGCCCTGACCCGTTCGCCGTGCGCCACCAGGATACCCACCGCATCGGTGAGATATACCTCTCCCTGTGAGTTGCCGTCGCTTATCCGGGACAGCGCCTGCCATAGCGGCCCGGCGTCGAAAACATATACACCCGCGTTCACCTCGCGGATCGCCAGCTCTTCCGGGCCGGCATCGCGATGCTCGATTATGCCCGTAACCCGTCCCTGGCTGTCCCGTCGCACCCTGCCGTAATGCGTAGGGTCCGCCAGCTCCACCGACATCAACGTACAGGCGGATTCGCCCTGTTCGTGTTCCTGTAAAAGCTCTTCCAGCTCGGCGCCGGTTACCAGGGGAGTATCCCCGTACATCACCAGGATGCTGCCCTCAAAACCGTCCAGCGCCTCCCGGCAGGACCTCACCGCGTCGCCCGTCCCCAGCTGCTCCGCCTGGTTCACGACCTCGGCTGTCTGGGGCAGATACTGGTGCACCGCCTCGATACCGCTGCCCAGCACTACCAGGGTCCGTCCGGGATTGACTGACGCCACCGCCTCGCTCACCCAGGTTATCATCGGCTTGCCGCATATCTGGTGCAGCACCTTGGGCGTCTTGGACTTCATACGCGTTCCCAGACCGGCAGCCAGGACGACAACCGCCAGGGAGCGCTTTGGTTCTTCCACTGAGCCAGAATGCATGAATCGGCCTTTATGAGCCCTCTGGAAAAAGAATATATCCCATCTTCACCCCGACCTTAGACAAAAAAAGGGAGCGACACCTCGCTCATCCAGGGCATGTATTTGGCTGGGGCGGGAGGATTCGAACCTCCGTATCACGGGACCAAAACCCGCCGCCTTACCACTTGGCTACGCCCCAAGGGCAGCCAACGAAGGCTTGAAAAGTATAAGGTAGCAGGGAAAAAAGTTCAAGCTGGAAGCAGTGCCCTTACCCGCGGCCGGGGGGGGGAATCGTGCGGCCGGCCCCACGGGGCCGGCCGTCTTGTTAATCCTGTGTCCAGCGGTCAGGCGGGGCACACTCCGTTTTTCTTCCAGCCGTACCGCCGGTAACGCTTTTCCCGGTTCCCGCTCACCCGCGAATACTTCCCGGGCCTGCCGGAACTCAAGCCGGGCCGGAGGGCCAATACGCTACTCGAGAAACGGGTGGCGGGTAAAGTCAGTCGAGCTACTAACTCATCCCGACTTCACCCGCCAGGGTGGGGGTACCCAACTCTGAAAAACTTACGGCTGTTACGCAGCCGTTGAATATCAATGCTGTTCACCATCCACCGGTATGCAACTCAACCCAAGCCGATACATACATCTTACCCGGCGGTGAAAAAAATGTTATCGGGGAAAACGACCATAGGCCGGGGGGATTTCCCCTATAAGAAACCGCGGAGGCAGCCGGGCTCTATCGCTTCAGGCTGAGGGGGCCGGCGGCCGCAGGGGCGCCGCCGCCCAGGCGCGAAGGCCGGTCCGGCGCAAGGCCGCCGCCGCCGCTGACGCCTCGCCGGCCGCGGCGAACAGGCCGAATACCGACGGGCCGCTGCCGCTCATCAGGGCCCCGGCCGCTCCCAGCTCCAACAGGGTATCCTTGATTCGACCGATCTCCGGCACCAGCGCCGACGCCACCGACTCCAGATCGTTGTAAAGCAGGGATACCATCCCGTCCAGACCTCCGGCTTCACCCAGGGACGCCTTCAGCTCCATACAGCGGCGACGGAAATCCGGCCCGGATACTCCACCTGCCTCGTCGAACAGCCGGTAGACCCTGGCCGTCGACAGCTCCGCGTCCGGAACCGCGAGAGCGATATGGTATCCGGCAAGGCCATCCGCCGCCTCCAGCAACTCGCCGGCCCCTGCCGCCAGCTGCGGTCCCTCGGTAACAAAGAAGGGTACGTCCGCTCCCACTTCCGCAGCGACGGTCGACAGGCGCTCGCTGGTCAGGCCCAGCCCGGCCAGGCAGTCAACCGCCCTCATCACCGCCGCTGCGTCCGAGCTGCCACCGGCGAGCCCGGCGGCCATCGGGATCTCTTTCCCTATCTCGATATCTATGCTGAAGACCTTGCCTGTCTCCCGCTCCAGCGCTTCTACCGCCCTGCTGACGATATTGTCCTCCCGGGGGATATCCATCCCCCTCACCCGCATACCCTCCCGGGAAGGGCCTACCCTGATGGAATCGAACAGGGACACCTTCTCCATCAGCGAACAGACGGAATGGAAGCCATCGCCGCGACGCGGTCCCACATGGAGGCACAGGTTTATCTTGGCCGGAGCCTGGAGCTCTAACACCCGCTCAGCCACCGGAACCTCCCGCCCCACCCTCCAGGAACTCCGTCAGCTCCAGGTACTGTTCCGGCGTCAGATCCTGGGGGCGCGTGTTTTCCGCCAGCCCCATACCGCTCAGGGCAGCGACAGCCGTCCGTTTGCGACCGGCCGCGTCCAGCCTGGTGAATGCCGTCGGCAGCCTGCCGTCCGCCGCCCCGGCCATGCTGTTGGCCAACGTCTTGCGGCGGTGGCTGAAGGCGGCCCGCACCACCGCCCGCACCGCCGGGAATCCGCCCACATCCGCTTCCGGCCTGCGCCGAAAAGCCAGCAGGCTGGACCGCACCCGGGGCCGGGGGTGAAAAACGGTGCCGGAGACCGGCCGCGAGGAGATCTTCTCCGCAAACAGCCGCGCCATCACCGATGTGCCGCCGTAGGCGGAGGTCCCCGGGAGAGCGAAAAGCCGGTCGGCTATCTCCCGCTGCAACATAAGACACCACATCTCCAGCTCCGGCAGCTCCTCCAGGCTCTTCATCACCAGGGGTACGGCCACGTTATAGGGAAGATTGGCGACGAATTTGCGTGGTGCCGGCTCCAGCAAGCGCAGATCCAGCTTGAGCGCATCGGCGGCCACCAGGTGAAAACCCCGCGCGCCGCCGAACTCCTTTGCCAGCAGGCCGGCAAGGGCGGCATCCAGCTCGATACAGTGAACATTACCGCAACGCTGCACCAGTCTCTCCGTGAGCACGCCCAGCCCCGGCCCCACCTCCAGGACGACATCGTCAGGCCCCAGGGCGGCGGTCCGTTCGATCACATCGACGATATTGGGGTCGATGAGGAAGTTCTGGCCCAGGGCCCGGTCCGGCGATACGCCGCTCAAGCGCATCTTCTGCAAGGGGGTTGGACGGGTATCCGGTTCTGGCAAGACAGTCCCCTGTTCGGTCAGGCAACCGGTCCATATCCTCATCTGCGGTGCTTAGGATATCTCCAGATGCCTGATGGCTATCAACCTGATGGTCTCGGCGCAGTACGCCGCCTGGTCCGCCAGCTCTTCCAGCCGCTCGATAATGGCCTTCAGCTGGTGGAAGGTCTTGAAGTCGATGTCCATCTCGAACAGGATGGCGTAGATCTTCACGTAATAATCGTCGACCTCGCCCTCGATACGGTCCACTTCCTCAGACGCCTCCATGGCATCACGCATGCTCGGCTGCATCTTGAGGATGACATCACGCAGCATACGCACCGCCTTCAGGTCCGTTTCAGACATCTCCTCCAGCAACTGGTTCAGCTCCGGAGGCAGTTCGAAGCGGCGCATGGCGATGCGGTCGCCGGCACCGGTGGCGTAGTTGGCTATATGGTCCAGCCCGTTCACCAGCCTCAGCAGATCGACGCGGCTGATGGGGAAGAACCCGGAACTGTACAGGCTGCCGAGGATGTCGCGCCGCATGTTGTCGCAACTGCTCTCCATGGCGTCCAGCTCTCCCGCGGCCTTGTCCATGGCTTCATAGGCATCGGCGCAGTAGAACTTGACTACATCGTGCAGCTTCTCGGTGATGGCCACCACCAGATCCACCATCTCCAGGACCTGATCCAGGGTCCGCTGCTCGCTGGCCTTGCCCAGGTCCCTGACCGTGCCCTCCACGCCGGCGCCGGTCATCGAATCCTTTATTCTGCTCCAGACTCCCATGCATCACCTACCTGGTAAAGGTTAGCAGTACATAGTAGGTAGCCGCCGCGGCTACCGCGCAAAAAGGCAAGGTCACAATCCAGGCCAGAAGTATATCACGGAAGGTGCGCCAGCCCACATCCCGGATACCCGACGCCATGCCGGTACCGGTGACCGAGGAGGTCACTACATGAGTGGTGGACACCGGCAGCCCCAGCCGCGATGCCGAGAAGATAATCATGGCCGCGCCGGTCTCCGCCGAGAAGCCATGCACCGGATGCAGCTTGGTTATGCCTTCGCCCAGCGTCCGGATCAGGCGGAAGGACATAACGCTCAGATAGGTCCCCAGGGCCATGGCGCCGGCGCAGACGATGATCACCCAGATAGGTACGTGAACCTCGTCCCAGCCATAGAAGGCGGTCAGGAACAGGGCGATGATGCCCATCACCTTGGTGGCATCGTTAGAGCCGTGGGTAAAGGAGACGAAAGCGGAGGAGAATATCTGCATCTTGCGGTAGAAACCGTCCGCCTGCTCGATATCCAGCCGCATGGCCCTCAGTATGCGGCGCGAGGCCATCATCAGCAGGCCGCCGGCGGTCATGCCCAGCAGCGGTGACAGAAGCAGCGCCGCCATCACCAGCGCCGCCTTGTGCCAGTTCACCCCCTCCGAGCCCAGAGCTACCAGCGCCGCCCCGATCAGCCCGCCAACCAGGGCATGGGATGAGCTGACCGGCAGCCCCCATAACCAGGTGAGCAGGTCCCAGAGGAAGGCGCCCACCAGCGCCGCTATCACCAGGCGCGCCATGGTGTTGCCGTCGGCTTTGCCGAAGTCGATGACGCCGGCGATGGTCTCCGCGACCTTGATGCCCAGGAAGGGGCCGATGAAGTTGAAACAGGCGGACATGAAGATGGCGGTACGCGGCTTGAGCGCCTTGGTATAGATAACAGTGGAGACGGCGTTGCAGCCGTCGTGAAAGCCGTTCATCAGGTCGAAGGCAACAGCCGCCACCACGACCAAAACTAAAAGAAAGTTACTGTCCACCTGCTTTTTTTATCACGCCGCCGGGACATCTTCAACTGGCCTTCCCTACCTGAAAAAGTGTAGCGCCAGTACGCCCGCGCCCACCACCCAGCAGTAATAGGCGAATACCCTGAGGCTGTGGCGGCGGATGAAGTTCATGAGGAACCACACGGCCGCGAAGCCGGACAGAGCTGCGGCCAGGAAACCGGCGATCAGCGCCGGATTGCTCACGCCGCTGCCACCGATGCCGTGGCGCATCTTCAGCACCGCCGCCCCGGCGATGACGGGGATGCTCAGCAGGAAGGAATAACGGGCGGCCGTCTCTCTTTTCAGCCCCAGGAACAGCCCCATGGATATGGTGGTCCCGGACCGGGAGATCCCCGGAGCGATGGCCAGGGCCTGCATCATCCCGATATAGACCGCGTCCCTGATCTTCATCCGGCCCAGGCCCCTCCTCTTGCTTCCCACATCCTCGCCGACCTCGATAAGCACGCCCGTGCCGATGAGCAGCAGCCCGGTGATCAGGAGGAAGCCGGCGACGGCCGGCGGATTGAGGAAGAACTTCTCGAAGGTACTTTCGAGAAAGTAGCCGGCGATCACGGCGGGCACCGTTCCCACAGCCACCAGGAAACCGACCCGCCGGCCGGCCTGCGCCTCCCCCCCTGTACGGAGGAAGGCGGTGGCGATCTCTGCCAGGTCACGCCAGAAGTAACCGACCACCGCCGTCACGGTGCCCAGGTGCAGCATCACGTCAAAGCTGGTGGAGGGGACTTCCCAGCCGAGGAGATAGGGGATGATCACCAGGTGCCCCGAACTGCTGATGGGCAGGAACTCGGTAACTCCCTGCACCACGCCCAGTATGATCGCCTGCAATACGGTCATTCGCCGGTCCTAACCTGTCAGTCCCGTTCGCCGGAAGCCCCGGGGTCCACGGCAGACAGCTTCTTCCGCCGCCGCCAGCGCCAGACCAGATAGATGGCACTGAAGACCATGAGCATAGCCACGGCGTAGGTTATCAGGCTCAGCTTGGGACGGATGACCTCCTCGTAGTTCTGGGCGAACTTTACCCCCAGCCAGGCGAGCATGAGCGACCAGGGGATGGAGCCCAGTAACGTATAGAGGGTAAAACGGCCGAACCTCATACGGCTGATGCCGGCGGGCAGAGAGATGAAGGTGCGGATGATAGGCAGCAGGCGTGAGAAGAACACGGCAGCATCGCCATAGCGCTGCCACCAGCGGTCCGCCAGATCCAGCTTCTTCCTGGTGATCAGGATGTACTTGCCGTACTTCTCCAGCATGGGCCTGCCACCGTACATACCCGCTCCGTAGGCCAGCCAGGAACCCACCAGATTGCCCATCGCTCCGGCGGCGGTCGCCTCCAGCAGGGTCATATTGCCCCTGGCAACCAGCGCGCCGGCATACAGCATGATGACCTCGCTGGGAATGGGGATACAGGCGCTCTCCAGGGTCATCAGAAAAAAAACGGCAAGAAAGCCGTAAACGCCGAAGTAATCTATTGTGCCCTTGATGAACTCCTCAAGAGGAGCGATGATCTCCTGCAAGCCTGCCTCCAACGGTGCATCATCTTGCCGGCTTCAGCTTACAGACTAACACCATCGATGTAAAACATCCGTTAAAGTTCCCGGCGCTTTTTTCCGAACATCACCGCAGGGCTTTCCCAACAGGGGAAAGGGGTTACAGAGAATGACGGAAACCAATAGGCGTTGGCTCCACAGCATCACCGGATTCACTATCGCCGGCAAGATCCTTTTTGCCAATTGCGCCATCGTCGCCGTGGGCGCTTTCAGCGGCACCTGGATAACCCAGCAATACGAGCAGGAACCCGTCTTCCTCATGGGAGCAATATTCTTCACCGGAGGGCTGTTGCTGTGTCTGCCCATCAACTATCTGGCCGCAAAGGTAGCCCTGGCGCCGCTGGACAAACTGGCGGATACCATGAAGGAAGTGCAGCAGGAGAATAACCTGTATGCGGCTGTGGAGCTGGACGGGCAGGCCGACCCGCAGATAAGGATGCTTTCATCCAGCTTCAATACCATGCTCCAGTGGATCCGGGACGACCGCGATACCATCGAGAAACTCAGCCTGATAGACCCGCTCACGGACGTGGGGAACACCCGGGCGCTGCACAACGGCCTGGAGGCGGAGATCGCCCGCATACAGCGCTACGGACAGGATTTCCCCACCTTCTTCTCGCTGCTGATCATCGACCTGGACAACTTCAAGATGTTAAACGACACTTTCGGACACCTGAGCGGCGACACCGTGCTCAGGGATATGGCGGAACTGCTTAAAACCTGCCTTCGCAAGACCGACACCACCCTGGCCGCGCTCAAGCATTACCGCTTCGGTGGAGATGAGTTCGTCATCATCGCCCCCCACACCTCCCGTGACGGCGCCCGGATACTGGCGGAGAGGCTCGACTGCATCATAGCCAGGCACCGGTTCCTGACCCGGGACGGCATCCCCATCAGCGAGACATCGCTGGGACCACTACGCGCCTCCATCGGTTACGCCAGCTACCCCGAGGAGACCACCAGCGCCGATGAGCTGTTGAGCCTGGCGGACAAGCGAATGTACGCCGTCAAGGAAAACCGCAAGCGGAAACGCCTGGTTAGCCCGCCCCGGCCCGGCGATTATAACCTCAGGTTGGGGCGGTCCCCGAACCCCTGACGGACTCGGTCCGGTTCTTTCCGCATAAATAGCGGAAGGCGGCCCCCAGGGGGCCGCCTTCCGGTTATTGCTTCGCGTTGCCGCCCGTTTTACGCCGGCGGCGGTGGAACCGTCACACTGCACTGCCAGTTGGGACACTCGAAGGTTATATCCTTCAAGTTCTCGTGCTTTACGAGTTCCGGCTTTGCATAGGGTTCCCGCGCTTCTGTGTTAGCTGTCATGCGGTTCCTCCTATGGTTCATCGTTCCATCTTCCTGTCCGTTGTGCTTAGGGATAGGTGTAGCCGTTCCCACATGCGTCATCAGCGGTTGCAGTGTTGGTAGTCATGAACGAGCCGACACCTGTCGGCACATGGTACACGACCGTTGCGCCGCCGG
>BDUA01000050.1 GCA_002897715.1 bacterium BMS3Abin01
GGCTCGGTGGCACGACTTACTTCATCAGCGAGGCGCTTGCCGGAGAGCACGTGGCGATCGAGCCGCTGGAACAGACCATTCTGGTCAAGTACAGGCACATGTACATCAGAGAACTGGAAATAAAAACAGGGAGATCCAAACCACTGGTTCTCCCTGTTTCATTGCCCTAGACTGTAACGCATGTCCTGATACAAGGTGTAACGGATCTACTGATACCGTACACCCGCGGGCCGCCTCTTGGTTGTCATCTGCGCTCTTTCGCCTTTAGCGGCGCCGTCGTGTTATTAATACACCCGCGCCCATGGCCAGCAGACCCGCCGCCGGCAGCAGGAACACGCCGGTGCTGGGCATGGCGGTGCGGGCCTGGGTGTAGGCGTCGGGCTGGACTCCTTCGCCGCCCGTCGCCGCAGTCACCGTGAAGGTCCGAGTGCACGTGACGATCTCCTCTGTTTCAGAGGTTCCAAAGAAAACAACGCCGTGGGCCCCCTCAGACGCCCCGGCGGGGATGGTGATGTCAGCGCTGAAATCGCCGCTCGCGGCAGATGTCCCGGATGCCAGAAGATCACCAGAGATTGATTCCCAGTAAAGTTCGAAGGGAAAGCTGCCCATCGCGCCGGTGCCGCCTACGGCAACCTGCGTCCCCGCGGGACCCTGGTCAGGAGTCATGGTGAAGGCGACGGTGTCGCAATCTGCATTCAGCGCGGCGGCGGGAGCCGCCGACGCCATCACAACCAATAGTGTCAAAACCGATACAACCAACCATTTCGTCTTCATAGCCATCTCCTTCTTCCGATAGATATATTCCGTTATGTGCATCAACCACGCCGGCGATGAACCAGTATGCCCGCACCCAGGACCGTCAGCCCCGCCGCCGGCAGCAGGAAGATGCCGGTGCTGGGCATGGAAGTGCGAGCTTCTGTTGCCGTATACGCATCCTGCTGCACGGTCTGTTCAGTAGTCTGCTGCGTTATCTCCCGCGTTATCTGTTCGCATACAGATGATGCTCCTTCCCCAGGCATTTTTTCAAGCGCCCGCCGATTCAAACGGGGTTGAATGTTACCAATCAGATTATAATTCGTCAATAGTTGAGCCGGCGCCACCGGTCATAAGGCCAGATCCGCCGCCTTGAGCGTGTTCCTCATCAACATGGCGATGGTCATGGGGCCGACGCCGCCGGGGACGGGGGTTATGGCCCGGGCCCGCTCGGCGGCGGCCTCGAACTCCACATCTCCCACCAGGCCGTCTTCCGTGCGGTTGATGCCCACATCTATGATGGTAGCGCCCTCCTTGACCCAGTCGCCCTTGACCATCTCCGGCACACCCACGGCGGCCACCAGCACATCGGCCTGGCGACAGACCGCGGCCAGGTCCCGGGTGCGGGAGTGGCAGATGGTCACCGTGCAGTTCTCTCCCAGCAGCAGCAGCGCCACCGGTTTGCCGACGATGTTGCTGCGTCCCACCACCACGGCGTTGGCGCCCTCCAGTTCCGCGCCGCTGCGCTTCAGCAGCTCGATCACCCCAGCCGGCGTGCAGGAAACGAACACCGGAGCGCCCACCACCAGCCGGCCTACGTTCATGGGATGGAACCCGTCCACATCCTTGTCGGGGTCGATGTTGAGCAGCACGCGCTCCTCGTCGATCTGGTCCGGCAGCGGCAGCTGTACCAGGATGCCGTGTATGTCAGCCCTGCCGTTGAGCTCTTCCACCAGTTTAATCAGGTCATCTTCGCTGGTGTTGGCCGGCAGTTCATATTTTATGGAATTGAACCCCACCTCGTTGCAGGCCTTCTCCTTGTTGTTGACATAGACCTGCGATGCCGGGTCCTCCCCTACCAGCACCACCGCCAGTCCGGGGGTAAGTCCGTGTTCTTCCTGCATCTTCTGGACATCAAGCGCCACCTCGGCGCGGATGTCAGCGGAGATCTGTTTGCCGTCGATAATCTGCGCTGTCATCTTCATCCTTTCTGTTTGCCGGTCGGGAATACTCCGCGTGTGCGCAATATTAATCAATAATCAGGACGATGAATAGAAGCCTTGTCTCCCAATGGAAAAGGCAATAAGGAAACATCAGCCCTCGGCCCTCAGCTCTGCTTGCGGGTCAGACCGTGCCGAAAATCTTATCAAATAACGGGGCGGCGGCGTCAACCGACGGAGAGCCGTCAGGCAACTCCAGCAGGGAGCGTCCGGCGACCTCGGCCTCGAACAGGGCCGGGTCCTCGGGTATCACGGCCGCCAGCGGCAGCTTGAGCCTCTCGATCTCCGGCATCAGCGCGTCCCGCGCCTTATCTCCGGCCCGGTTCAGCACGAACAGGCTCTCCCCCACTTCCAGCTCCATCTCCGCCGCCAGGTCGAGCACGTTACGAGCGGCGTCCACGCCCCTTATGCCGGCATCGGCGATGACCAGCAGCACATCGGTCCTGCGCGTGGTCCTGCGGGAAAGGTGTTCCAGCCCGGCCTCATTGTCCATGACCACGTGGCAATAGTCGTCGGCCAGGGCATCCATATACCGGCGGATGATGTTATTGGCGAAACAGTAACAGCCGGCGCCCTCCGGGCGGCCCATGGTGAGCAGATCGAAACCCTCCGCCTCCGCCAGCGCCTCCTGTATCTTGTACTGGACGAAATCGTCCTTGGTCATGCCTGAGGGGATTTCACGGTCGCCGGTAAAGCCCTGCTCGCGGGCGGAGCCCACGGTGATGCCCACCTCCACGCCCAGGGTCTGTCCCAGGTTGGAGTTGGGATCGGCATCCACCGCCAGCACCGGCGTCTCACCCCGGGCCAGCAGATACCGCACCACCAGCGCGCAGATGGTAGTCTTGCCGGTGCCACCCTTGCCCGCAACCGCGATCGTAGCCATGCCCGGCCCTACTTCAACTTTCCCAGTATCTTTTCCATGCGCGGAAACCACTTCATGTTCGTATGGGGGAAGAACAGAGCCGCCATATACTCATCCATGAACCGCTGGTTGTCGGAGAGCTCGATGTTGGTCATCATGCGCGCCACGTTCTCCGCCGCCGCCAGCATGTCACGGGAGAAGGAGACCAGCCGCGCCCCCAGCAGCGAACCGTTGCCTACGAAGGTGAAGCGTTCCGCGTCCATCTCCGGGAAAAGGCCGATGGCCGCCGCCCGGTCCAGTTGCAGATACTTGCCGAAACCGCCGGCCACGTAGACCTGCTCCACGGCGTCCATCTCCATGCCCACACTGTCCAGCAGGGTGCTGATACCGGCGAAGATGGCTCCCTTGGCCCGCATCAGGTTATCGATATCCGGTTCGGTGATGACTATATCCTGCACACCGGAGGCGGTAAACTCGTCACGCACCAGCACGTATTCCCATCGACCGTCCTGGTCACGCCTGAGCCACTCGCTTTCAGCCTCCCCGTTGAACTTGCCGTTCTGCTCCAGGATGCCCGCTTCCAGCAACTCCGCCACCGCGTCGATGATTCCCGAACCGCAGATACCCAGAGCCTTCCTGCCGCCGATGGTGAGGATGTGAGGCTCGCCGGTGGACGGCTCCACCTGTACCGCCTCGATGGCACCCCGGGTCGCCCTCATGCCGTGTTTGATGCCGCCGCCTTCGAAGGCGGGCCCGGCGCTGCAGGAGGTCGCCACCAGCCACTCGCTATTGCCAACCACTACCTCGCCGTTGGTGCCGATGTCGATATACAGCGTCACCTTTTCCGTCTGAAAGACACCGGAGCCGACGATGCCGCTGACGATATCGCCGCCGACATAGCTGGCAATGCACGGGAAAGTATAGAGGTGCACGTGACCGCAGGCGTCGATACCCAGGCTGTCCGCCCTCACCGGCGGCAGGAAGGCCGCCGCCGGCACATAGGGATCGACGCGGATATAGGCCGGGTCGACGCCGGTGAGCAGGTGCGTCATAGTGGTGTTGCCCGCCGCCACCATATGGGACACCTGGCAGCTGTCGATGCCGGTCTTCTCCAGTACTTTGCCGATGACGCCGTTGATGGTCGCTACCACCGCCTCCCGCAGCCGCTTCCTGCCGCCGGGCTTGCGGGCATGGACGATACGCGTGATGACGTCTTCGCCGTAGCTTATCTGGCCGTTGTAGTCGGAAGCCTCGGCCAGGGTCCGGCCGCTGTTCAGGTCCAGCAGCTGCGCGTAGATACTGGTGGTGCCGATATCCAGCGCGATGGAATAGTCGTCGCTGGTCAGGTCTCCCGGAGTAACCTGGATCACCTTGGGGCCACGTGAAGTCTCCACCACGGTAGCGGTTACCGACCAGTCCTGTTCGCGCAGGGCTGACGGCAGGTCCTTGATGACCTCGAAATCCACCGAGACTTCCTCTAACTTATGCTGCGACTTCAGCCCCAGCTTGAGGCGGTCCAGGTCGTTGATGTTATTGGCCGCGTCCGGTGCGGTCAGCTCCAGCAGATACTTGCGCACCACGGGGGCGACGCTCCAGCCCTCGACCAGCTGCTCCAGGTCCTGGGCGGTGAGCACCCGGCCCGGTCCCGGCCGCCGCTCGTGGGTGAGGGCGACGGCGTCCCCCATGCGGGATTCCTCGGGTATGGTCACGGTAAGATCACCCATGACCTTGACGCGGCAGGCCAGCCGGAGTCCGGCCTCGAAATCCTCATCGGAGAGTTTGGCGGAACGGCCACCCTCGAAATCACCGGAATCCATGGAAACCTTGCACTTGCCGCAGCCGCCGGTGCCGCCGCAGGAGGCGTTGATATGTACCCCCTCCAGCAGAGCCACCCGCAGCAGGTTCGCCTCGTGGGGCACCCCTTCGCAGACTATGTCGCCGGGCTGGAAGGTCACAGTATGCTGTTGGTCAACGCTCATGATGGTTAATTATATACATCTGCCATGGAAAGAGATGAAATATTCACGTAAATCCCGGCGGCCACCTGTTTGATTACCATGAATTTGGGTATTGATATGAAAACTCTGACACGGGAGGCATCAATGGAAGAATATCCTCTGTTAAACCTGTTCTGGACCATGCTCATGATCTTCGTCTTCGTAATATGGATCTGGGTGGTCATCTCGGTGTTCGCCGATAATTTCCGACGCACCGATCATTCCGGCTGGGCCAAGGCCGGCTGGACGCTGCTGATAGTCTTGTTCCCCATCGTCGGTGTGCTTATCTACATGATCGCCCGCCCCCGGATGACCGAACAGGACAAACAGATCATCGAACAATACGAACAGCAACAGAAGCGGCTCGCCGGCACCACCCCCGCCCAGGAGATTGAGAGGCTTCACAAGCTCAAGGACCAGGGAGCCATCACCGCCGAGGAGTATGAGAAGCTGAAGGCCCAGGCGATGGCCTGATAGTTACGTCTGAAAACAGGAAAAGGCGGCGCCCGGCGGGCGCCGCCTTTTCTTCTTAAAAAACCCCTTCTAGAACAGTCCCTTGATCCTGCCGGTCTCCACGTCGATGTCCACATCCATCGCCGCCGGATGCTCCGACAGGCCGGGCATGGTGCTCATGGCGCCCAGTATGGGATAGAGGAAGCCGGCGCCGATGGAGGGGCGGATGTCGCGGATAGGCACCCGGAAGCCGGTGGGCCGGTTCTTTAGCAGCGGGTCGTGGGACAGCGACAGGTGCGTCTTGGCCATGCAGATGGGCAGCTTGTCCCAGCCCGCCCTGGTGAAGGCTTCGATCTTCTGTTCCGCCTCGGGCATGTAGTCCACACCGTCGGCGCCGTACATCCTGGTGGCGATGGTCTCGATCTTCTCCTTGATGGGAGCATCATCGGCATACAGGAACCGGAAGTCGCTGTCGCGTTCGCAGGCTTCCACCACCGCATTGGCGGCGTCTATGCCGCCGTCGCCGCCGTCGCGATGTACGGTGATGGGATTGCAGGCCTCAGCGCCGAACTCCAGCGCCTTCTTCTGCACCAACTCCACCTCGGCGTCAGTGTCCGCGGCGAAACGGTTCACCGTCACTACCACGGGAATGCCGAACTGCTTCATGTTCTCAATCTGTTTGGCCAGGTTCTGGCAACCCTCCTCCAGCTTCTCCAGGTCCTCCTTCTCCAGTTCCTCGCGGGTGCAGGTGCGGCCGAAGCCGTGCATCTTCAGCGCCCGTATGGTAGCCGTGATGTTCACGGTGTCGGCACTGAAACCACCGTAACGGCAGGTGATATCCATGAACTTCTCCGCTCCCAGGTCGGCGCCGAAACCGGACTCGGTGACAACGTAGTCGGCCAGCTTGAGCGCCACCTTGGTAGCCAGCACCGAGTTGTTGCCGTGGGCGATATTGGCGAAGGGACCGGCGTGCATGAATACCGGACCGTGCTCCAGGGTCTGGATGAGATTGGGCTTGAGCGCGTCTTTCATCAGCACGGTCATGGCGCCGGCGGCGCCGATATCCTCGGCCGTCAGGGGATTGCCATCGCGGTCGTAGGCGAACACGATGCGGCCCATGCGCTCGCGCAGGTCCTTGAGGCTGGTCGCCAGCGCCAGGATGGCCATTACTTCGGAGGCTACGGCGATGTCGAAGCCGGTCTCCCGGGGCGTACCGTTGAGATAACCGCCCAGGCCGGCGACAATGTGCCTGAGCGCCCTGTCGTTCATATCCACTACACGCCGCCAGCTCACTGTCAGCGGGTTGATGTTGAGCTTGTTGCGCCCTTCCATCAGCTGGGTGTCGATCATGGCTGCCAGCAGGTTATTGGCTACGCCGACCGCGTGGATGTCGCCGGTAAAGTGCAGGTTAAGGTCTTCCATGGGAATCGCCTGGGCGTAACCGCCGCCGGCCGCCCCGCCCTTGATACCGAACACCGGGCCCAGCGAGGGCTCGCGCAGGCAGAGGAAGACCTTCTTGCCGATCTTCCTCAGCGCCTGGGCCAGGCCCAGGGAGGTTACCGTCTTGCCTTCGCCCCAGGGGGTCGGTGTGATGGCGGTGACATCGATGAGCTTGCCGTCCGGTTCGTCCTTGAGGCGCTCCAGGATCTTCATGTAGTCGACCTTGGCCTTGTAGTTGCCGTAAAGCTCCAGCTCATCCTCGAGGATACCGGCCTCCGCCGCAATGTCGGTGATACGCTTCATCTCCGCCGCCTGGGCGATGTCGATATCCGGTGGTGTCTTGGTCTCAGGCACCGTAACGCTCCTTTCAGCTCATGGGTTGTGAAATTGGGAACTTACCGAGTGTGAAACAGGAATTATATTCGTTCAGGCTGTTTGGCGTCAATTCAGGGGACAGTAAAGGCATTTGGGCCGGCCCAGCCCCCGAAAGTTCAACAAGTTAGCAGCGTCCCCTGGCATCTATTGAATCTATTGCATGGCCTTCTTCGCTGCCTCGAACACCGTATGGAGAGTAACCCCGTGCTCCGCCGCCGCACGGCGGCAGTCCTCGTATTCCGGTGACATGGTCACATTCTTGCCGTGGCGATGACCGACCTTGACCGATATCATGCCGTAGGGTGTCTTCACCTTCTCGATGCGACGCTCCAGGCAGTGGCGCTCCACCGTGTCGATACGGACACCGAAAGTGGACGATTCCTCGAAGATCGTGTCCAGGTTACGCTCGATGTCACTGTAGGCGCAGAGCACTGACAGCGACACCCCCGGCCTCCCTTTCTTCATTATCACCGGCGTGAGCCAGGCGTCGGTGGCGCTCTCCGCCAGCAACCGCTCCAGCAGGTACGCCAACTCTTCCGGGGTACTGTCGTCGATGTTGGTTTCCAGCAGCACCTGCTGCTCCACCAGCTCCGGCTCGCCGGTGACATCTATCTTTCCCGAGAGCACCCTGAGCAGGTTGGGTCCGGCTTTCTCCCCGCTCCCGGCGCCGTAACCGACGGCGTCCAGCCGCATGGCGGGAAGAGGCCCGTATTCGTCGGCGAAATAGGCGACCAGCGCCGCCCCGGTGGGCGTTGCCAGCTCGCACCTTTCCGCCCCCTGTACTACCGGGACACCCATGAGCAGGATGGTCGTTGCCGGTGCCGGCACCGGCATGACGCCGTGGCTGGTGTCCACTACCCCCTGCCCCAACGCTACCGGCGAAGTGACCACCTTGAACGGCGACAGCTCGTCCATCAACAGGCAGGCGCAGACGATGTCGATGATGCTGTCCACCATGCCCACCTCATGGAAGTGCACCGTCTCCAGCGTCTCACCGTGAGCTGCCGCCTCGGCTCGGGCCACCCGGCTGAAGACAGCCATCACGTTGGAGCGGATGTTCTCATCCATACTGCTGGAGGAGATCAATGTCTGGATATCGGAGAGGCTGCGCGGCTCCTGCTTGCCGTCCGACAGCTCCACCCGGAAGCGGGTGGAGGCGATTCCCACCACCTTCACCGGCTCCGCTTCGATGGCCCAGCCGTCGAAATCGATTTTCTCCAGTTCGCCCCGGAGGAAGCCCACCGAACCCACGCCCATGTCCAGCAGGGCGGCCACGAACATGTCACCGGCCACACCTGAGAAGCAGTCAAAGTAGAGAATATTATCCGACATGCGCTAATCCTATTGGACGTGGCTACAGGAGACAAGGGCATCAACGGAGTATATATTGATGATGAACTACAGGCCGCCACCCAGAGAATCTTTTGAATACAGCGCTCTGATCAGCGAGACCACCCGGATGATATGGCGCTACAAGTTCCTGTGGTTTTTCGGTCTCTTCGCCGGAACCGGCACCAGCCTGGGCGGGTGGAACTGCAGTTTCTCCACCGGTGACCTTCCCGTGGGGGAGGGCAGCGGCTTCGCCCGGGCCACTTCCGGCTGGTTCCACGCACATCTGGCCCTGATGATATCTCTCATCGCCGCTGCCGTCTTCGTCCTGCTCCTGTTCTGGCTGTGGTCGCTGTTCTGCAAGGGCGCGGTGTTTGAATCGGTACGTGACAGCCGCGGGGGCCGGCCCCTCAGCTTCGGCGCCGCTTTCCGCCACGGCCGGGAGCACTTCGGCCGCCTGCTGCTGTTTAATCTTTTCCTGCTGCTGATCCTGGCCGGTTTGGTAGTCATCATCGGCGCCATCTTCGTGCTGGTGGCGTTTCTGGCCGCTTCAGGGGGGGCCGGTTCCATCATCGGCGGCATCCTCAGAGCCATCCTGCTCCTGGGGGCCACCGGCCTGCTGCTGACGAGCTTCGGTTACCTTACCTGCATCTCCATATGGATAGTCTTCCCCCTCCTCCTGGTTATCGTCATGCTTTACGCTGAAAGGGCGGTGGTGCTGGAGGGACTTCGCCCCACGGCCGCCATCCGCAGGGGCGCGCAGATTCTCCTGGGCAATATCCCTCAGACGCTTCTGCTGTTCCTCATCAGCCTCGGCCTCAGCATCGGCGCCGGCATCGGCGTCATCTCCCTCACCATCGCCGCCGCCATCCCCTCTGCCATCTCCTGGATCGTGGCCTACAACCTGGGCTTCCCCCTGGTGTGGACCGTCGTAGCTTCGGTGCTGATCCTTCCAGTATTGCTGGTAAGCATCACCGTGATCGCGGCGGTGAACACCTTCTTCGCGGTCTACTGGACCGACGCCTATCTGAGACTTTCCGGCCTGCCCCGGTTATAGTCCCAGGATGAGCCTGGCGACGCTGTCGCCCGTTCCGTCATCCGGAGCCCGTACCAGGGCTACGACGCTGCCATGCTGCGCCATCACCCAGGTGCCCGAAACCGTGGTAAGACCGGGCAGGCGACCGGCCGCGAACACGAAAGCGGAGCCTGTCTGCTCCTCCAGGCTCGACTGCATGGTCAGCGTGAACTCGTCGGCTTCACTCACCGAATCCCAGGCAAGCGCCAGAGCCGTGAGTTGCTCCCCGCCGGCACGTTCCAGGTATTCCAGCCGGCCGCCGCCCCAACCGGCGGCGGCGCGTGATGCCCGGGACGAGCTCACGCCCTCGGCCAGTATCTCCTTGAGATCGAATTCACCCATGACCGTCCCGTACCTGCTCTCCCAGCCGTTTCCCAGGGCGGCGGCGATGTCCGGCTCCCGCACCTCCACCGGCGGCTCTCCCGCCAGGTATTTCTGCGGATGCATGATCTGCTCCGTCGACTGCGGCGGATCGGCGTACGCCCGGTTTACCGCGTCCCAGCCACCCTCTTTCAGGAGGACGGAGACAAACTCCCCGCCCTCGATATAGGGAAAGGTGAGGCTGTGTTCCACATAGGAGGACGGGCCCGGGCCCAGCGGGGTGCCCAGAGACTCCAGCAGCAGGTTGAAGGCATCCGCCAGCCCCATACGCTCGGCGGCGTAGCTCTCCTCGGTAGCCGTGGCATCTCCCTCGATCAGGGCCAGCACCGCCAGGTCGCGATCATCATTGCCGCTCCCCTCGTTTGGGAGCAAACCGGTTATGGAGAAGCTCTGGTCCTGTAACGCGTGAGTGATCTCGTGCGCCAGGGTTATCTCGTTGATAGCGCTGATCTCCTCCGTACCGCTCACCACCTTGAGCTCCCCCGTCTGGTTGTCGTAGTACCCCAGGATACTCCCGCCCAGCAGGCCGCCCAGCAGTTCCACCAGGTCCGCATCCTCATCCAGCAGCCCCAGGTGTTTGAGTACCTTCTCCTCCACTGCCACTTCCCCGGGGGGATATTCCCCGGCCAGTTCGCCTTCCAGCTCCACGCCCAGTTCCTCCCGGGTTATATAAGCGGTGTCTATGGCCCGGAGGACCGGTAGTCCCCGTAGCCGGGATACGTCATCAGTGATGGTGGCGATGCTCGTTTCGCGACCGCCCGCCGCCGCTGTCGCAGTCTCCGCACCGGCCCCGTTGGCATCCACGCCGGACGAAGTATCTCCGCCGCCGCAGGCCACGGCCCCGATCAGCAGCACAAGAAGGGCAGCCGCCGCCACAGCGGTTCTCATCCTATCCATGGTATCCTCCGTACGCGCCGTCCATGTCCCTCCTGCCGGTTTGCCTGCCGGACCGCCCGCCCTCCGGCCCTCTGGGGATTATAGATGGCATCGGCCGGCTTTGCCTCTTCCAACATCCGGGCCGATGGGCTAAGATTCTCTGCGAAAACAAAGCGGGAGGTAAGAGCCAATGCCATCATTAGCCGATCCCCTGACCGGGGGAAAACTCCAACTCAAGAACCGCATCGTCATGCCGCCCATGGCAAATGATTTTTCCGACGAGACCGGCGCGGTAAATGACCGTCATCTGGACCACTACCGTGCCAGGGCCGGGGCCGGCGTGGGACTGATGATCGTCGAGCACAGTTACATCAACCCCAACGGCAAGATGACCACCAGGCAACTGGGCATCCATGACGATAGCCTGATACCCGGCCTCAGGCGGCTGGCCGATACCATCCGCGAGGCCGGGGCCAGGAGCGCCATCCAGCTTACCCACGCCGGCGCCAATACCTCTTCCGGGGTCTGCGGCTGCCAGCCACTGGCCCCGTCGGACGTCGCCATGCCGGGCCGCGAGGAAGCGCCGCGGCCGATGACGCTCCAGGATATCGCCGACCTCAAGGAGGACTACCGCGCCGCCGCCCGTCGCGCCCGCGACGCCGGCTTCGATTCCATAGAGATACACGGCGCCCACGGGTTCCTGCTGTGCGAGTTCGTGTCGCCCCATACCAACCGCCGGAACGATGAGTACGGGGGCGGCATGGAAGGCCGCATCCGCCTGCCCCTGGAGGTCATCGCCACCGTGCGTGACGAGGTAGGTCCGGACTATCCCCTGCTCTACCGATTCGGCGCCAGCGACTTCCTGGAAGACGGCCTGGATCTGGAGGAAGCCAGGAAGATAGCGCCCCGGCTGGTGGCGGCCGGCGTAGACATCCTCGATATCTCCGGCGGCCTTTGCGGCTCACGCCCCCAGGGCCTCGCCGACATCCAGGGTTTCTTCGTGCCCCTGGCCGCCAGCATCAAATCGGTTGTCGATGTTCCAGTTATCGGCGTGGGCGGCATCACCGAAGCCGTTGCCGCCAACAGCTTTATCGAGGCAGGGAAAGTGGACCTGGTGGCGGTGGGACGCGCTCTGCTCAAGAACCCCGACTGGGCCCGTGAGGCGCTGGCCGAACTGGCCGGGTGAACAGGGAGGCTGCCATCTACTATCCCGGAGAGGTACCGCGACACCTTACCTATCCCCATGTCACTCTCCATGGTGTGCTGGAGGAATCCGCCCGGCGCCATCCTGACGCCACTGCCACCATCTTCTACGGCGCCACCATGACCTATGGCGGGCTTGACCGTGAGGCCAACCGCTTCGCCCATGCTCTGGCCGGCCTGGGAGTGGAGCCCGGCGACCGGGTGGCCATCCACCTGCCCAACTCGCCGCAGATGCTCATATGCCTTTACGGCACCCTCAAGGCCGGCGCCCTGGTCACCATGCTCAACCCGCTGTACGAGACCAGGGAGCTGGTCTATCAGCTGGAGGACGCCGGCGCGCGGTTAATGGTGACTCTGAGCCAGCGGGAGATCTTCGGCAAGGCCGCAGCCGCCGCCGCACAGGCCCACCTGCATCACCTCATCGTCACCAACATCAAGGATTACTTCCCGCCGGCGCTGCGCGCCCTGTTCACCATGTTCAAGGAGAAGAAGGATGGACACCGCGCCGACCTGGACGCTTCCCGCGGACAGCTTTGGCTGAAGGACCTGCTCAGGAAGCAGCCGGCCGGCTCGCCCCAGGTCACCGTGGACTCTGCCGCTACCGCTATCCTGCAATATACCGGCGGCACCACCGGCCTACCCAAGGCAGCGGAGCTGACCCATGACAACCTGGTGGCCAACCTCACCCAGGCGCGAGCCTGGATCTTCGATCTCAAGGAAGCCGGCGAGAACATCTTCATGGTGCTGCCGCTATTCCATGTCTACGCCCTGACCTGCTGTAACCTGGCGGTAAGCCTTGCCGCCAAGGTCACCCTGGTACCCCGTTTCGACCTGAAAGAGGTGCTCAAGGCCATCGAACAGCACAGGCCCACCGTCTTTCCGGGCATCCCCGCCATGTACGCCGCCATCAACCATTCGCTCCTCTGCGATGATGACGGCAGCAAAAAGACCAACATCTCATCCATCCGTGTCTGCGTCAGCGGCTCCGACAAGCTGCCCGGTGATGTCAAACAGGATTTCGAGCGGCTTTCCGGCGGCAAGCTGGTGGAGGGTTACGGTCTGACCGAGGCCGCGCCGATCACCCACGTCAACCCCATCTACGGCAAGAACAAGATCGGCAGCATCGGCCTGCCTCTGCCGGACACCGAGGTTCGCATCGTCGATTTCAGGAACGGCCGCGACGTGGAGCCCGGCGATGTGGGCGAGATGCTGGTTCGGGGACCACAGGTGATGAAAAGCTACTGGCATAACCCCGGGGAGACGCGCAAGGTCCTTTCGGACGACGGCTGGCTGGACACGGGCGACGTGGCCCGTTGTGACGAAGATGGCTTCTACTACATCGTCGACCGCATGAAGGATGTCATCATCACCGGCGGACTCAACGTCTTCCCCCGCGAGGTCGAAGAGGTGCTGGGCCAGTTCCACAAGATCAGCGAGGTGGCGGTCAAGGGGATCCCCGGCCGCATCAAGGGCGAGACCATCAAGGCCTACGTGGTGCTCAAGGACAACGAGCAGGCGACCGCCGGCGAGATACGCGAGTTCGCCCGCCAGAAGCTGGCCGCCTACAAGATCCCCCAGCAGGTGGAGTTCCGCCAGGAGCTTCCCAGGAGCTTCCTGCGCAAGGTGCTCAAGCGCAAGCTGGACGAGGCTGAACCGGCGGAATAACTCTCCTGTTTACCCGACCCGGGCCGATATTAGTGTTAAGGGGGGAGGCCTGGGAGGGATTAAGTGGGGAGTTTCACACCAACTTATCCCGGGCCGTCCGGAAATAACCATAACCGTTGCCCGGTGCATCCATCAGAGCCGCTGGTCGGCATGTGTGGATGCGGAACCTTTTTCTGCCGCAAGTGCTCAGCTTCGTCAGTCTTCTGTTCCAGCTGCCACGAAAAGAGCCGCTCCCTTTCCCGGAGCGGCCGGCAGATGACCCTGGCGCCCGCCGGTTTCAGTAGCGGCCACGCCGTCCACGCGCCGATCCGCCCCGTTTCCCGCCGGCTGCTGATCGAGGCCGTCCTCACCCTGGTGCTGGCGACCCTGGCCCTGGCAACCGTGTTCACCCTGCAGGAGAGAAGCTTCGCCTACAGTCCCAACCCGCTGGTCAGTTACGGTATCAACGCCGGCAAGGAACCCCTGCAGCAGAGCGTCTACCCCTTCGAGGATACGATCCGCTATAACGGCGCGAGAGCGACACTTTCCGGTGATGCCACCTATATCGTCAACGCGCGCGTACAGAGCACTCACGCCTACGGCGACGAGATCAGCGTTATCATGCCCTACGATTTCCTGCTTGCCTGGGGGGACATGGCCGACGAGGACATCAGTTCCCGCTTTACCTGGGAACAGTCCGACCGCCGGGGAGAGGTGTCCGGCACCCTCGGAGGGGCCGGCGGTGTCGATATAACTTCCGACTACGTAGTCTCACACGTGAGCAACAGCCATCTAATCCCCGCCAACGAGGGCATACGCCAGGCCCTGGCGCAGGTGGAGCCCGGCGACATGGTGCGCATCAAGGGCCGCCTGGTGGATGTGCGGGCCTACGTCAGCGAGGGCCGGGTTCTGACCGTCTCCACCAGCAAGTCCAGAACCGATCAGGGCGACGGTGCCTGTGAGGTCATCTTTGTGGAGACGCTGCGGGTGAACGGCGAGTCCTTCTGAGCACACCCCGGTTACTGATTCTGATTTGTTACTCTGATCTATTCCCGGTAGCGCCTGTGACTAGCTACGGCGATACGTCTTGGTGCTTTTCACTTTGGCGGGGGTCATGATCAGCCTGATCATGCTGGTGATCACCCAGGCGATGAACAGGTATACCAGCATGGCTATCAGCGATGACGCCTCCAGAACGCTGCCGTTCGATGACGGTGTGCCGACGATGCCGAAGAACGGCGCCAGGAACGGATAGGTGATGTCGTAGACAAAGTTCACGAAGCCGTTGTAGGGATTGGCTTCCAGCAGCTTCAGGATCACCCGCATGCCGATGAGCGCCTCCAGGATACCGAACAGCAACCAGATGATGCCGTTTATCTTGGCTATCAGGTTCATGCGCTCGGCCGCCGCGTCCTCGGTGGTCTGCTGCACATACTCGCCGCCCTCGTCCCTCCTGACTTCCGTGTAATCCTGTTTATCTGATGGGGGCCGGTTCATCTGTTCCTCCCTGTTGTGACGTTTCAGGTATCTTTCGCAGGTCCGGACCTAATCCCTGCTGTTTATTCCCCGATGATCTTCACCAACACCCGTTTGCGGCGGCGCCCGTCGAACTCGCCGTAGAAGACGCGCTCCCAGGTCCCCAGGTCCAGCCGGCCGTCGGTGACAGCCACTACCACTTCCCTGCCCATTATCTGCCGCTTGAGATGGGCGTCGCCGTTGTCCTCACGCAAAGCGTTCAGATTATGACGATAGCGGTCGGTGGGCTCGTGGGGCGCCAGCTGCTCCAGCCAATCCTCGTAATCCTGAAGCAGGCCGGGCTCATCGTCATTGATGAACACCGAGGCGGTGATGTGCATGGCGTTCACCAGCACCAGGCCCTCCCGCACCCCCGATTCAGCCAGGCATCCCTCGACCTGCGGCGTGATATGGACAAAGGCGCGGCGCGTGGGTACCTCGAACCACAGCTCCCGGCGATAGCTTTTCATGGGTTGTTTCCTTTCAAAAGGGTTGGCTCGGCGGCGGGCTGCTTTCCGCCGCCCTTACCCGGTTCATCTTTTGCGCGTCATAGGGCCTGATCATGTCCAGCAACTGTTCATAAACGGTTATGTCCCTGTTCAACCAATCCCCGACCCGGGCGGCGGGGATGATAAACGGCATGCGGTCGTGAACTTCAGCTACCAGCGAATTGGGTTCCGTGGTTATGATGCTGCAACTGCAACGCCGGCCGCTGCCGTCTTCGGGGTTGGTCCAGATAGAGTAGATGCCGCCCAGGGGGATGATAGTACGATCTTTCAGGGTGAACTCGTAAGGCTCCTTGCGGGTTTCGTAGAAACCGGAGGCAGGGAAGACGCAGCGACGGCGCTCCAGCAGGTCACGGTTGTGGCGTTTGTGCAGCGACTCCACCCGGGTGTTGAACTGGGTATAAGGTGACTTGAACTCCCTCTCCCAGTAATGGATGAGCTGCCAGTACATCGGGCGCACGCGGGTCCGCCCCTCACTGTCCGTGCAGAATACCGGCACATCGTGGAAGGGCAGGAAGGTAACACTGCTCTCCGGCAGGGCAGGCTCCCCGCCGTCCGGCCCGGCCACCTCCACGCCGTATTCCTGCCTGAATCTGAGCAGGAGCCGGCTGCCACCGGTTAACCTGAACCTGCCGCACATGTCATCCCCTCCCTTCCATCATGGACGTCATGCCACGGCGCCACTTGAAATTCCGCCTAAAACCCTTTTTATAATTGTAAACCAGACCATTATCCCCCAAACAAGGTAATCACATGCAAGTAACCGTTGACGCCATCTGCAAGGAGTTCGACATCCGGCCCGAAGAGGTGTTCGCCTTCATGGACGAGCACAACATCCAACTTGGCGGCGATTTCATGCATGACATCGCCATCGACCTCCCGGACTTCCGCAAGTTCGTCGAGTTCCGCCGCCGGATGCTCAGGGAACAGATATCACGGGCGGAGACGGACCTGGAACAACTGGACAGCAGGGCCCGGGCCTTTCTTGAACAGCAGAAGAACAGCCGTTTTCAGGACTTCGAATAGTCTCTTTTTCTTATCTGACAATGCCGGACTCGTCCTCCTTTTTGCCGCACCCCTGTAACCACTCACGACCGTCACGCCCGATCAGCCGGTCAGCCCCGGCCGTACCCCAGGTATCCGGCTCGTAGGTTTCCAGCGGCGGTCCCTGCGGGGACTGAAACCCCTCTATTATGGGATCCATCAACTCCCAGCCCATCTCTACGCCGTCATTGCGGATAAACAGGGAACGGTCGCCGGCAAAGGCGTCTAGCAGCAACCTCTCATAGGCCTGGGGGATGGCGCTGGCGCCGAACGACTCCTCGTAATGAAACTCCATGTCTACTGAACGCATCCCGGCGAAGGTGTCAGGGACCCTGGCTTCGAAGCGCAGATGGATACCCTCGTCAGGCTGCAGGCAGATGGCAAGCATGTCCGGCGTCGGCCGAGACCCCTCCGGCACCGGGAACATGATGTGCGGCGGGGATTTGAACTGGATCATCACCTCCGAGTATTTCTTTTTCACTCGCTTGCCGGAGCGCAGATAGAAGAGAACGTCATGCCAACGCCAGTTGTCTATATGGAGTTTTATGGCGGCGAACGTCTCTGTCCGGGACTCCGGGGAGACCCCGGGCTCTTCACGGAAACCCCGGTATTGACCGCGCGCCGCGTATTTGCCGACCTCCGCGGCAGGGACCGGACGCACCGCTCGCAGCAGTTTGACCTTCTCGTTATGCAGGGCATCCGCCGTGAACGAGGCCGGCGGCTCCATGGCCACCAGCGCCAGCAGTTGCATCATGTGGTTCTGGAAGATATCCCTGACCACCCCCACCTGGTCATAGAATCCCCCCCGGTTCTCGACGCCGATCTCTTCCGCCAGGGTGATCTGGATATGGTCGACGAAGTTCCGGTTCCATAGCGGTTCAAATATGGTATTGGCGAATCTGAATACCAGTATGTTCTGAACGGTCTCTTTGGCCACATAGTGATCGATGCGATAGATCTGGCTCTCGTCCAGTACTTTGTGCATCTCCCCGTTCAACTCTCTCGCCGAAGCCAGGTCATGGCCGAAGGGTTTCTCCACCACCACCCGCCGCCAGGCATCGTCCTTTGCCAGGAGGCCGGCGCGCCCCAGTTTGGCGACTACATCGGCAACGAAGCCCGGCGGTATGGCCAGATAGAAAAGATATCCTGCCGCCGGTTCCTTGTGTTGACCTAGAAGCTCCGCCAGCTTCCCATAACCCGCCATGTCTTTGCATCCGGCGCTCAGCCCGGATATCAGCGCTGCGAACCTGGACCATTGGCCGTCATCGAAACCCTGCCCGGTGTTTTCCCTGACCCAATCGCGATAGGAGCCTCGCAGCTCGTCGATGTTTATCCCGTGCCTGGAAACGGCGATGATATGAAGCTCCTCAGGCAGGCGGCCCTTGAGGTACAGGTTGAACAACGCCGGTATCAGTTTCCTGTGGGTCAGATCGCCGGTGGCGCCCAGGATAACCATGAACACAGGCCCCGCCGTCATCATTCAACCGTCTTGACGTCGTGTCCGCCGAACTGGTTGCGCAACGCCGCCAGCAATCTGTCCGCGAAACAGTCGTCCTCCCGCGAGCGAAAGCGGCTTTGCAGCGACAGGGTGATCACCGGAGCGGGTACATTGAGGTCGATGGATTCCAGCACGGTCCAGCGACCCTCACCGGTGTCATCGACCCAACCTTTGATATGGCTCAGGTTCTCGTCATCCGCCAAAGCCCTCGATACCAGCTCCAGCAACCACGAACGGACCACACTGCCATAGCTCCAGATATCTGCCACCTGCTTCAGGCTGAGACCGAACTCTTCCTTGGCCTTCATAATCTCGAAACCCTCCGCGTAGGCCTCCATCAGGCCATACTCGATGCCGTTGTGCACCATCTTGACGAAATGTCCGGCGCCGTTCTCCCCCACACGGCCCCAGCCCTTGTCCGGCGCCGGCGCCAGTGTCTCGAATATGGGCCGGTGGCGCTCGACGTTCTCCGTGTCGCCGCCCACCATCATGCTATAGCCCTCCGTAAGCCCCCAGACGCCGCCGCTGGTCCCGACGTCGATGAACTTTATCCCCTTGGAGCGAAGAGCTTCCGCCCGGCTCTGCGATTCCCTGTAGTTGCAATTGCCGCCGTCTATCACAGTATCTCCGGTTGACAGCAGCTCCGACAGTGTCTCCACGGTCTTTTCGGTGACATTGCCGGAAGGCACCATCACCCACACTGTTCGCGGCGGGGCCAGTTTCTCCACCAGCTCCGCCAGCGAGGCCGAGCCCGCCGCTCCCTCCTCTACCAGCTTCGCCACATGCGCGGGGGTCGGTGCGTATACCACGACCTTGTGCCCACCCGCTAGCAATCTGCGGGTCATGTTGCCGCCCATCTTCCCCAAACCGATCATTCCCAGTTCCATAATGCCCTCCGATATAGTTGTTCATATTTCAGTCCGGTCTTGCCCGACCGGGTCCGGTTGCAATCTCTACTGTTATTCAAAATCAGATCTTCTCCGTTCTCCAGGTCGTGACTCAGTCATCCCCACAGACCTCGCCGGCGTGCCTGCCGCAACCGTGCAGCCGGTTGCGCCCGTCCCTGCCGGAGCAACGGCCGCCGGCTGCCGGGTTCATGGCTTCCCTGGTTCACTTGCGGCGGCACCAGGACCGTGGCTATTCAGCCAGTATCCGGCTGCGTTTCTTGTCGATGCTTTCCAGTAATTGGTCCAGTGACTGCGAGAAGAGCTTCACGCCCTCCTTTAGCAGATCGTCGGTCACCTGTTTGAGGTCGATGCCGGCGGCAAACAGGTTCTTGATTACTTCCTTGGCTTCATCATCGATGCCGGATTCGAGCGTCGATGCGGCTATCCCGTGATCCTTGAACGCCTCCAGCGTCACCCTGGGCAGGGTATTCACCGTATCGGGCCCGATCAGGCTGTTCACATACATGGTATCGCTGTAACCGGGATTCTTGGTGCTGGTGCTGGCCCAGAGCGGTCGCTGCACCCGGGCGCCCTTTTCCTTCAGCCTGGCGAAGCGCTCACTGCCGAAGATGTTCTGGAAGCGTTTGTATGCCCGCTTGCAGTTGGCGATAGCGGCGGTCCCCAGAAGGATCTTCAGGTTCTCGTGCCCCTGGTTGTCGATAAGTTCCTCCAGCTGCTTATCCACCGCCGTGTCCACCCTGCTGACGAAGAAGGATGCGACCGAGGCCACTTGCGACAGGTCCCCTCCCCCGGCATCCAGTTTTTCCAGGGCCGACACATAGGCGTTGGCCACCTCTTCGTAAATAAACGGGGAGAAAAGCAGCGTGATATTGATATTGTAACCTTCGCTGAGCAGCTGCTCGATGGCGGGAACCGCCTCCGGAGTTCCTGGCGCCTTGGCCATGACATTGGGCCTGTCCAGCGTGTTCAGCAGTCTGCGGATCTCTTTGACCGTTCCCTCGACATCGTAGGCGAGGGCCGGGTTGGGCTCTATGGATACATAGCCGTCCCGCCCCCCGGTGCGGTCATAGACCGGCCTCAGGATATCCGCCGCGCCGGCTATGTCCTCCAGGACCAGCCTGTCATATATTTCATAGGCCTCCAGTCCCTGCCGCGCCAGCCGGCGGATGGCCTCGTCATAGGCGTCGCTGCCGGTTATCGCCTTCATGAATATGGTCGGATTGGAGGTGACCCCGGTTATGCCGTCATCGATCAGGCTCTGCATCTCACCCGACTCCAGGGCTCCACGTTCGATGTTGTCATACCAAAAGGACTGTCCCAGTGCCTGCACTTCCTTGATCTTTTCGTTCACGTCATCCACTCCTGTCCGTATATGATGATGCTGGAAGCATACCCGGTGCCACCCATTAGTTAACAGCTGTCCGTCTCCTGTTCCCGGCGGCCCCGTTTCGCGCCTAATATTATCTCAAATCTGCCGCTGCTTCATTTCCTCATTCCCGGCGTCTCCGGCCGTCTTTCCGGGTTAAACCTCCGCCTTCGGGGAATAACAGATAGACTGGATAAATATTCCATGATGAACCAGGGAGGTTTCCATGAGCGGCAAAGCGGCAGGGAAAAAACGCAACCGCGCGGCGCAGAGCGAGCAGCACGGCTACCAGGAGAGCCCCACGGATATCGCCGACAAGAGCGGCACCGTCGGCGTCAATGGCAGCGGGGGTACCCCTGAGACAGAAGAGAGGAAACGGGTCAGCGAGAAGCTGCGTAACCTGGAGCGGCGCCGCCGGGACAAGGACCAGGGCAAAGACCGCGACCAACCACATTAGCCCCGCAAATCTGCTAACCTTTTTTCCGGCTGTACATCATGGAGGGAACCGATGCTTGCCGGAGAAAAAGCTGCTTGGGAAAAACTGGAATTGCGTGACCCCTACGAGGTCGCGGAGTTGGCTGAAGCCGAATACTGGGAGGACGACGATGTGCTGGTCCTTACCGTTTTCGGACAGGCCTACCTGGTGAACACCGCCGAGCGTGAGATCCGGGAGATCGGCGTCCATGATCTCCACCTGGAAGACACCACCCATCTCAACTTGCTGGTACCCCTGTACCTGGCGTCATCTGCGCCGCCGGTGCCCGGCGGACGCCTGGTCAAGCCGGAAGCGCTGCCCGGCGGTTCCGCGTTCTTCAAGGGGCCCCACGAGTTACCCACGGAAGTCATCGCCCACCATTTCTGCTCAACGCCCGATCGCTTCATCGAGGTCGGGCTGAAGCTGGGCGGCAGCCGCACCGATGGCGGCGACGCGGCGGTCGTCATTCCCACCTTCACCAAGATACCGGTTACCGTAATGCTGTGGCTGGGAGACCTGGAATTCCCGGCACGGGCCCAGTTGCTGCTTGACGCCACCGCCATCCAGCTGTTGCCGCTGGATGCCCTGTGGGCCACCCTGGTAATGACCTCGCAAGCCATGATACAGGTGGCCGGGTCGCACCATTGATCGCCTCACCCGGCGCGCCGAGCCTGGCGGACCGCCGCTACTTCAGGTTGTCCAGGGCGTCCTTGTAGTTTCCGGCATGGCGGGTCTCGTCACCGGCGACTGAACGAAGGTATTGGGCTATCTGGGCGAAACCTTCTTCTTCGGCGTCCCTCTGGAACCCGGGGTACATGTCCTCTTTCTCGTACGTCTCTCCCTCCAGCGCCGCGCCCAGGTTGGCGGTGCTGTCCCTGACCATACCCAGATAAGCCAGATGTGAATGGGCGTGCAGTGTCTCGTCCGCCGCCGCCGCTTCAAACACCGCCGCCACATCCTCCAGACCAGCGGCCCTGGCCGCCTGGGCGAAGGCCAAATAACGCCGGTTGGCCTGTGACTCGCCGGCGAAAGCCGTTTTGAGATTCTCCTCGGTTTTGCTGCCGGCCAGACCGTCGATACCGCTGAAAGGTTCAAACCTGGATTTGGGCGCACCACACATGGGGCACTTGTCCGGGTTCTGACCCGGCAACATGATGTTTCCGCAAACACTGCATCTTTGCATCGCTTCCTCCTTGTTTTCCCATAATCCTACCCCGGGTGATGCTTTCTAATCCAGCATCGCTTGGCGGCCGGGCCGGGGGAAAGGAAGGTCTTTATGCTCCAGAGCCACCAATATATTGATGCAGAGAGGCACAGCAAGTAATATCTATTGTAAACTCATACCTTCAAACCTGTTCCCGGGGGTAAGATTGATGAAAATCTCCATCACCATAACCGGCCTGGAACTCGAGGCTGAACTGGATGAATGCACCACATCCTTCGCCGCCTATAACGCGCTGCCCTGCGAAAGCTCGGTCAACCGCTGGGGGGACGAGATCTACTTCGACTTTCCCATACCGGCGGTACCGGAGAACCTTAAGCAGACCATGGACATCGGCGATCTGGGATACTGGCTGGAAGGTCAGGCGCTGGCCATCTTCTTCGGTTCCACTCCCGCCAGCATGGACGGCAAGCCCCGGGCCGCCGTACCCGTAATATACATGGGCCGTATTATCGGTGACACCAGGGTCCTCAGGGACGTCGAGTCCGGCGCCGTCATCACCCTGAAAACCTGCGACTAGGCGGACCGGGACGTCTGCCCCTGTTGAGCTTGTTCACCATCATCCACCACGGGATATGAAAGACAGATTCAAATCCAGGAAGAGCCTGATCGAAGAGCTGTCGCTGGCACGCCGGCGCCTGGCCGAGCTGAAGGCCGGCGGTGCGTCGGCGAACGGCGGCGTCGCCGGGAGCGTCCCCGGAGGCCACTGTTTTACCGAAACCCTCATCAACACCCTTCCCGGCATATTCTACCTCCTGGACGAACAGCTGCGCATGGTGCTCTGGAACCGTAACCTGGAGAAGGTTTCCGGCTATACCCACGAAGAGATCGCCTCCATGAGCCCCCTGGATCTCATCGCCGAGGACGACCGCGGACTCATGGCCGGCATGCTGCGGGAGGTGGCCCGGACCGGAAGCGTAACCGCCGAAGCCCGCAGCCTTACCAGGGACGGCGTGGAGATACCCTACTTTTTCACCGGCACCCGCCTGGAAGATGAAGGCAAGGTTTACTTCGCGGGCACCGGCATCGACATCTCGGAGCATAAAGACAAGGACGACTCCCTGAGATACGCCCTGGAAGAGTCCCAGCTCCACCGCCTGGAGACCTCGGCTTTGCTGGCTGCGGCACGTTCGGTGATCGAATATCAGGACTTTGAAAAGGCAGCGCGCACCATTTTCGATATCTGCAAGGACCTTACCGGGGCCACCAGCGGCTATGTAGCCCTGATAAACAGGGACAGCGACGAGAACGATGTGGTCTTCCTGGATTCCGGGGGTCTCCCGTGCACGGTGGACGATTCCCTTCCCATGCCCGTCCGTGGCCTCCGCGGCAAGGCGGTAGAGTCGGGGCGGACCGTTTACGACAATGACTTCTCCGAAAGCGGGTGGAAGGAGTTCATGCCGGAGGGGCATGTCAGGCTGGACAATGTACTGTTCGCCCCCCTGATGGTGAAGGGAGAGGCCGTGGGACTGCTGGGACTGGCCAACAAACCCGGTGGATTCACCGAAGAAGATACCCGGCTGGCGACGGCTTTCGGCGAACTGGTGGCCGTAGCCCTGGTCAACGACTGGACCTTTGAATCGCTGGAGAAGAGCGAGGAGAGATACCGCTCACTGGCGCAATCAGCCAACGACGCCATAATATCCGCCGACAGCGACAGCAGGATCATCTACTGGAACCAGGGCGCCGAGCGTATATTCGCCTATACCGATGCGGAGGCGCTGGGCAAACCGCTTTCCATGCTCATGCCGGAACAGTTCCGGCAGCGTCATGACGGCGGCATGGAGCGTTTCCTCAGGACCAGGGAACCGCACATGATAGGCCGCACCGTGGAGATGGAGGGGCTGAGAAAAGACGGCTCCGTTTTTCCCATGGAGCTGTCGCTGTCCACCTGGACCACCAAGGACGGGGATTTCTTCACCGGCATCATCCGTGACATAACCGCGAGGAAGCGCGCGGTGAAGAGCGAGGTGGACGCCCGCGCCCAGGTGCAGAGCTATGCCACCCGCCTGTCCATCCTGCACAAGATCGGTCTCTCCCTCAATCGGGAGACCGACAAACGGCGCCTGCTGCGGTCCGTACTCAAGGCCGCCGCGGAGATCACCTCCGCCGGTATCGGCGTGATGACCCTCATCAAGGAGGGACAGACCGAGATCATCTCCATCTATTACGCGCCCTGGTACGAACAGAGGTGCGAGATAGGCGAGGAGATACCGGCCCTGCACATGCGAATCGCCGCGCTGATGGAGAAAGATGACGATGCCGCCATTATCCACAATACAGCCAGCCTGGAGCAGCTGCCTGAAGGACATCTGAAGCTGAAAGACCTGCTCATCGGCACCATCAAGGATACCAAGGGACGGATTATGGGCCATTTTATGCTTAGCGACAAGGCCGACGGCGCCGACTTCACCAGTGAAGACCAGGAGATCATCGCCCTGCTGGCGGCACAGAGTTCGGTGGCCCTGGTGAGTGCGGAGAATTTCGAGCGTGAGCATATTGTCGCGGAGTCGCTGCAGGACGCACTTCTGCCGGACGCGATTATCCGTGACGACCTGGAGATCGGGCTGCTGTATCAGTCATCAGGACCGCTGGGCAAGATAGGGGGCGACTTTTATGATTTCATCGAACTGGACCAGAACCGTCTTGCCGTCCTGGTCGGCGATGTGTGCGGCAAGGGCCTGGCCGCCGCCACCTATACCGCCATGATCAAATATATGCTTCGCGCCTACCTGGGTGAGGGTATGGAGCCGGAAGAGTGCCTGACCAAGCTCAATGCCGCCGTACACCGCCAGGTTCCTATCGAGAAGTTCGTGACCCTGGGCCTCTCCATCATCGATACCAGCGCCGGGACCGTCACCCATTCCTCCGCCGGCCATCCACCGCCGCTGGTCTGCCGCCAGAATAAGGCCAGTTTCATCCATATCGAACAGGCGGTCCCCCTGGGTGTCCTCAAGGAACACCGGTACGACTCCAACCGGTATTCCATCGCCGGCGCCTGCTCGTTTTCATTGTATACCGACGGACTTCTGGACGCGCGATCGGAAGGCGCGGAACCATTCGGCGAGAAACGCCTGCTGGAAACCTTTTCCGGCTGCTGTTGCCAGCGTCCGCAGCAGGTTGCAAAGGAGGTCATCCAGGCTGTCCTGGACTATTCCGGTGACAGACTTAGGGATGACATCGCCCTGGTGGTCATAGGCTTCCCGGACAAGACCCCCGATTAACCTCATGCTCCTCCGGCAGCCGCCGGGGCTGTCGCCGCCGTCATCATTGACGCCTGCATCGATGCCGGCGGGGAAAACTTGCGCGGGGTTCAGTACGTCGTACCCGCCGGCTGCACATCTTCCAGTTCACCGCGGATGATGATTCGCCGCTTGACGTCCCAGAGCGGATCGCAGGTGAGCAGCGTGATGGCCTCGTAACCCACCGGTTCAAGTACCGATGTGTCATCAGGCGTGACAATGAAAGACTCTGTAACCCGGTAGGTGAATGTTGCATAAGGCGTCTTCACTGTGACAGTGTCGCCTACGGCGACATCGTCCAGGTGCAGGAAGGGTGCGCCGTAGAGCACGCGATCGCCGGCTACGGCGAAATTGCCGCCGGCGCCCGGCAGGGTCGTCTCCCGTATATGACCGGGGCCCTTCTTCAGCGCTTCACCATCAGCACCCTCGACGATCATCCAGCGGGAGCCGATGCTGGGAATGTCGATCTCGCCCACCGGGTCCAGCTTATGGAGCCTCGCGTCCAGCGCTTCCGCTTCGCGCCGCAGGTAGTCCGGGTCCACCGAACCGTTACCGGTGATGGAGAACAGGGAGCGCATCGCCTGCTGACCGTTCCTGTTCTGCAGGTAGCCGTAGCCGATGCTGCCGGCCACGTACAGCACCACACCCAGGCTTACCACCATGAACAGGGTGGCTATCCACTTGATCACCCGCGCCGGATGGATGGAGTTACGCGCCGCAGAGGCGCGTCTGCCGGTGGAGGCCCTCTTTTCCGCCGCCGCCAATGAACGCAAGGGCCTGTTGGTCCTGAACCCGCCGGCACGATACCTGGTGTAGCATTTACTGGCCATGTCTCCGCCTCCTCTTCGTATATATCCTTATGACGAAAGAGGCGGTGGAAACTTACGGCTGAGGGGGACTCGCCACGGAGAACGAGAGCACTGTAAGGTTGCCGCCGTTCTGGCTGACGGACAGGCCCTGCGCGTCCATGGCGTTGATGAAAACCGGGAAGGTCCCGTAGCCGGCGGCTCTGGCAGTACCGCTCCAGGTCTCCAGGCCGGAGCTGCTGTACTGGTACACCAGGGGCATATCCAGCAGGCCCTGGATGTTCGCTGTCACCGATGCAGCGCTGCCCTGGACCACCGCGGTGACAGTGAACTGGCTGTCCTCCCAGACCGGGTTGGGACTGATGCTCACCCTGGCGATGGTTATGAGCGCTTGCTGCCGGCCTGCCGGAGGCTGATCGGTAGATTGTGGCGACGTTGGTATATTTTCCGGTTCCTTTACCGGTATCACCGCCGGCTCATCCGCCTGCGGCCGGGGCTCCTGCGTTAATCCCCCGCCTTCCGACGGCAGGTCGGGCGTTGCCATAGGCTGCTCTCCGACAGCAGACTCGTCGTTGAATGCCAGGTTATCCCTGCCGGTTTCGCCGGCAATCAGGAAGGCGCCGATGGCGAATACCGCCACCGCCGCAGCCGTACCTAAAATGATCCTGCTGTGGAATATCCTTGAAAACAGGGACCTTCCGTCAACCGCAACATCCGGGGAGGCAGCGACAGGCCGGACCGCAGCCGAAGCGCCGCCGCTCTGTGCAACCAGGTTCCTGAGATTCCCGGCAAAGGCCTCGGCCAGATCCGGCGGCGGTACTACCGGGATGAGCATTCGGAAGGAGCGTGACGCGTCACCCATCTCCTCCAGGGCCGCGGCGCAGAAGGTGCAATCCTCCAGGTGGGCATCAACTGCAGCACTGTCCTCACCGGACAGCTCATCATCGATATAGGGTGATAACATGTCGATGATCGTTTCGCAATCGGGGGGTACCTGTTCTGTCCTGACCTGTGCCATCCTGAGCTCCTCTCTTAACCTGAACCGGGCCCGGGAGAGCAGAGCCCCCACCGCGTTGCGGTTGGAACCCAGGACTTCAGACATCTGATCGTAGTTGAAGTCCTGCAACTCCCTCAGTATCAGCGCCGCCCGCTGGTTCTCATTGAGCCTGCCGGCGGCCCGTCGCACCCTGCCCATCTGCTCCTGCAGCAACAGCGCCCGCTGCGGGTCCGCGTAGATGTTCGGGTCCTCCGGCGCCAGCAGCTCCAGGTCCGCATCCGCGTACCTGGAACGGCGTCGCATCTCGTCGTAGGCCAGGTTCCTGGCGGTCCGGTAGAGGTAGGCGGAGAAGTTCTGCACGTCCTTTCTCTCCCCCAGAACGGTATACATCTTCAGAAACGCGTTCTGGACGACGTCGGACGCATCCTCGGCGTTGTTAACCAGCCGGTAGACGAAGTTGTATACCGGGTTCTGGTAGCGCTCAAACAGCCGGCGGTATGCTTCCGCGTCACCCCGGCCGGCGAGAGCCGCCAATTGGTTATCTGACAGATCCGCGCCTGACATCTCTGCCTCCTCTACACCTATGACGGTGAGGGGCGTAAAACATTACGATAAAAAACGAGAGCTGCGGGTTCGCAGCTCTCGTAATAAACACGGGTATTTCCTATTGAACGTCCATGATCACTCTCATTCACGAACGCCCTGGATACCCATTATGATGCACAATCAACCGGTCGACCCGTGATTAAGCTTTGGACTTCCTGGTGAGAAAATAACCGGCGCCAACCAACGCGGCTCCGGCCAGAGCAAACAACGCCA
The DNA here is from genome assembly GCA_002897715.1 of bacterium BMS3Abin01. Taxonomy (GTDB): domain Bacteria; phylum Actinomycetota; class Thermoleophilia; order BMS3ABIN01; family BMS3ABIN01; genus BMS3ABIN01. The sequence goes on from BDUA01000050.1 coordinate 28,007, forward strand.
ACTCAGCGCCGGTTCCTGGAGTACCAGTACCGCTGCTGACTCCGGCGGTCGCTCCATAGCTTTGTGCCTGGGCCGGGATGTTAAGCGACAGCACCAACATCGTGGCGATGACGATACCCATTACCAGCATTATCGCAATCCGCTTCCTGTTCATCTTCCACCTCCCTTCAAATCTTCATCAACCCTTTACGGGGGAAATCACGAACTTCTGAGCCCCCTCCCCGAAAGCACTATGCTTCCGAATGTGGCGATGCTACATTAAAGCACTTAGATTTTCAACTCCTGCCGGCTTTTTCCTCTGTATCGATATCGTGCCCGGTGGGCGGCACAACCCTGTAGACCAGGTATTCTTCCACGTTACCCGTATCAAACGAAAAGGGCAGCAACCCCCAGAAGTGGCCGTAGAAACCGGCGTGGGCTTCGAAACTGGTCACGCGGAGCGGCAGCAGGTCCCGGTAACCGATGATCTCCACCAGCTCCACCCTGTCCTCCATCACCTCGGAGAAGGGCCGGGGGTCCGCCAGCGGTGATTGCAGGATAATGTCACCCTCCGGCACGATGGTGTCTTTGGGCAGCTCCCTGAATCCCTGTTCCTCCAGGTAATAACGGTAACCGAATTCACCCACAAACCATACATGGTTGCCCGTCAGAGCCGCCTGGCGCCCATATTCAACCGCCTGGTTGCGGGCGAACTGGCGGTTCGACACTGCAAGCTCGTAGTCCGCCTCAGCGACCAGCATCCCCCCCACCGCGGTCAGGACCACCGCCGCCAGCATCAGGTTCCTTATGGTGCGCTTGCCGGCGAAACGATCCTCCACCAACCGGATGAACAGGAGTATCAAAGGCGGGAACGCCGGCAGCAGGTACCTGACGGACGAATAGGGTAACAGTACGATCACGTAGAACAGTACCCCTGACAGCCACAGAAGCAGAAACACTGTGTCGGCCCGCTTGTTCCTTCGCTCTTTCCTGAGCCGCTCCCAGCCGTCGGCGTAGATGCGGTATATCAGCAGGATGCCCAGGGGCAGGAACAGCATCGAGCCCAGGGCGGCGGCGGCGGTATAGCGGCCGGACAGATACTGGAAGACGAATGAGACCCACAGGGGGATAAGAAAGGCCAGGTAGACGACCATGTCCCAGCGGCGGGTCAGCAGGACCCTCATCAGTATGGCAAAGAAGATCATGGCGCCCCCCAGCGTCAGCATGGCGCTGCCGCCCTTCTGGACCACCGAATACCAGGCCAGCGGTTCACCGACACCGTAAGAGAAGCGAGGTGGAAAGCCCACCGCCACCCAATGCCAGACCGCGTAGCTGAAGAATGAGCTTAAAGGTAACACGAAGGGCAGAATGGACTGCAGGGAAAGAGACCGGCGCAGCAAGGCATACACGAACAGCAGCGGGATGACACTTAGCACCTGATATGAGGTGAACACACCCAGGGTGATGACCACGCCGCAGATGCTCATCAGCCCCAGGCTCTTTCGCCTGAGTCCGTGCATGTACAGGGCTATGCTCGCCAGCCACAGGGACAGTCCCGGCATGTCGCTCATGAGGCTGTGGGACATCACCATCACCCCCGGGGTCGCCATCAGCAACAGCGCCGCCCACATGGCGTAGCGCGTAAACAGGCGCGCGAGGGAATACATGGACGCCGCCGCCAGCAGCGGGAAGATCAGGAATCCCAGGTGCAGCAGCGGCACGGATTCACCGCCGGATGCATCGATCAGCAGCGCCAGATAGGACGATGTAAGCGGCGGGTGCGTGTCGATGAAGTACTCGTTCTCCTGGCCGAAGAAGGTATAGTCCTCAAGCCGTATCTCCAGCGGCGCCTCCAGCCGCGCCCGGGCGAAATCGATGAAGCCGTTATCATCCATGTGCACCGGCTTGAAGATAAAGGGCAGGGTCACCAGCAGGGTGAAAACCATCAGGATGATGACCTCGTTACGCATGCGGGCAGACGGCCGTGGAGGTATTCTGCCCGGTTCAGGCGATATTGAAGCGGCGTTCATTCGGTCTCCCAGTACAGCATGTTCACCGTTATCTCGTCCAGCTTGTCAGTGGAGGGAACGATCGGTATCGGTCCCATGAGGTTGCCGTAGAATCCAGCCCCGGCCCACGGATTCATTGTCCTCACCGGGAAAGCGCTTTCAGTCTCGATCCTGGAAACGACCGTATATGCACCTTCCGGCAAGGGGGCTACCACACCCTTGGAGCTGATATACGATACGACAACCAGATCCCCCGGCTCGGCGACTGAATCTACGCCAAGGTATTCGAACCCCGCCTGTTCCATGTAATAACGGAAACCGAATTCACCCAGCTCCCAGACTTTGGTCCCGTTATCCGCGTACTGAGCCCCCATCCCCCCGGCCAGGTCCCTGTAACTGTTGGCAAGCCGGTTATCGGCTATGGCGGCCGACAGACCCACGGCCAGCGTGAGAACCAGGGTCGTGATCACGAATATCCGCCGGGGCTTCAGCTGCATGGGCAGGAACTCCTCAGACTCACGCACGAACATTAGTATGACAGGCGGGAACAGCGGCAGCAGATGACGAACAGCGACGAACGGCAGACTGGTAACAAAATATACCGCCAGGACACCGGCGAACCAGGCAAGCAGGAACAGCGAATCTGTGTCATATCTGCGTTTTCTCACCCACCGCATGAAGTCACGGACAACGTTGGCGATCATCTTGTAAGCCACCAGGAACCCGGCAGTTGCCAGGAAGGCGATGAAGATACCCTGGAACGTGGTGATCTCTCCCTTGCTGATCAAATACATCGCCGTCCAGGTCACCAGCGGCGGGACAAACAGGAAGGCGACCAGTACATCTACCTTCTTTCTCAGAAAAAGCACGTAATATGAAAGTGGGAATACGATAGTACTGCCGATGAATACGGTTATCCCGCCTATCTGCCAGTCGAGCCGCGAGTCGACCTGGTATGAGATGGCGGGAGCGAACCCGTATCGGCTTTGTATGAAGTATCTCCAGCCGAGGAAAGCGGCCAGGGGCAGCATGAAGGCAGTCACGGTCTTCCACCTGAACAGCCTCCACTTCAGCAGGGCATAGAAGACCAGCAGGGGGAACAGGCTCACTCCCTGGGCGAACGTCATCATGGCCGCCGCCATCAGGACACCGGAAGCCAGCAGCATCTTCAGGCTGCTTCTATCCACTCCCCAGACGAAAGTGGCTGTGGCGGCCAGCCAGAAGGCCGTACCCGGCAGATTGCCCATGATGGTGTGGGACATAACCAGGAAACCGGCCGAGAACAGCAGCAGCAGCGACGCCACCAGCGGCTGGCCGGTGAACCTTCTGCCCAGGGCGTACATGGATATCACCGCTATCAGGGGAAAGATAAGATAAGCGAGGTGGAAGAAAGTCTCACTAACCTTCCCCGCCAACCGGATGACCAGCCCCAGGTAGGTCGACAGCAGAGGCGGATGGCGGATTGGATACTCCTGTCTGTGCAACCCGCGATAGCTGTAATCTTCCAGATGGTACTGCGTCGGGTTCCTGGCCGAGACTTTAGCCGCCTCGACGAAATCGATGTCATCCCAGTGAAACGCCTGACTTATGAAAGGGACCGTCAGCGCCAGCGTGAAAACGACAAGCACTATGATCTCACGGAAATGTGGCCTGCTGGATATCTTCTGGAAATACTGTCTCATTAACTTTCTCCCCCGACCCTGAATATGGTGAAGATATTCAGTGGCGCCCTTGAAGGCGTGATCGGCAAGGGCCCCACCAGGTGGTTGTAGAATCCGGCGCCCGCCCAACCATTGTTGATTACCAGCGGATAATCATCGAACAGTAACTCCGAGTCGATCTCCACAGCCTCATGCGGCACCGGTGTGGAGAATGATCCTGTCAGTCCGGTGATGATCAGATCCCCGGGTTGTATCCGGCAACCCTGCGGATACAGATATTTGAAGCCCGCTTCCTGCATATAGTACCTGAAGCCGAACTCACCGATGAACCAGACCTGCTCCGTGGAGTCCTGAAATTCCTCCCCATAGCGCTGTGCCATGTACCGGTATGCATTGGCGTCCCGATAGTCCGCCACCGCTGCCGGCAGTGCCACCAGCAACCCACCCAGGACAAGCGTTGCCGCCAGATAATATTGTATTATTCTGTCGCGACCGGGAAAAAGCCTTTCAACGCCCTTGATGAAGATAATGACCACGGCTGGGTACATCAGCAGCAGATGCCGGACGCTGATGAAGGGCATCATCACAAAACTGAAGAACGCAAATCCCAATATCCACAGGGAGAATACGAGGACATCGGCGCTTTCGCCCGGCCCGTGGCCAAGATCAGCAAGTCCGGTAACAACCCCCCTGACGGCTCCGATAATCAGGAGCGCGCCGGCGATCACCATCGGCAGGAGCAGGATGCCCTGCACAACGGACAGAGCATCCACCGCCACCGGGATGATGACGCCGGCGACCGCCGTCAACGCCAGCAACGGATACACGATTCTGCGCCCACCCCTGCCGGCCCATAACGCGGGGATCAACGCCAGAGGAAACACGGCTGTCGCTCCCAGGAAAGCCAGCAGAGCGCGTCCTTTTATCAGCTGGTCCACGAAGCCGGTCCAGTAATCTTCGTGGTAGCGCAATCTGGGAATCTCTCCCACTGCCTGGTATTGATACAAAAAGAAGAACACCATGGCCAGGACCGGAACCGTCAGGGGCAAGATATTCCGCAGCTTCATCTTCCTGTTCACAGCCAGATAAACCAAGATCAGGGGCACCAGCGCCAGGCTTTGATATAACGTCATCACTGCCAGCAGCAACAGCGACGCACCCAGCATCAGCAAACGCATGTCCGATCGGTCCACACCCCACACGTAGGCGGCCATAGCCGCCGTCATCAAAGCAATCGCGGGAGCATCCCCCATAATGGTATGTGAGGTCACCAGAAAACCTGCCGACGTGATGAACAGCAATGCCGCCGCCAGCGGGTAGCGGCTGAAGCGCCTCCCCAGCGAATACATGCCGACGCCGCCGATCATCGGGAAGATAACGTAGCTGGAATGGAGAACTGTCTCTGAGATCCCGCCCTTGACCCAGATCATAAGGGCGAGGTACAGCCACAACAGCGGTGGATGAGTTGTGGTGAACAAGCCGTTCGGCCCGCCGGCCGGGCAATCCAGGCATCCGAGGTAGAATTTGAACGGCTGGCCGATCTGGGTCCTGGCGAACGCCAGAAACTCGGTATCATCCAGTTGAAATGCCTGTTTCAGGAATGGAAGTGTCAGGAGCAGGGCAGCCGCCAGGATGATGACTACATGGCCCGTGGTGCTCTTCTTGAATATACAAAGTATTTTATGCATCCGGCTGCTCTTTATGGTTGATTGACGAAGCTTGCTTTCGGGCGTTCGTCACGGACGTGGTCAGCCATCTTACAAGGCCGGAAACGAGGTAACAATATCAATTTTGATACAGATGGTAAACCAGCACCTCCCCGTCCTCACCCGACAGGGCCCAGCGCCAACGGTCCTATCTTTCTTCCCATAAAATAATCAGATATTGTATCGTCATGGATATCCTCGTTACCGGCGGGGCTGGTTTTATCGGCTCACATACATGCGAATGCCTGTTGCGCGCGGGTCATAAGGTCCGGGTTTTCGACAACATGTCGACAGGTAAACTCTCAAACCTGAAAGAGGTCAGAGCTGATGTGGACCTGCGTGAAGCGGATATCCGCGACTACGAATCGCTGGCCGATTCCTGCCGGGGCATGGACGCCGTCATCCACCTCGCGGCGGTCTCTTCGGTGGAGAAGTCGCTGGCCGAACCCCGATCCACCCAGCATATAAACGCCGGCGGCACCCTCAACATGATACAAGCAGCCGGTCGGCAGGATGTGAGGCGCATCGTTTTTTCCAGCTCCGCCGCGGTTTATGGCAACCATCCGGAGTTGCCGAAACGTGAGAACTCGCCGACACAGCCGCTGTCTCCCTATGGCTGGCAAAAAGTCACGGGCGAATTCTACGGGAGCTTCTTCTGCCGCATTTACAGAAACGAGTTCACCGCCCTGAGGTATTTTAACGTATACGGCCCCAGGCAGGACCCTTCGTCTCCATATTCAGGCGTACTATCGATATTCGCCGACAAGTCCTTGAGAGGTGAGCCGCTCATTATCCAGGGAGATGGTCTGCAGACGCGGGACTTTATCCATGTCCTGGATATAGCCGAGGTCAACTTGCGAGCCGTGGAAGCAGGGCCGACCCCACCAAATATCCTGAATATCGCCACCGGCATCGAAACCAGCATAAACCATGTGGCCGAGATGATCAGTACGGCCGCAGCCCAAGGATCAGAGATCAGGCATGCGGCGGCGCGAGACAACGATATCCACAGGTCTTTCGCCGGTATCGATCTGATGAAAACATATTTTGACTATACGGCGACCATTGAAATGAATAAAGGTGTCCTGGACTTGTTATAGATCAGGAGTTTGTGTCCCCCAGGACGTCCTTGATGGTCTTCATCAGCACCTTCAGTGAGTAGGGCTTCTGCATGAACCGGTATCCATGCTGCTCTATCTCGACACGGTTGGTCTCGTCGCCGCTGTAACCGCTGGCGAGCAGCACCCGAAGCTCCGGCCTCTGACGGCGCAGGCGCCCCACGAAGCTGATACCATCCTCGCCGGGCAGGACCACATCGCTGAACACCAGGTCGAAGTCTCCCTTCTCCTTTTCAAAGATAGAACCCGCTTCATCGGCGTCACCGGCGGCGTATACCTGGTAACCGTGTTCGCTCAGCAGGCGGTTGGCCAGCGCCCTCACCGCGGACTCGTCCTCCACCAGCAGGACCCGCTCACCGTTGCCCTTCAGGTCCTCCACCAGGCCCTGTACCCCCGGTTCCTGCTCCCGCTCCATGGGCATGGCGGGAATGAACACGCGAAAGACGGCGCCGCGGCCCGGAGAACTGTCCGCATCGATCCAGCCGCCGTGCTGGGAGACGATGCCATAGACTACGGAAAGCCCCAGCCCCGTTCCTTCCTTGCCGCTCTTGGTGCTGAAGAACGGATCGAAGATATGGGACAGGGTTTGTTTATCCATGCCCGAACCCTCATCGCTGACTATCAGGCACACATAGCTGCCCACCGTAGCGTCGGAGTGTTCCCTGGCGTAATCATCGTCCACCTGGACATTCTCCGTGCTTATCCTGATCTCACCGCCGCCCGGCATGGCGTCACGGGCGTTCACTATCAGGTTCATGATCACCTGTTCCAGATGGCCGGCGTCCGCCTTGACCGTCCAGGCACTCTCCTTCAGCTCAAGGGCCAGCGTGTACCTTTCTCCCAGCAGGCGGTCCATCATCTTTTGTATATCGCTGATGACGCGGCTGAGGTCGGTGGGCCTCAGATCCATGGGCTCTCGACGGCTGAACAGCAGCAACTGGCGCGTGAGATTGGCGGCGCGGTCGGCTGAGCGGCGCGCCTCCAGCAGCTCCTCCCTTACGGGGTCGTTCTCGGGTATGTCCATCAGGACCAGGTCTATATAACCCTCAATGGCGGTAAGGTAATTGTTGAAATCATGGGCGATACCTCCGGCCATAGTGCCGACGCTCTCCATCTTCTGCGCCTGTCTCAGCTGCTCTTCCAGCTGCTTTCTCTCGGTGACGTCCTGGAAGGCTACCTGTACCGCCTTCTCGCCCTTATAGTTCACGGTCATCGCCGATATCTCCACATCGATGACACTGCCGTCCAGTTTGATGAACTTCTCCTCCACCACCGGGAAGCGCGCTTCCTTGTACAACACCGCCTTCATTCTCTCCGACGCCATCTCCCGGTAGTCCGGATGCACGAATTCGATCACCTTGCCGCCGATAAGCTCTTCGGGAGAACCGGCGCCCATCAGATCGGCGGCGGCCTGATTGGTATTGACGATGATGTCGTTGCTGTGAATCGCCAAGGCGAACGGTGATTCCTCAAACAGGGCCCGGTAGTTCTCCTCGCTCTCACGCAGCTCCACCTCCGCCTGCTTGCGCTCCGTGATATCACGGACGATCGCCTGGAAGATCCTGGAATCTCCGTGGGTTATCATCCTGGAGGTTATCTCCACCGGCATCCAGCTACCGTCCTTGCGCTTGTGCAGGGTATCGAAAGTAGTGGTCTCCCCCGCCGCCTGCCGCTCGACCCTCTTCTTTACGGCCAGCGGTACTTCCGGCGGATTGATCTCGGTGACCTTCATACCTATCATCTCTTCCTTCGAGTATCCCAGGCGGTCGAGGGCGAAGGTGTTCACGTCTATTATCTCCGACGTATCGGCGTCGATGACGAAAATTCCGTCAGTGGCCTGCTCGAAAAGTTCGCGGTACCTCATCTCCGATGCCCTGATGGCGTCTTCGGCCTGTTTTCGTTCGGTAATATCGCGGAAGGTGCCCTGGAATACCGGCTTGCCCTGGTGGTATATCATCTGCGCCGTTATCTCCACCGGTACCCGTACCCCGTCTGAACGGATGACCTCGCATTCGGTGGGAGCGACCTTGCCGTTCTCGATAGACTCACGGATATGCTGTTGGAAGACCTGCTGGGAACAATCATCCATTTCGGCGGGATGCAGTTGCGACTGGTGCATGCCTATCAGTTCGTTCACCGACCTTTTCACCAGTTCGGCGGCGGCCTCATTGGCTCCCACCAGCAAGCCCGTCTCCGGATCGGCCAGGTAGATGGCGTCCGGGGCGCCTTCGAAAAGATCACGGAACCGTTGTTCACTCCTGGAGATCTCCTCCTCAACCCGTTGCCGTTCGGTTATATCCTGGGCCGTGCCGCTTATGCGGATTGGTTTGCCCGCTTCATCGCAGATCACCTCACCCAGCGCTTCCATCATCCACTCCGAGCCGTCCCCGCGGACAACGCGCACGTCGATCTTGTAGTGCGACCTCTCGTCAATGGCCTGCTTGACCGCTCTGTCCAGCCTGTCCCTGTCCAGAGGATGAATCATGTCAAGCACAGCCTCGTAGGTGCTCTTGAATGTCTGGGGATCGATCCCGAAGATACGGTACAGTTCATCAGACCAGGTTATGTTGTCGCCGGCCATATCCCATTCCCAGCTGCCCAGGCGAGCCACTCTCTGGGAGGTCTCCAGTTGCCTTGTTTTCGTCCGCAGATCCTCCTCGCTCCGCTTCAGCCTGGTGATGTCGGTGATCGATATCAGCACGCGCGACAGGCTGTCCTCGAACCCGGGCACCACCGACCACCTGACGATGCTGTCCATCCTTCTTCCCTTCAGGGTCTGAGTCACTGTCTCCACCTCCAGACTTGCTTCACCTTCACAGATGGCGATCAGGTTCGATTTGAAGCAAGCCTGCGTCTCCTCGGTGAAAACCCGGGTAAGTCCGAGCAGCAACTCCTCCTTGCTTCCTGCTTCATACATGTCCAGCGTGACCTGGTTCACATCGATGACCCTCACCATCGAGGCGCAACTGAAAACCTCGTCCGGGTGTTCGTCAAAGTAGCCCTCCAGGTCTTCCGTGTCTCTCAGCCTCAGGTTGTCGATGTATGCCTTTACCCGTGAGAAATCTTCCTCCCAGATGGAGATAGGTGAGCTATCGAACAGGCCCCTCAGCCTCTCCTCGCTCCTCCCCAGGTCCGTCTCCGCCAGGCGCCGTTCCATATCGGCGTGGTCGATGGAGTCGTCGATGACCTGCACCAGCCTTACCACCAGCAACCCGGAGATTATGATGAAGACCAGCGCCAGGGAAGAAGAAACCAGTGCAGGGTTGAAAGAATCTGTATAAGAATGCACCATGTGGATGACCCAGCCCTCGACCATGACGATGATTACCGTCAGCGGCAGGAACACGCGCAGCAACCGGGCGCGGAGGGTGGGACCGACCAGGAACCTCAAGGGCCAGGACGCCGGACCCACCGCGGCCAGCAGCCCCAGACACAGAATGATGGTTGCCACGGCTGTCAGGAACGTCATGGGGATGATCCTGCCGTTATGAAGCAGGGGGACGCTGAACAGATAGGCGAAGCCGACGACCAGCGCGTTCAGGCCGGCCAGCAGGGAAAGTACTACCGAAGCCGTCGTAGCCTTGCTGGCTGTCGCTCCCAGATAAAGAAAAAGCATTGAAACAGAGGCGAGGAACAGGCTGGCCGCGGTCATGGGTGAAGTGCTGTTGGCCGGCACGTTGCTTATTGCCATCCGGCTCGCGGGCAACAGGTCATAGAGACCGCCTTCCCAGCCGAACAGATACTGCGCCAGTACCGCCAGGGAAAAAACCGCGATAAGCACGCACCCGGCGCCGGCCAGGTACTTGCCATATTTACCGGGAGGACCATAAACCCGGACCAGGAGCAGCAAGCTCAGCGCTAGAAGCGCCAGGGCCGTTCCGGGAGCCATCCAAATATGGCCGGAGTGGATACCGGACATGTATGACGGGGCAATGAGCCAGACCAGCAGCGTCGCCAGGCTCATCAGGCCAGCCGCCAGCGCAAGCGCCGCCGCCAGCAGCCTGAAGTTCTTGCAGGATTCCTTGCTGAAGTTCAATGCTCCCCCATCATCCCTACCGCCGTGAAGATGTTGAAACCTTGTTATCCTGTCGCCAGAACCCGGAAACAACTTGAATCAGGCTGGGGTATATTACCCCGGACTTTATCCGCGCGCAACGGCGAATCGCAGATACCGGGCAGCCGGCACCTCCCATGAATACAGGCGTCCGGCCAGATGGTGGAGAATAAGGCGATATTCATCGCTACCGGTAAACCGTGATTCCAGCAGCCTCACGACCGTGTCCGCCAGGGACTCTGTAAGGTCACAGCCCGGGGCCAGGCTTTGAAGCAGGGGCTCCCCCAGCTCATCGGCTACCGCGTCCATCGGATCCTTAAGACCGCTCTGGTATGTGGCCAGCGGCAGCACCCCGGCGGACATGGCCTCTGCTGCTACCAGGCCGAACGCCTCGGGAAAAACCGATGGCGCCAGCACCAGGTCGGACGCGGCCATCAGCGGCGCCAGCTGCCTGTGGGAAACATGCCCGAGAAAATAGATACGGTTTTTCAGGTTTCCCTTTACGGCGTCCAGGCATGACCGGTACCGGCGGCGGAGCTCACTTTCCGCTGCCGGCAGAACGGGGCCGAAACCCGCAGCCGCCGCAAGCTCTTCGGAAGACAGCAGCAGCGCTTCCGCCGCCGGGAGGTCGCCGGCGTCCAGGGTGTCGATGAGACCCAGGAGGGGCTCGCGCATGGGACCGTCGCCTGCCAGCAGCAGACGTAACCGCGGCCTCTCCCTCAGCATCAGCGGCAAAGCGGCTACGGCATATTGCAGCCCCTTGGTCCATAACAGCCTGCCGGTGAATGTCAGGATATCGTCTCCGGCACTGATCCTGCCTGCTTCTTCATCGCTTTCAGCGTCGCTCCCCGCCGGCCCGGCGCTGATATCCGCCAGGGTTCTTCCCCGGTCGTAGCCGGGATGAAAGATTCCCGTATCCACTCCCGGGGGCAGGACATGGCTCTTGTTCTCTATATCGAGCCCTTCCTTCCGGGCGAATTCCACGACATCCGTGCGGCTGTCGCTGCTCAAAGCGGCTACAGCCGTCGCCTCCTCCAGGCCATCCAGGGCATATGGAACCATGCGCCTGTCCCGTCTCACGGTGAAGTTGAGCGCGCTGCCGTGTATGGTCACTATATAAGGTGTGCGGATAGCAGCCGGCGCTGAAACCGTTTCCCTCAGGGCCCGGCGCACCAGGTATGGCTGCATGACGGCGTGGTTGGCCTGAACCAGATCCGGCGGCCAGCTATTGAATATGGCAGCCAGCGCCTTACCGTTGGCTTCTATATAAGCGTCGATCAGAGTATCGGGAGCATCCTGAAAGGGTCTTGCTTCAAACCCGGGGAACGGGCCCGCTACATAGGTTAGCAGACGTCCGCCCAGATGGGGCCTCACCAGGCGGCAGGAGCCGGCCTCGGTGACTTCCCGCGCGAATACCAGACGCAACTCCCCGTTGGTTTCATCCAGCTGGTAGGCGCTGTCGATAAAATCGTATTGTTCCGGCTGCTGCTCCTGGCAGACAAGCGTAACCTCATGCCCCTGCTTCCGGAATTCGCGAGCCAGTTCCCGTACGTAGATGCCGCTGCCGGAATCGGACAGGAAATACCCATGGATGACGGCGATTCTCATGGGAGAGGACTACGGCGCCGCGGGAGAATAACCTGCCTGCGGCGACTCCCGGGGGTAAATGATTCTTGTTCCCGTCCACCGGTTCTGTCATCATCCCCTGTAAGCAACCGTAAGGGTCATGCGCCTACTTGCCATCCAACACATAGATTGCGAACCCCTGGGGTCATTGGAGAGTATCCTTTCCGGCAGAGGGGCCACAATAGAATATGTCCGTCCCTGCAATGACGAGCCGCTCCCCGAACGTCTGAGCGATTGGGACGCAGCCGTGATCCTGGGCGGACCCATGGCTGTCTATGATGACAATATCTCCTGGATGGCCGGCGAACTGGAGCTGGTGGCCGCCGCTATCGTGGACGACCTGCCGCTGCTGGGTATCTGCCTCGGCTCACAAATCGTAGCCGCGGCCGCGGGCGCCAGGGTCTACGCCGGCACCGAACGCGAGGCCGGCTGGTCCAGCGTCGAACTGTCCGCCGCTGCTGAAACTGATCCGCTGTTCTCCGGTCTGCCGCGGCAACTGCCGGTATTTCAGCTGCACGGAGACAGCTTCGACCTCCCTGACGGCGCGGTGCGTCTTGCCGGCAGCCCAGCCTATAATAATCAGGCTTTCCGTATCGGCACGCATGTCTACGGGTTACAGTTCCATGTAGAGCTTACCCCGGACCTGGGGCGAACCTGGGCCCGTGTGTATCAAGACTATATAGCCGGCGCGGGTGTCGATGCTGACGGCATGCTCGACGACCTGGAGGCCAGGTGCCTTACCCTGCAGCCATCCGTGGATGCTATATGCCACTGGCTGACGGGACTGTCCGCATAGGAGCCGTCGACCATGGCTGTCAGTCATCGGGAGCCCGCCTTCCGTGAGCCCCAAGGGGCCCGCCGGCTCCGGTTCCGGGCGATTGTGCCGGCCCTGAAAGACTACACGCTGCCATTGATTGCTCGGTTCTTAACAGGCAGATGATCCGGCGGAGGCCTTGCCCGGTTTCTCCGTTATAACCACCGGCTTTCCAGGTCAAGCTTCAGTCGGTCTGTGACATGCAGGCCTCAGCCACTTCGATGGCGCACTGGTCACCGCACATGCTGCAGCCATCGCCGTCGCTGCCCGGCCTGTCGTCCCGGACGGCGCGGGCGCGCTCGGGGTCTATGGCCAACCGGTACTGTTCATCCCAGTCCAGACGGCGACGGGCATCACCCATGCGCAGATCGCGCCCGCGCCGTCCCAGTTTGACCGTATCACCGATATGGGCGGCGATACGCGCCGCCATCACTCCCTGGCGCACATCCTCGGCGTACGGCAGTCCCAGGTGCTCCGCCGGCGTCACATAGCAGATAAAATCGGTGCCATAGGCAACGGCCCAGGCTGAACCGATAGCGGCGGTGATGTGATCGTAACCGGGAGCGATATCGGTGGTGATGGGCCCCAGCATATAGAAGGGCTTACCACCGCTGAGGCGCTTCTGCAGGATGACATTGGCCTCAATCTCATCAATTGGGATATGACCCGGTCCCTCCAGCATGGCCTGGACACCGGCTTCCCGGGCCCTGTCAGCCAGCTCCGTGTTTATCAGAAGCTCCTGTATCTGAGCCTTGTCGGTGGCGTCGGCGATGGCGCCCGCCCGCATGCCGTTGCCCAGGCTGAGCACGACATCGTAGCGCCTCAGTACCTCCAGCAGGCGATCGAACCGCTCATACAGGGGGTTCTCCCGCTGCTGCTTCTCCATCCATGCCACCATGAAGGCCCCACCGCGGCTCACCAGCCCGCCGTTACGTCTGTCCTGCCTCTTGAGCACCTCCACCGTCCGCTGGTTTACGCCACAGTGGATGGCCATGAAACCGATACCATCGGCCGCCTGTCGCTCAACGACCTCGAACAGCAGCCCATCGGTCATGCCGGTTGCCGTACCCAGACGCTCTGCCGACTCCATACTGGCCTGGTACAGGGGGACACTGCCCGCGGGAAGTGTGACCGCGCCCAGGATCCGCCGCCGGATGTCATCGAGATCGCCGGCGGTGCTGAGCTCCATCAACGTATCGGCGCCGCTCTCTTCAGCAACCCGGGCCTTCCTGATCTCCATGTCCAGTTCGGCGATGTCGGATGATGTGCCGATACTGGCGTTGACCTTGGTACGAAGTCCCTTGCCTATGGCGACCGGTTTGACGCTGGCGCGGCTGCCGGCGACGACTACGATCTCACCCGAGGCCATCCCCCGCATGATCGTCTCTGTCTCCACCCCCTCCGCAGCAGCGACCTGCTCCATCGCCGCCGTGCTTTCCCCCGCTCTTGCTTTTTCCAGAGGTGTATCCATCTTCTGTTCCTTTCTGTAAGCACCCTCCCGAAAAAAGCAGAAACCCCCAGCCGTAAAGCATGGGGGCAACAGGCCAAGGCCCGGCCCTCTCGCATCCTCGAAGAGCGGCTTACCGACACGGCCGGGCAGGTCTTCTGGCTTCCGGATCCGGCTCATTGCCTTCCCGGGTTGTTTTAACCCAGTGGCTTCCGTTGAGCCATCACCCCGTTATCGGACCATAGCCATCATCCGACGAAGGTGGATTATTCCGGTTACAGCGGCGGGCCCGCGCCGGATTCACACCGGCTTCCCTATTCTCCCTTTCGGGCACCCGACCATTATTAAGTTTCCGGATGATACCTTACCTGCTTTTTCATCTCCTATCAAACCCGCGGTTCCGTCATCTGTGCGCGGTCCCGGTTAGTCCCCTGTCAGCATGATTATCAATATGTGTCCATCTCCGGGGGTAACCGGCACCGCATTCAGCACCAGTACCTGCCGGCCGGCGCTGCTGTCCCGTGTCCAGCGGCCCATGCCGGGCACTGCCGCGTCATCCGGGTCCCAGCCACCCTCGACCAACGCCGACTGATAGAACCCATCAACCTGCCCCCGGCTCACACCTTCCGGCATCCAGAGGTACTGCACTTCGGCTCTCCCGGGATCGACCCCGAAGGCGCTCTCGGTGGCCATGACAGTATTGTCGAGCACCGTCTCCTCCGCCCCCTCATAGACCGCCAGGCCGGGCGCGACCGGAATATCGTTCAGACTGACCGGATCAGAGCCGCTCCCGCATCCCGCCAGCGCCAGCAATATGACCAGGATAGCCGCCAGCAGCCACAGGATGTGAACCCTTGTTCGTCTGTTTCATCTGTTACCTGCCCTTCTCGCAAGTCCATTGCCTCTACTCTACAAAAAAGCCGCCCGTACGGGCGGCTTTTTAAATAATCCCGGCGACTTCCTACTCTCCCAGGGCGTCTCCACCCAAGTACCATCGGCCTCGGCGGGCTTAACTTCTCTGTTCGGAATGGGAAGAGGTGTTTCCCCGCCAGCATAATCACCGGAAAGGTGTATTCAGTTTCCGGGCCGGCCGCCGGAG
>BDUA01000051.1 GCA_002897715.1 bacterium BMS3Abin01
TGCAATAACTGGCGCTCCAGACGCTTCTGTTCTGTCAGGTCCCTGATGGTGACCAGGCGGACCTGCTGGCCCATGAAGGTGAAGTTGCTGCCTTGAAGCTGGCCGGGGAAGGTGCTGCCGTCCTTCCTCAGGCCCATGGCTTCGTAGGGTTGTTCGTAGCCCGAATCGATATTCGCCGACACGACCTCCCGAGACTCCGGAGCGGAGAAATCAAGGCCGCTCATGCCGATGGCCTCCTCGCTGCTGTATCCGAACATTCTCACGAAAGCGCGGTTCACGTCCAGCAGGATGCCGTCGCGATGGATGACGATGGCCTCGGTGGTGGCGTCGGAGAGCTTTCTGTAACGTATTTCGCTCTCTCGCAGGGCGTGTTCAGCCGCCAGGCGCTCGCTGACATCGCGGATGAGCCCGACGAAGGCGATGGTATTGCCTCCCGGGTCACGGGCGAAAAAGACATTGGTCTCGCCGGGGAACACGGTGCCATCTTTCCTGCGGTAATTTACTGTTTTGAGGAAGCCGTCCGCCTGGGAACGCTCCTGGAGCGAATCCTCCAGTTTCTGGAATTCCTGTTCCTGTTCGTAAACGGACAGGGTCTGTTTTCCTTTAAGATCGTCCAGCGTATAGCCTAAAAGGCTGGTGAAGGCAGGGTTGAGGTCTATGATTCTGAGTTGGGTGTCGGCGACCAGGATGGCGTCGCGGTTGCCCTCGAACAAACCCCGGTAGCGCTCCTCGCTGGCCCGCTGCAGTTCGAATGAACGGGTCAGTTCGGCACGCGCCCTGAGGGTGAATACGCCATACGCCAGGTCGTTGGCCAGCTCCTGCAGCAGCTCCATCTCGGATTCGTCGAAGGCGTCGCTTTGGTTGGAATAGATGTTCAGAGCGCCGAGAGTCCGGCCCTCAGAGATAAGTGGCAGGGCCAGGGAGGAAGCGTAACCGCGTTCTTTGGCTTCCCGGCGCCAGGGTTCGTATGCCGGGTTACCTGCGATATCGCGCATCAATGATGCTTTACCGGTCCTGATGGCGATGCCGGTCGGTCCGTGTCCACGCTTTTCGTCGGACCAGCGGATATCGACCGCGTCCAGATAGCCGTCATCGCAGCCGCATTGCGCCACGGGGCGGACGCTACGGGTTTCATCATCCTCCGCATAGCCGACCCAGACCATGTGGTAACCGCCGTGCTTGATGATGATCCGGCAGACATTATCCAGCATCGCCTGTTCGTCCACGGCGCGTACCACTGCCTGGTTGCACTCGGATAAGACTTTGAGGGAGCGGTTGGCCCGCTCCAGTTCCACTTCGGACTGTTTGCGCTCGATAGCGTAGAAGATGGAGCGAGCCAGCATCTTTCCGTCCACATGGCTCTTGACCAGATAGTCCTGGGCCTGCTGTCCGGCCGCCTCGATGGCGGCGGCCTCGTCCTCATAGCCGGTGAGGATGATAACCGGTATCTCGTTGAACCGGGCCACAGTCCTCCGGAGGGTGTCCAGCCCCATGGAGTCGGGAAGACCCAGGTCCAGAAGCACCACGTCGATGGTCTCAGCCTCCAGCAGCCCCAATCCGGCGGCCAGGTCGCTGGCATTGATGATCTCAAAACGGTTGCCGTTGACATCCGCCAGCATATCCTCTATGAGTCGCACGTCACCGGGGTTGTCCTCGACCAGCAATACCTTTGTTCGCATACGGTCACTCATGAGTCGTCCCCGGAGACTGTCTGGCTTAAGGGTAGCCAGTAGTTGAGGATATGTTCCAGCACCTGCACGTAGTCATCGTAGTTCATCGGTTTGGTGAAGAAGCAATTGGCGCTCGCTTTGTATAAGGAAGATATGTCATCCAGGGATCGTGACGCGGTCAGCACTACCACGGGTATCGGCTGAAGAACAGCGTCCTGCCGCATTACCTCCAACATCACGCGGCCGTCCATCTGCGGCAGGTTGAGGTCCAGCAACACCAGGTCGGGTCTTGGCGCTCGGCGGTAATCGCCTTCCCGGTGCAAATAGGCCAGTGCTTCAGCTCCGCTGGTCTTGATCTCCAGATCAACCGGCATGCCCAACTGGGCCAACGCTTCGCGCGCCAGTCTGATGTCGCCCGGGTTATCCTCCACCAGCAGGACATTGAACCTGCGCCTGTGCGGCGAGGCGTTCACCGGACGCCGTCTTCAGGTATCTCGTCAACGGCGCCGTGGGCCGTCACGGCATCGACAAACCGGCGCTCTATGGCCCTGTGATTGTCTCGGAGATCGGTAAGGATGTTAATCGGCACCCCCGCTGCCTTCCGGCAGATGAAACAGTAAACCCAGAACATTGTTCATCATCACCGTTCGTTTCCCTGCGTCGGCAAGGTGAAGAAAAAGGTAGAGCCCCTGCCTGGCGTCGATTCGAACCATATGCGGCCACCGTGTCGTTCCACTATCCGTTTGCAGATGGACAGTCCTATGCCGGTTCCGGGATATTCTTCCCGCCCGTGCAGGCGCTTGAAGATGGTAAAGATATGCTCGCTGTACCGGGAGTCGATCCCCAGGCCGTCATCGGCGACGGAGAACAGCCATTCACCGACTGTCTGCTGTGCCGAGACGTGAATCAGCGGCGGTGTCTCTTTATTATGGAACTTCAGCGAGTTGCTGATCAGATTCTGGAATACCTGTGTCAGCTGCGAGGCGTCGGCGTGAACGTCGGGCAGGGGGTCGCTGGTTACCCGGGCGCCATTGTCGCTGATGGCGGCTTCCAGGTTGGCGAGTGCTGTTTTCAGGATATGGTTACTGTCCACCGGCATAAACGGCTTTCCCTGTGTTTCCACCCGGGAGAACTCCAGAAGGTCGTTGATCAGTGTCTGCATGCGGCTGGCGCCGTCGGCGGCGAACCAGATGTAATCCCTGGCGTCACTGTCCAGTATCTTCCCGTACCGTTTTTCGAGTAACTGCACGTAACTGGCGACCATCCGCAACGGCTCCTGGAGGTCATGGGAGGCAACATAAGCAAACTGTTGCAGCTCGGCGTTGGAAGCCGCCAGCGCGTCGATCAGCTGTTTCTGGGCCTGTTCGGCCGCGATGCGTTCGGAGATATCGGTAAGGATGGAGACGAAATACCCCGGCTGGGGGCTATATATTGAGATGGAGAACCACTTGTCCAGCGGCTGGAAGTAAATCTCGAATTTTTTCTCCCCACCGGTTAACGCAACCTTGTCGTAAATCTTGATCAAGTCCGGTTGGGCATCCTGAATATCAGGAAAGACCTCAGTGGCCCTTTTGTTCAGGATATCCTCCCGGCTCAACCCGGTGAACCGCTCGAAAGAATCGTTAACCTCCAGGAACACGGAATCTACCGGCCTGTTTTCCGAATCAGTGAGGATACGATGGAAGGCGAATCCCTCGTTCATGCTTTCGAAGAGGGAACGGTATTTCTTCTCGCTTTCAATGAGCGCCCTCTCGGTTTTCTTCTGTTCGGTGATATCGAGGATGAAGGCGATGAACGCCGGTTTGAGTTCGTAATCGGAGAGTTGTATGTGGACTTCCACGTCGTAGCTGGTCCCGTTTTTACGTTGATGGTAAGTAGAGATCAATACGGTTTCCCGCTCGCCGCTGCGGAGCGGTTCCAAAAGCCGCAAGAATGACTCCGTCGTGAACTCCGGTTTCAGGTCGAGCGGTGTCATCCGGTACAGTTCGTTCATGTCATAACCGAGGTTCTCCCTGGCGCCTCGATTCACCAGAAGAAAGCGCAGCGTGTCGGCGTCGAAGATGTAGATCTCACTTATGGACGTCTCCAGCATCCGGCCGAAACTTGTTTCGAAGGCTTCGGCCTTTTTCCGCTCAGAAATGTCCCTGGCCGTGTTGAGGATTACCATGCTTCCGCCGAATTCGATAGGCTTGGTGCTGATCTCCACGGGAAAACCGGTGCCGTCTTTGCTGCGAAACTTTGACTCGAACACGGCCGAGCTGTTTTTTGACAGCTTCTCCTTGCCGGACCGCAGAACGCCGGCCAATGCAGGATCGACGATATCCGACATGTCCGAAGACAGGATCTGGTCCTTGCTGTATCCCAGCATATCGGAAGCTGTGGTGTTAACGTCGATGAGGTTGCCATCCGGATCGTTGATAAAGATGGCGTCGGAAGATGAGTCGAACAGGGTGCGAAGGTTTTCTTCGGCCTCCTGACGCTTCCGCTCGGCGCGGTCGATAGAGCCGCCGATGGATTTGGATATGCGGCCGATGATAAAGGAGAAGATGATAATGGCAAATATGGCGGTGGAGCCGATGGATAAAGCCGGATTGTCCGGTATCCAGGTACTGAGCGAATAGGTTTCAATGAAGCCCAACAGCAGGATTATGCCGATGGTGAGCGGCAGGAAGGCACGTAACAGCCGGGACGCGGTCGCATCGCCGACCATGGTGCTGAGGGGCCAGTAATCCGGCCCCGCCGACAGGATAATGGATACATCCAGCAGGACAAAAGACAGGGCGGCCAGCAGGGCCATGGGCCGGACGTCACCGCCATACAGCAGGGGAGCGTTGTAGATATAACCCAGGATGGTGAAGGCTCCCAGGGTTGCCGCCAGAAAGGCGGAAAAAACAGCAACCTTTATTAGCTTACCGTATTTCATGGGCACCAGGAAGGACATGGTCGCCAGTACGCAGAGGATAAAGCCGGTTCCCGCCAGGGGAGACATGCGCACCGTGGAAATGCCCAGGAACTTGTCGTTGGTCTTGAACAGGCTGTATTCGATGCTGGACTGGGTATCGGCGAGATATTCGAAGATCAGGTAGGACAGGAGCAGGAACAGCACCAGCATCAATACCGAGGAAGCGTATCTCACCGTTTTTGACGCCGGCCAGACGATGTTGGCGGATACCGTGCCGCCCAGCAGTACGAATGACAGGGCGGCGCCGGGGGCGATGGGAAAATAATCGCTGGAGACGCTGACCAGAGGACGCCAGGACATCACCCAGCCCAGGTAGGCAAGGACGCCGATCAGCACCATCGTCGCCGAGAAGACAAGCGCTGATTTCTGGTATTTAGTCATACCTTCTTCGCAGTCGCAGTCCTGATCGCATTATTGATGGAAACCCGGTTATCGCCAGACAGCGGCGGGCTATTAGACTTTCTAACCTTAATCGAGGAAAAACAAACCTAGGACCGTCTCCGTTTCAGGAGGCGGTAGCCCACCGCTGCCACCAGTACCAGCATCAACGTCACCGGCACTATCACGCCCAGGGCCATGATGACGAAGTTCACTGTCTGGACCGACAGCCAGCCTGCATACTTGAGCGAAGCCAGGAAACCCCAGTCGGTGCCGTCTCCACCACCCTCATCCGCCGGTGCCGCGCTTTCCTCACGCAGCTCAACGGAGATGGTGGCGTAGTCGGCCCTGCTGTCGATGTAGTTGATACGTCCCTGCAGCTGTTCGATCTGGGACCTTGCCGTATTGATCTCCGCCTGCACCATCAGCATCTCGTCGACGCTGGCAGCCTTCTCCATCAGGCTCAGCAGTGAGTTCTCATATGACTGGGCATTGCGCAGGCGGCTCTGCAGGTCGACGTATTCAGCGGAAACGTCGTCGCCCGAGACCGTCCGTTTAACGACCTTGCCCAGTTCGTCCAGTTCGGACATGGCCCGGGTGAAGTTGTCATCCACGTCGGCGATGCGGATGGTTACCGTGCCCCGGTTTATGGCCTGGTCGTCCCGGGATGCTGTGGTGTCAGCCGAGACTACGAAGCCGCCGTACTTCGCCGCCAGCGCCGTAATCTTGCCGTATTTCTCCTGAAACTCACCGTTGGCTACCTCGATCTGGTAGTCGGCCGTCTGGATGACCTGCCGTGTAGTGGGTATGACGGCGGCTGCGCCGGCGCCGGACTGCCCTGCTTCC
This sequence comes from bacterium BMS3Abin01, assembly GCA_002897715.1. GTDB lineage: Bacteria > Actinomycetota > Thermoleophilia > BMS3ABIN01 > BMS3ABIN01 > BMS3ABIN01. Next base: position 5,857 of record BDUA01000051.1, read on the forward strand.
TTGAATGTCTCCGGCGCGCCGGAGACGCCGGCGCTATCATCACCAGGCTGTATAGAACGGGCGTTGTCGTTCTCCGGGATGCCGGTATTGCCGGCCACGTCGGAACTGATCCCGGTATAGCCGCTGTCCCGTTCCTGCATCAGGACGCCTGTGAGCCCGGCCATCCCCAGGCCTAATACCAGCGCCGCTGACAGGGCGGCCACCCGTCTTACAGTGAACCACGGCGGCAGCCAGCGGCCCTGTCTCTGCCTCACGGTCTTTCCTTGCCCCTTTAAGTGTTCAGTTGTAGTAGCGGCTTCCTGCATTATCTTCCTCTCCATTCTCTGTTCGAACTCCGCTGAAGGCCGGGGACGATGTTCCCTGAGGTCGCGGGCGAGCCTGAGCATCTGCTCTTTTTCCTCATCCGCGAGCCCTGCAAGGTCGGCCGTCTCGCCGGCCAGCAGCCGTTCGATGGCGTCCAGGATATGCTGTTGTCCGCTGTTCTCAGTCATTGGCGTTCACGCCCTCAAGCTCTGTTTTCAGTTTCTTTAGAGACCGGTAGAGGATAGTACCGGCGTTGGATTCACTTATCTCCAGCAGGTCGGCTATCCGGCGGTTGGTAAGACCGGCGCCGAACTTCAGCGCCAATACCTCATGTTCACGTATCTCCAGGTCCGCCAGAGCGGCGGCCAGTTCGCGGCGCATCTCGCTGGCATGTAGCTCCGCCTGCGGATCACCGTCGCCGGAAACGGTGGTGTGCTCATCCAGCCCGGTGTGGCTATGGCGGCCCTGGCTGCGGAAGTGGTCGCTGATGGCGTTGCGGGCGATGGCATAGAGCCAGGTGGACACGGTGCCGCGCCGGGAATCGTAGCCGGGGAATGCCTTGAGCGCCTTCTCGAACACCTGGGACGTGATGTCCTCGGCGGCGGTCCGGTCGCAGACCCGGTAGGCGACGAAGGCATAAAGCGGCCGGAAATGACGCCGGTAAACTTCCGCGAATGCGGGGGCCTTTGCTTGCGCCTCCTGCTGTTGTCTGCGTTTCAGCCTCATCGTCACCAGTGATTGTTCCGCTATTGCCAAAGCGCTAACCCTCTGGAGTAGTTCGGTCTCACCGGCTTATACGTTGAGCCGGCCAAAGTATCACAGGCGGATATCCGCGTGGGAGACTGGATATTCCTAAGGGGTTTATCCGGTACCAAGGGGGGAATCCCCCTATTACGCAGGGGAATGATCGATAATATATTGGACTTTAAGGCCAACCGGGGCACGAAGGGAGAGAATCCGCCGCCGCCGGCCTTGTCACATGGGATGTTCTGTCTGTGATAAGATACGAAGGCCACGCCGTCGATACACAGGAGGACAATCCTGATGGACTGGACAGCAATTCTGGAAGCAGCACTGAGCTTCTTTCTCGTAGTTACTGCACTGGCTTTAGCTTACATGTTGCTAAAGGTCGGTGGAACCTTTTCGCGCCTGAACGTGTTTCTCAAACGGCTGGACGAGGAAGTCATACCGCTGTTGACCAAGTTGCAGGTGACTCTCGACGAGGTCAACAGCAACCTGGAGAAAGCGGATGACATGATGGGTTCCCTGGTGGACGTCACCGATAGCGTAGAGTCGACTACCAGGGCCGTGCAGATGGCGGTGACCACGCCGGTCAAGAAGGTCGCCGGCTTTTCCAGTGGAGTCTCTCAGGCCATCTCCACCCTGTTGACCCAGCAGCGGGGGAGGGGTTAGAGATGGCCAGACTGCTGTCCGGTATGGGATGGATGACGGTCCTGGGCGGTGCGGCGATAGTGGCATTCGCGCAGTACCGCAGCAATCAGACCGGGAAGGATATCGTGACCATAATGCAGAATCTTCCCCAGGAAATAAAGGAAGCGCAGGCGGAATGGCAACAGCGCCTGCTGACGGCGATGGAGGCAGGCAGGCAGGCTGCCGGGGAGAAGGAGGCGGAGATAGAGCAGGCACTCTCCGCACAGGAGCATCAATTCTCCGCGCAGGAAACCTACCAGGAGGAAACAGCCGAGGTAAACGTCTGATAAGGATTTTCCGGAAAAGTGCCTATATTTGGCAGGTTTCGCGGTTGTAGCAGCAGGATGGGCGGAGGCGAGGCGCAAGCAGGGCTTTACGGTTGGGGTTACCACTACTATCGAATCAATTGGAGACAAGCGCTCCCGGGGCGGGGAGCGAGTATCGATGGAGGTGGACATGAGCACTATATGCTATCCCAGTCAACCTACTAGCAGTGCGTCATACGGGCACCATGTGGACGTCGGCCGCCTCAGCGAAAAGGAGCTGTTGACCGCATATTGCCGCCAGGGGGACTCCCGGGCACGCGACGAGTTGATACTGCGGTATCTACCCCTTGTTTACGGCGTCTCCCGGCGCTACTGCCAGCGTGGTGAACAGCTGGAAGACCTGGTCCAGGTCGGTTGTATCGGTCTGATCAAGGCCATCGACAGGTTCGACCTGGACCGCGGCGTGGCCCTCTCCACTTACGCCACTCCCAATATCATCGGCGAGATAAAGCGTTATTTCCGCGACAAGGGCTGGGCGGTGAAGGTTCCTCGCGGCATGCTGGAGCTCAACATGAAGGTCGAGCAGGTGATGGGTGACCTGGCGGCGGATTTACACCATTCTCCTACAGTCCAGGAGTTGGCGGAAGCGGTGGAGGCGACGCCTGAGCAGGTGATGGAAGCGATCGAAGCCGGGCGCTCGCGCAATTCGTTCTCGCTGGATCATGCCCTGGGGTTCGGCGACGGCGACGAACAGAGGATGCCGCTGGAGACCATCGGCGATGATGATGAAGGTTTCGAAAAGGCGGAACTGCGTATAATCCTGGAGCCGGGGTTCGCGCGTCTGAGCGAGCGTGAGCGGCATATTCTTCATCAGAGGTTTTTCGAGGGCTTGACTCAATCGCAAATAGCGGCGAACATAGGTGTATCACAGATGCATGTATCCCGCCTGATACGGAGAGCTCTCGTCAAGGTGCACGCGGAGATTTCCAGGCGGGAAAGAAAGGAGTTTGTAAGACCGTTTGAAAAGTTTCGAGATCCGCTCAAGCTTCCGTGAGTTTTTCACCGAGAATGGACACCAAAGCCGGCCCAGTTCGTCGCTGGTCCCAGCAGGGGACCCCAGCGTCCTGCTCACCACCGCCGGCATGCAGCAGTTCAAGCCCTATTTCCTGGGCATAAAGGAACCGCCCCATCCGCGACTGACGACCTGTCAGAAGTGTTTTCGCACCACTGATATCGACCTGGTGGGCAAGACCGCCCGCCACCTTACCTTTTTCGAGATGCTGGGCAACTTCTCGTTCGGGGATTATTTCAAGGAGGGCGCCATCGATCTGGCCTGGCGTTATTCAACCGGGGTGCTGGGCCTGGATACGGACAGGATATGGGTGACGGTCTTCGAGGGCGATGACCAGGTGCCTGCCGATGACGAGGCGGGCAATGCCTGGGCGGCGGCGGGTGTGGCGGCCGAGCGCATCGTCCGCCTGCCGGCCGGCGAGAATTTCTGGTCGGCCGGTCCCACCGGCCCCTGCGGCCCCTGCACTGAACTTTACTTCGATTTGGGAGAAGATGCCGGTTGCGGCCAGGCGGGCTGCCGTCCCGGTTGCGACTGCGATCGCTTCGTGGAGTACTGGAACCTGGTCTTCATGCAGTTCAACCGTGACGACGCGGGTATTCTTACGCCGCTTCCCAGGCAGAACGTGGACACGGGCATGGGCCTGGAGAGGATCACGGCGGTGATGGAGGGAAAAATAAGCGTCTTTGAAACGGACCTGTTCTCGCCGCTGATAGACTTCGTATGTGAAGCCGCGGGAGTGGGATATGGAAAAGATGAACATACCGATCGCGCTATCCGCGTGCTGGCGGACCATAGCCGGGCCATTGCCTTCCTCGTCAGCGCCGGTGTGTTCGCGGGCAACGAGGGCCGCAATTACGTGCTCAGGCGGGTGATGCGGCGGGCCATCCAGGCCGCATCGACCCTGGGGATAGGCGGACCATTCCTGGCCGGCATGTGCGACAGGGTTATCGAGATCATGCATGACACCTACCCGGAGCTGGGGGAGAACCGCAAGATGATTGAGGACTCGGTCACGCAGGAGGAGGAGCGTTTCGGCCTGACACTGGAACAGGGCAATACCATCCTGGCGCGTGCTATAGAGGACGCCCGGTCATCGGGCGCCGGGGTCATCGAGGGGGAGGTGGCGTTCCGGCTGCATGATACCTACGGTTTCCCCTTCGACCTCACCAGCGAGATCATCCATGACGAGGGGCTGGAGGTGGATGAAGAGGGGTTCGACAGGCTCATGGAAGAACAGCGACAGCGGGCCCGGACCTCGATGAAGACGGTGGGCGCCGAGGAGCGTGAAGCGCTGGCCGAACTGGGGCACCACGCCAGGGTCAAGACCGAGTTCGCCGGTTACCGCAAGAACGAGTTGCACACATCCGTGGGCGACCTGCTGGAACTGGACAGCGGCCGCATAGCCGTCAAGCTGAGGGAGTCGCCTTTTTATGCCGAGTCCGGCGGCCAGGTCTCCGACTCCGGCTGGATACATACGGACGACGGCAAGGCGGTGGTGGTGGATGTGCTGGCGCTGGACGGCGATCAGGTCATCCTGGCCGAAGTGGAAGAGGGAAGGCTGGAGGCCGGTGCCCGCGCCAAGGCGATGATCAACCGCGTACGCCGTCACGCCATCGCCTGCAACCATACGGCGACCCACCTGTTGCAGCACGCGCTGAGGGGTCTGCTGGGGGAACAGGTGCGCCAGACCGGTTCCTTCGTGGGCCCGGAGAAGCTGCGTTTCGATTTCAGCCACGGCGGCGCTTTGAGCCGTGAGGATCTGTGCCTGCTGGAGGATATCGTAAACCGCAAGATCATTGAGAACCATCAGGTCAAGGCGTTCACCACTTCCATAGATTACGCGCGTGACATGGGCGCCATGGCTCTTTTCGACGAGAAATACGGGGAGTTCGTCCGGGTCATCGAAGTGGGCGATTTCAGCCGGGAGCTGTGCGGCGGCACCCATGTGACGCAGACGGCCGAGATCGGCGCCTTCAAGATCCTGTCGGAGTCGAGCGTTGGCGCCAATATCCGACGCATCGAAGCCATAACGTCCAGGGAGGCCATCGATTACCTGCGGGGTCGGGACGCGGCCATCGAGGCGCTTTCGCGGAGGCTGAAGACGGAGCCGGAACGGCTGGAGGCGGTGATCGGGGAGATGGAGGAAGAGCTGGCTGGACTCAGGGCCATGGCCCGCGATGCCAGCCGGCAGAGGGTTGCCGGCGAGAGCCGCCAGCTGGCGGAGCAGGCTGATGACCTGGATGGCATAAAGGTCCTGGCGGCACAGGTGGAAACCGGTTCACCGGAAGAGTTGATGGAGCTGTCCGACCACCTGAAGGAGCAGCTGGGACCGTCGGCCATCATGCTGGCCGCGGACCAGGAGGGGAAGGTGGTTATGGTCGCCAACTTCGCCGATCAGGCTGTGGACCGGGGAGCCCGGGCCGGTGATCTGATAAAGGAGATAGCCCCCGTAGTCGGTGGCAAGGGCGGCGGCAAGGCGACCATGGCCCGCGGCGGCGGCGGCGATGTGGCAAGCCTGGACCAGGCCCTGGACACGGCCCGCGAATGGTTCAAGCGGAAACTGGCGTAAATATATCACTCATCATGCGTATCCTGGCACTAGACTACGGCCGCGTCCATACCGGTACCGCCATCAGCGATCCCACCGGAACGGTAGCGCGCCCCCTGGAAGACGTTAGCGATGTGACGACGGAAGCCGGCCTGGAGAAGATAGCGGCGATAGCCAGGCGGGAAGGTGCCGCGCGCGTAGTGGTCGGCATGCCTGTGAGCCTTTCCGGCGAAACGGGACCGCAGGCCCGGGAGACCGGCCGTTTCCTGGAGTCATTGCGTCGCCTTCTTGATATCCCGGTTTCGTCATGGGACGAGCGTTTTACCAGCAAGCTGGCGGCGGAGAAGGAACGGGATTCGTCCAGTTCCAGTCACAGCCTTGCCGCCTGCTACCTGCTTGAGAATTTTCTGGCGTCACGACAGTACAAGAGCATGGCTGCGGACGAGGGCCGCGGTGAGGGCGGCCGCCGATGAGATCCTGTTTCAGGATCAGGCGCGCCGTGGCTCTGTCGCTGATTGCGGCGGCGCTGACGGTTCTTGTATCGGCCGCCGTGTTTTCCTGCGGCGGTGAGCGTCGCGGTGGAGAGGCCACCATCTACATCAGCCCCGGCAGCAGCACCGCTGATATCGCTTCCCGGCTGGTGGATGAGGATGTGATCGATGACCAGAAGGAATTTCTCAAAAAGGCGGCTGAGATGGGCGTGGACCAGAAGCTCAAACCCGGTACTTATCGCTTCACCCGGGGCGAACCGGTAGAAGGGATCCTCGCGAAGCTGGAACAGGGTGAACAGGCGCCGGAGGCGACGCTGACCATACCCGAGGGCTTCAGCATCAATGATATCGCCACGCTGGTAGCGGCAAGGACCAGTATAAGCAAACAGGAATATCTGCAGGCGACCATGGTGGGCGGGCGCCGGCTGCCCCTGAATGGTTCCTCGGACGCTGGCAACCTGGAGGGTTTGCTGTTTCCCAGCACCTATGACCTGGAGCCGGACATCACCGCCGGCCAGCTGGTCGATATGCAGCTCGAGGCTTTTTTCAGAAAAACCGGTGATGCCGGCTGGAGCAACGCCTCAGGTCTGGGTCTCACCCCGTACCAGGCGCTCATCGTGGCCTCCATGGTGGAGCGTGAAGCCAGGGTGCCCGAAGAGCGGCCGGTGGTCGCGGCGGTGATTTACAACCGTCTGGCGGAGGGCATGAAGCTGGAGGTGGACGCCACCGTGCAGTACGCCCTGGGATACTGGAAGACGGAGCTGACGCAGGCGGACCTGGAGACCGACTCGCCCTACAATACCCGGCTGTACGGCGGGCTGCCGCCGGGTCCCATCTGTAATCCCGGCCTGGATGCCATCGAGGCGGCGCTCAACCCGGCAGACGTGGATTACCTGTATTATGTGGCCACCGGCGACGCCGAAGGACACCATTTCTTCACCCGCTCCTATGAAGAGTTCCTGGCGGCCGGGAACTAGTAGTACAAACTGTCATCCCGAGCCGTCAACGTGTCACCCGGCCGTTTAACCTTGTCATCCCGAGCCGTCAACGTGTCACCCGGCCGTTTAACCTTGTCATCCCGAGCCGTAGGCGAGGGATCTGCTTTTCCGCCCTGCCTCCGCTCTCAGGGTTCCAGTCTCAGCTCACATCCCAGGTAAAAGCGGCACAGTTCGCGGATGCAAAGCCAGGTCTCATGGACGGCCTTTTCGCCGGCCTCCATCTGCGTGGCCTGTGACAGGGGCTGTTCCAGAAGGACTCTCATCAGGCTGACAGTCTCCGGCGTGACGCTGAAAGCCTCACCCGGGCAACCGGGGCAGAGGACGCCACCGGTTGCGGCCGAGAACCGGCGCAGGTCTTCATCCCGGCCACAGACGGCGCAGCTGGCCAGGTGCGGCAGATACCCCGCCAGCAGCAACAGCTTAAGCTGAGCCCCCAGCGCCGGCGTCTTGAATGAGTGATCGTCGCCAGCGGCCGCCGCCGCCGTCTCCCGCAGATAATTGGCCAGGAGGTTGTAGGTCCGGGGACGGTGTTCCAGCTCCGGGATGGCCCGGCTGAACATGTCGATCACGGCGAGGCCGGCTTTCAGCGCCGCCGGGCGGTCGCGGATGACGGCATTGGTCTCGATGGTGTCGGCGCCGGTGAGCGTATGCAGGTTGCGGCCCTCGTAAAGCTGTGCCTGGATCCGCGAAAAGGGTTCCAGCCTGCCGCCGAAACGAGACTTTATCTTGCGCACGCCCTTGACAACCGTCGGCACCTTGCCGCGTTCGGCGGTAAGCAGCGAAACTACGCGGTCCGCTTCACCCAGCTTGTGACTGCCCAGGACGATGGCGTCGGTATTGTAAGTGCGGGGCACGGCATCATCCCTGCTGGAACCGTGTGAATATGACCGTGCGGAAGCCCTTGTCGCCGGCACGGCGGGAGCAGGTTATGTACCAGTAGTAATAGATGGACTCGACATTCTCTCCTCCCGCCGACAGGTCACGCATCAGTTGCCGGGTCGGCTTGGATATCTCGCGCCACTTTCCCTCATGAATGCAGCGATAGGCCTGCGCCGGTTCGAATGTGGCCACGTCCGGGTCGGGTCCGGCGGGTGTCTTGAAGACCATCACCAACTAGCTGCGAAAAAGGGCGTCACGCGAAAGGACCATCAAGGATTTACCTCACCGGTTGTGTTCACGGTCCTGCCAGTCGTCATCGTTGATGCGCGGACAGTTGTATTCAGGCATTGTAGTCCTGCAGCCGGTAGACCGAGAAGGCCTTGCCGAACACCTCGTCTTTCTCGCCGGGAAGACTCACTATCTCCGCGGCACGACCGATCCCGGGGACCAGCCATACGTAATCCCAGGTAGAGACGGAATCATTATCGCTGGTGGCCGTCACCCTGGTCTGCAGCAGGAAGGCATCGAATCGGCCGGCTGGTACCTCCAGGGTGTTATAGGCGACGATGCGGTTCTCGGCGCGGATGTCGGTTACCCGGCCGTCTTCGGTCTGCTGGTAGATGTCAACCCACCGGTCGCCGACGGCGGCGGGGAATATCAGCGCGTGCGATGGCTGTGAGAAGACGACAAGGCGGTCGGCGCCGGCGTTGCCGTAGGAGAGCCAGGACTCAGCGTCCAGATCCTGGAAGATATATTTATCCTCCACCAGCGCCGGCTTCCAGGAAGACCTGACCACCATCGTAGCGTCGGGGAACCGGTCGGCATGAGGCGCGTCTGACTTGTCAACGGGAGCCATGGTGAGGGTCAGGGCAGACGGTCCCCGGGTCAGGTCCCACGGGCCTTCCAGGTCGAAGTCCACCCGGGCGGGAGAACCGGTGGAGTTGGCGGCGAACACCAGCTTGGCACCGACCTCAAAGGGTAAGCTGGCGGCGTTGAGTACGGCGCCGGAGCCGACGGCGGCGCCGGCATTGACGAGAGGCGCCGGCTGGGCGACCGTATCGATGAGCGCCCTGTCCATGAGGTGTGATTCATCCTGTGTGCTCCCGCAATCGGATACCACCAGCACCAGCATGATGGAGAGGAGGATGACCAGGACAGGCAGGCACACGGCTGTTATGGTGCGCGATGATGCTATCTTTTTCAATGAATTTCTCATTTTAACTATTCTATCATGCCGGCGGGAATACACTACTGCCGATATCCAGCTCCCGGGCGCCCGGCCCGCCCTTGTTAAAAAGCCCGCCGTCTTGTAATATTACTCCCCGCTTTGAACCACTATCCCAGCTTTCAACAGATCATACTAACCCTGCAGGAGTACTGGGCTGATCAGGGCTGCGTTCTGATGCAGCCATATCATACGGAAGTAGGGGCCGGTACGTTCAACCCCGCTACCTTTCTGCGGTGTCTGGATGGCAAACCCTGGCGCGCCGCCTATGTGGAACCCTGCATCCGGCCCGCGGATGGACGTTATGGCGAAAACCCCTACCGGCTGGCGCATTATTATCAGTATCAGGTCATCCTCAAGCCGGCGCCGGCGGATGTGCAGGACCTCTACCTCGATTCCCTGGAACGGCTGGGAATCGACCTGGCGGCCCATGACGTACGTTTCGTGGAAGACGACTGGGAGGGGCCGACCCTGGGCGCGTGGGGCCTGGGATGGGAGGTCTGGATAGACGGCATGGAGATTACCCAGTTCACCTACTTCCAGCAGGTGGGCGGCATCGACCTGGACCCGGTGTCGGTGGAGCTGACCTACGGCCTGGAACGTATCGGCATGTACCTTCAGCAGAGGAACAGCGTCTACGATCTTCAATGGGCGGAGGGCGTGACCTACGGCGACGTCTATCGCGAGGGAGAGGTGCAGTGGTCGCGATACAATTTCGAGGTAGCCGATACGGAGATGCTGCATAGCCATTTCATCGATTACGAACAGGAATGCGAACGCTGCCTGGCTGCCGATCTGCCCCTGGCGGCATATGACTACGTGCTCAAGTGCTCCCATACCTTCAACCTTCTCGATTCCCGTGGCGTGATCAGCGTTACCGACCGCACGGGCTACATCGCCCGCGTGAGGAACCTGGCCAGGCGCTGCGCCGAGATGTACCTGCACCATATGGCCGGGGGGGTGTCCTGATGGCCGGCCGCGACTTCCTCCTGGAGATCGGCGTAGAGGAGTTGCCGGCGGCGGCGGCTGCTTCCGCTCTGAGCCAGGCGGGGCCCGCGGCCAGGGAAGCTTTCGGCGCCCGGCGCGTACAGGTGGAAGAGGAGCAGGTTGATGTATGGGTTACGCCTCGTCGTATCGCTATATTCATCAAGTCCCTGCCGGAGGTGCAACCGGCGGAGGAGATCGCTGAGCGGGGGCCGGCGGCCGCAGCCGCTTTCGACGGTGACGGTAACCCCACCCGGGCCGCTGAAGGTTTCGCCCGGGCCAAGGGTGTGGGGATAGATGAGCTGGAGATCAGGGAGCACCAGGGCAAGGAATTCGTGTTCGCCGTCCACCGGCGTGAAGGGCAGCCGGTAGCCGGCCTGATACCGGATATCTGCCGCAGCATCCTGAAATCTTTCAGTTTTCCCAAAACCATGCGCTGGGACGGCGACGGTCTGCGTTTTCCACGGCCGGTACGCTGGCTGGTGACCAAGTTCGGCGAGGAGACTATCGAATACGAGGCGGCGGGTATAACCGCGGGCGGCGTCAGCCGGGGACATCGCTTCCTGTCGCCCGGCGAGGTAAGGATCGACAGCGCGGCATGCTACCGGGAGGCTATGGCGTCTGCTTTGGTGATGGTCGACCAGGAGGAACGCCGGCGTCTCATCCAGGAAGGACTGGCGGCCGGAGCCGGGGAGCAGCGCGCCGCTTTCAGTGACCCCGCAGGCGAGCTGGAGGAGGTTCTGTACCTGGTGGAATACCCCAGCGTCCAGGCGGGTTCCTTCGGAGAGGAGCATCTGCGGTTGCCGGACCGGGTGCTGGTCACCGCCATGCAGTCGCACCAGCGTTACTTTCCCCTGGTAAACGATGACGGTTCCCTGGTGAACGGTTTTCTGTACGTCATGAACGGCGACCCCCGGCACGCGGAGTCCATCACCGCCGGCAACGAGCGCATACTGGCCGGTAGGATCGAGGACGCGGAGTTCTCCTTCGACAAGGATCTGGACGAGGGTATCGATGCCATGGTCTCCAGGCTGGCAGATGTGGTTTTCCATCAGAAGCTGGGCACCCTTGCCGACAAGACCGGGAGACTGAAGGCGCTGGTGGACAGCCTGGCACGTATGGTGGGGATGGAGAGTCAGGAACTCGATGCGGCCCGGACGGCGGCGGCTCTGGCCAAGGCGGACCTGGTGAGCGCCATGGTGCAGGAATTCCCTGACCTGGAGGGATACATCGGTTCGGTCTACGCCGAGATAGAAGGATACCCCTCGAATATCTGCCGGGCCATCTCCGAGCAGTATATGCCCACGGCCGCCGGCGGCGACCTGCCGGATACCGGTCCCGGGGCGGTCCTGGCGATATGCGACAAAGTAGACAATATCGTTGGTGCTTTCTCCGTGGATGAGTCGCCCACCGGTTCGCGTGATCCCTACGGGTTACGCCGGGCGGCGGTCGGCATCGCCGCCATCGCTGAAAAGTTCAGCTTCGACTTCGATCTGGCGCCGCTGCTGGCAGCCGGCCACACCCTGTATATAGAACAGAAGAAGGATGTGAATCGCAGCGCCGCCCTGATAGCGGACATGACCGGCTTTATCCTGGATCGAATCCAGCATCGCCGGATGGAGCAGGGCATGCCGGTGGAGGTGTTCGAGGCGGCGCGGGCCTCCGGGCAGGAGAACACCAACCGGCTGGTGGCGCTGGCGGAGGCGTTGGACCGCTTCCGGGCCGACCCCGCCTTCGAGGACCTGCACACCGCCTATTTCCGCTGTTCCAAGATAGCGGCCAAGGCGGGGGAGGGGAGCGAGGCCTTAACTGTGGACCCGGGTCTTTTCCGGGAGACCGGTGAGCAGCGGCTCAATGATGAGATCGACGCTCTGGGCCGTAAGCTGGACGAACTGCTGAGCTCAGGTGAATATGAAACCGCCCTGGCGGCCGCCGCCTCCATACGTCCGGTCGTGGACGACTTCTTCGACGAGGTCATGGTGATGGCTGAGGACCGGCAGTTGCGCGACAACCGGTTGGCTCTGGTGAGGAAAGCGGCAGAGACCCTGCGGAAGGTTGGCGATCCCATGTGCGCCGCGGCCGCCCCCAGGGACTGAAAGAGCGTTGGCGGCGTGGGTGTGGCCTAAAAACGCCGGTTACGATAAACTAGTGCACCCGTACCTGACTTCTTAGGAGGAGATGCATGGGCAAGAAATACGTATACGATTTTTCGGAGGGTTCCATGGACATGAAGCCTCTCCTGGGGGGGAAGGGGGCCAACCTTTGTGAGATGACCAAGCTGGGCATCCCCGTACCCAGCGGTTTCGTTATAAGCACGGAAGCCTGTATCGCCTTCGGCAAGGCCGGCAACGAGTTCCCCGACGGCCTCCAGGAGGAGGTGGCGGAACATCTGGCCGGCCTGGAGGAGCGTACGGGCAAGTCACTGGGTGACCCGGACAACCCGTTGCTGGTGAGCGTTCGCTCCGGTGCCATGTTCAGCATGCCGGGCATGATGGATACGGTGCTGAACCTGGGGCTCAATAACGATTCCGTTCTGGGGCTGGCGGCGATGACCGGCGATGAGCGCTTCGCTTTTGATGCCTACCGCCGTTTCATCCAGATGTTCGGCAAAGTAGTAAAAGAGGTGGACGGCCAGATGTTCGAGGATGCCATAACCGCCCGGCGGGAAAAGGCCGGTGTCCAGTTTGATAACGAACTGTCGGCCACTGACCTGAAACAGCTGGTCAGCGAGTTCAAGAAGATACTCAGGGATGAAACCGGCGAGTCCTTCCCGGAGGACCCCCCGGTCCAGCTGGAGATGGCCATCAAGGCGGTCTTCCAGAGCTGGGGCAATCCCCGGGCCGTGACCTACCGGCGCCATTACAATATCTCCGATGACCTGGGCACGGCGGTAAATGTGCAGCAGATGGTCTTCGGTAACATGGGCGACGACTCCGGCACCGGCGTGGCTTTTACGCGTAACCCCTCCACCGGCGACAAGGAGATATTCGGGGATTACCTGATAAACGCCCAGGGCGAGGATGTGGTCGCCGGTATCCGCAAGACCAGGAAACTTTCCGAGATGGGCGAGGATATGCCCCAGGTGTTCGAGGAGCTCATCGGCGTGATGCAGAAGCTGGAACAGCATTACCGTGATATGGAAGACATCGAATTCACCATCGAGAAGGGGAAGCTGTATATGCTTCAGACCCGCGACGGCAAACGTACCGCCGCGGCGGCGGTGAAGATCGCCGTGGACATGGTGGAGGAGGGGCTCATCACCAGGGAGGAAGCTGTGGCCAAGGTGGACCCGGCCCAGCTGGACCAGCTGATGCACCCCATGATCGACCCCAAGGCTGATTATAAACAGATCGCCACCGGCCTCAACGCCTCTCCCGGCGCCGCCGTGGGCAAGGCGGTATTCGACGCGGATACCGCCGCGGAGCAGGGCAAGAACGGTGAAGCCGTCATCCTGGTTCGCTGGGAGACCAGCCCGGATGACATCCATGGCCTCATCGAGTCCGAGGGTGTGCTCACCTCCCATGGAGGAATGACCAGCCACGCGGCGGTGGTGGCCCGCGGCATGGGCAAGCCGGCGGTCTGTGGCGCCGACCAGATAAACATCGACGAGAAAGAACGGCGGTTCACCGTCGACGGAAATGTGGTCAAGGAGGGGGATATACTGTCCATCGACGGTACCACGGGGAAGGTTATCATGGGCGCCGTGGACCTGGTGCCACCTCTGATAAACGAGAACTTCCAGGCTATCGTGGCGTGGGCCGACGGCATCAGGACGCTGGGTGTCCGCACTAACGCCGACACGCCGGAGGATTCGTCCAAGGCCCGCGAGTTCGGCGCAGAGGGCATAGGCCTGTGCCGCACCGAGCACATGTTCATGGCTGAGGCCCGCCTGCCAATCGTGCGCAAGATGATAATGTCGGAATCCGCCGACGACCGTGCCGAGGCCCTGGAAAAGCTGCTGCCCATGCAGCAGGAGGACTTCGAGGGTATCTTCGAGGCCATGCACGGGCTGCCGGTGACCATCAGGCTGCTGGATCCGCCGTTGCACGAGTTCCTGCCGGACTACGCCGAGGTGCTGGTGGATCTGGAGCGTCTCAAACTGAGCGGCGGCAGCCGGGAGGATATCGAAGAGAAGGAGGGTATCGCCGCCCGGGTCCGCTCCCTGCGCGAAATGAACCCCATGCTGGGAACGAGGGGCTGCCGTCTGGGCATCCAGTGGCCCGAGATATATGAGATGCAGGTCAGGGCCATCATGCAGGCGGCGGTGGCCATCAATGCCAGGAGGGGGGACGCCCCCCTGGTGGAGATCATGATACCGCTGGTAGCGTTCGCCGAAGAGTTGCGTATCCTGCGGGAGCTGACGGTGCGGACCTGCGACGCCGTGCTGGCGGATGCCGGCGTCGGCATCGATTACCTGGTGGGCACCATGATCGAGCTGCCGCGGGCGGCGCTGACAGCCGATGAGATATCGGAATACGCGGATTTCTTCAGCTTCGGCACCAACGACCTTACCCAGACGACCCTGGGATTCTCACGGGACGACGCCGAAGGCAAGTTCCTCACCTATTACCTGGAGGAGGGTATCATCAGGCAGAACCCCTTCGAGACCATAGATGTGGATGGCGTCGGCAAGCTGGTGGAAACGGCGGTGAAGCTCAGCCGGGGCAAGAAGTCCGATATCAAGCTGGGTGTCTGCGGTGAGCATGGGGGGGAAGCGGAGAGCGTAAAGTTCTGTCACGGTATCGGTCTCGATTACGTGAGCTGTTCTCCTTACCGGGTGCCGATCGCCAGTCTGGCTGCGGCCCAGGCCGTACTGGAGGAAAAGAAGATGGTATACTCCAACGTCTGACGCCGGCCTCCGGCTTTCAGCGCCGGACTTCTATCCGGGACGGTTCATATAATGGCATAAAGGCCTTTCCGGCAGGAGATGAAGGTACCCAGAGATGAGCCAGGACCCGGAGACAACCATACTACACGCTGATGAAGGACTGTCCTCTTACGCCCGGAAAGCATCGGAGAGCCTGGGCAGGGACGAGCCGGAGGAGCCGTGCAGCCTGAGGACCTGCTTCCAGCGTGACCGCGACCGCATCGTTCACAGCAAGAGCTTCCGCCGGCTCAAGCACAAGACACAGGTGTTTATCGCGCCCGAGGGCGACCATTACCGTACACGGATTACGCATACGCTGGAGGTTTCCGGCATCTCCCGGACTATCGCCCGCGCCCTTCGCCTCAACGAGGACCTGGCCGAGGCTGTCAGCCTGGGACATGACCTGGGGCACACGCCTTTCGGGCATATCGGTGAGGAGGCGCTCTCCCGGGCCCTGATGTCGCGTACCGGGCGCCGCTTCGAACACAATCACCAAAGTCTGAGGGTGGTCAGATATCTGGAGAAGGACGGAAAAGGCCTCAACCTCTGCCGTGAGGTGAATGACGGCATACTCAGGCATACCGGCGACGCCGAGCCGCAGACCCTGGAGGGGTGTATCGTGCGTATCGCCGACCGTATCGCCTACATCAACCATGATATCGACGATGCTCTGCGGGCGGGCATCGTCAGCCAGACGGACCTGCCGGAGCAGGTGACGGGGCTGCTGGGACGGACCTGCCGCCAACGCATCGATACCCTGGTGCACGACCTGGTGAACTCCAGCTGGGAACGGGGGGAGATACGCCTGAGCCCGTCCATGTCCGACGCCGCCCAGGCTCTGAGAAACTACCTTTCCGAAAACGTCTATACCGGGGTCGGAACCAGGAGACAGGCGGCCAAGGTCTCCGGACTGGTGGAGAAGCTGTTTGACTACTATATGGAGAACAGCAACCTGCTGCCCCGCTGGACCGGCAACGGTGAGAGCGATGACGCCGTCAGGGTCACCGATTACATCGCCGGCATGACCGACCGCTTCGCCATCCGCACCTACAGGGAGCTGTTCGTACCCCGGGAATGGGGGCTTTGAGCCGGTGGCGCTGATCAGGCAGGAAAGCATCGATGCGGTACTGGAGGCGTGCGACATGACAGAGATCGTGGCCCCGTACACGACCATCAGGAAGAGCGGCAGCACCTACAAAGGCAAGTGCCCCTTCCACAGCGAAAAGACCCCTTCCTTCACCATAGATCCGGTGCGCAAGCTGTATCACTGCTTCGGTTGTGGCGAGGGCGGCAACGTCTTCCGGTTTATCGAGGCCAAGGAGGGCCTGAGCTTCGGCGAGGCGGTCAAGTGGCTGGCCGACAAATACGGGGTGAGGCTGGAATACGAGCAGAGCAGCCCCCAGCAGGAGGAGCGGCGGCGCCTGCGGGAGAGGGCCTTCTCCCTGCTGGACCAGGCGGCGTCCTTTTACACCAGGACGTTGTGGGAATCGCCAAGGGCCGCCGCTGCCAGGGAATATCTGCGGCAGCGGGGGTTCAGTGAGGAAGTCATCCGCCGGTTCCGCCTGGGATTCTCGCCGGCGGGGGGCAAGGAACTGCTGGAGAAGGCGAAGGCCAAGGGTTACCGGCAGGAGGAACTGGTGCGGGCAGGGCTTGCCGGCGAACGCGACGGGCGTGCCTACGACCGGTTCAGGGGCCGGCTGATGTTTCCCTTTACCGATCATCGCGGACGGGTTCTAGGTTTCGGCGCCCGCGTGCTGGACGACAGTAAACCCAAGTATCTCAACTCACCGGATTCAGACATATATCACAAGAGCGATCTGGTGTTCGGCCTGGGTAACGCCCGGCAGGCCAGCATCGGTGAGGACCGCATCTATATCGTTGAGGGATATACCGATGTGCTGGCGCTTTGCCAGGCGGGCATCAATAACGCCGTAGCTTCCATGGGGACGGCTCTCACCGAGTCCCAGCTGAAGGAGGTCTCCCGCTATACGGGAAACGTGTATCTTGCCTTCGACGCCGACGTTGCCGGTCAGAAGGCCATGATGCGGGCCCAGGAGCTGTCACGCCGGCTGGCGATAGAGGTAAAGCTGGTGCGAATGCCGCCGGGGAGCGATCCGGCGGAACTGGTTGTTTCCGGGGGCGGCAGGGAGAGGTTTCTGAAACTTGCGGACGACGCACTGGCGTTGCTAGAATACCAGGTTCAAGCCGCCTTGGCGGCGGCGGATCTCGAAAGCGCCGAGGGAAGGGTCAAGGCTTTCGGGGCGCTAAAGCCTATTCTGGCCAATGCCGTTAATGCTGTTGAACGCGATGAACAGTCGCGCCTAATTGCTGACAGACTCCGCCTTAGCCCTGAAAATGTGGCATACTTATTAGAGTCGGGCGCGCGGGTGGGAACAGCGCCGGACGCGGGCGGGACGGGTCGGCGGGTTTTATCGCATGATGAGATTACCGAGAGAAGCTTCTTGAGCGTTTGTCTTGCTCAAACCGGGGAGGCCGGAAGGTATTTACAGGACATGACCGAATCCTATTTCACGACTGCAGCCAACCGGTCAGCTTTCAACTGGGTCAGAGAGAGGATCGGCGGTATTCAGTCCGGGTCGGGATCTGACATGACTTCGCTGCCGCCGGAAGACCCGGCGCAGGCGGTCATGCCGGAATTGATAATACGTTCCGAGACCGAACCCTACTCACCCCAGGCACTCCCCGAACTGTTTCTGCGGCTTTCCGCCGCCGAACTGCTCAGGCGTATCGATTCCCTCAAATCAAGCCTCGGCGATGGCGATGATGAAAAAGACAGGTTCCGGGAACTGGCACGGCTGGAAGAGAAGCGGCGCCGGATACTGGAACATATACAGTCGGGTGATTTCAGCGACACATGAGCCATCCTGAAGAGATAACCATCGACGAGGTACGCGAGCTTATCCTGGAAGGCAGGGAGCAGGGCTACCTGTCCGCCGACCGTGTGGCGGACGTGCTCCAGGATGTGGACCTGACTACGGAGCAGATCGAGGGCATCTATTCCACCTTCATCGATCTGGGCATTGAAGTGCTGGATGACGAGGATGAGCTGGCGGCCGAGCTGGAGAAGGAGCACAAGAAGGCGGAAGAGGATATCATCAAACGCCTCGATCTAACGGTGAAGACCCCCACCAGTGACCCCGTGCGTTTGTACCTGAAGGAGATAGGCCGGGTGCCGTTGCTCACCGCCGAGGAGGAGGTGACGCTGGCCAAGCGTATCGAGCGTCAGGACATGGAGGCCAAGCGCCGGCTGATACAGGCCAACCTGCGCCTGGTGGTCAGCATCGCCAAGCGCTACGTGGGCCGGGGCATGCTGTTCCTGGACCTGATCCAGGAAGGCAACCTGGGGCTGATCCGGGCCGTGGAGAAGTTCGATTACCGCAAGGGATACAAATTCTCCACCTACGCCACCTGGTGGATCCGTCAGGCCATCACCCGTGCCATAGCCGACCAGGCCCGGACCATCCGCATACCGGTGCATATGGTCGAGACTATCAACAAGCTGATACGGGTACAGCGACAGCTGCTGCAGGACAAGGGGCGGGAGCCTACTCCCTTTGAGATCGCCAGTGAGATGGACACCACGCCGGAGAAGGTGCGGGAGATCCTGAAGATCTCCCAGGAACCGGTATCACTGGAGACACCCATCGGTGAGGAGGAGGACAGCCAACTGGGTGACTTCATCGAAGATTGCGACGCGGTGGCGCCGGTGGACGCGGTATCCGACATAGTCCAGAAAGAGGACCTGGCCCAGGTGCTGGGAAGTCTCACTCACAGGGAACGTAAGGTGATAGAGCTCAGGTTCGGGCTGAAGGGTGAGCATCCACGCACACTGGAGGAAGTGGGACAGAAGTTCGGGGTGACCCGTGAACGCATCCGCCAGATCGAAGCCAAGACACTGGTGAAGCTCAAGAGTTACCGTGAGTCCCAAAAGCTCAGGGAGTTCCTCGAGTAGCCAGGTATCATCACCCGTTTACATCTTCCGCTATCGTAATTTTTATTTCACAGGCGCCCTCCGGCTTGAACCACTGGTCATGTTTGATATACTACTTTTCCTGATTGTTCTGGCGGTGGTATCAAGTCGCATGAATCCCTCAGAGGGATGGGAAATTGGGTCAACGCAAGTGCTGGGAGATAAAGACTGATTGCCTGATGCGTGACCGGGCGCGGGAGAACGCCGGGTGCCCTGCCTATCGTGAAGGCAGGAGTTGCTGGGAGGTGGACTGGCGTGAGGTCATCAGGTTTCTTCCAGCCAGTCAGCAGGAATATTGGTACTCCCACATGCATAAATGTTTCTCCTGTGCCGTATACCGGGTTCACCCAGAGGAGATGCAGGCACGGGTCGATGAGGTCAAATCGTTCTACCTGGATGACTGAGCTCCAGCGACGCCGTTCTTGAAATGACCTGTTTCAGTTCTCTATAATGCGTAGGGTCGCAACTTCACTGATACTCCCCGGTAGCTCAATGGTAGAGCAATCGGCTGTTAACCGATAGGTTGCAGGTTCAAGTCCCGCCCGGGGAGCCATTAATCTTATAAGCCTCCATGACCCCTGCCACCGATGCGGGTTTTCAGGGGAAACCCCGATGCCGGACAGGGCCCGGAGAGCCTACAATTAATCCACAATGGAAGCGATGAAGTGCCCATATTGTGGACAGGTAAAGGAAGGCGGCGTCGACTGTAACTTCACCCGGTGTCGTTTCTGTGGCTTCAGGTCGGCGCTGGTGGATTCAGCGAGAAACGGACGGATGCTGATCGTAGACCGGAGGATGCCGTTTCTGCAGAAGCGTTGCGATAACCTGTCATCACAGATGACCGATGTGACCATCATCGTGGACCGGCGCGTGGCCCAGGACGTTCGCGACCAGCCGGAACGCCGGTTTAATTACTTCGAAGAAGACGAGGGGCTCTTGCATGCGC
Source organism: bacterium BMS3Abin01 (assembly GCA_002897715.1). Lineage (GTDB taxonomy): Bacteria > Actinomycetota > Thermoleophilia > BMS3ABIN01 > BMS3ABIN01 > BMS3ABIN01. The sequence goes on from BDUA01000051.1 coordinate 25,858, forward strand.
CCCGTTCCATGGAGGAACAGGTCGGCGCCGAAGACATCAACTCCGCGTAGCCAGCATCTTTCCCAGCCTGGCCGCTGATTGCGGTATCCCTTCCCTCCGCCTGATCTCACCCTTCTCATCCACACCCCGCACCAGCAGGTAACTGTCGCTGAGAGGCTTGACGGAGATGGCATCGAAGAAATATTTAAGGGTAAGGATGGTGCCGTCGAACAGCTGCTTGCCCCTGGTGGCGCCCACGCCGATGAACGACCCATACCTTGCGGCTGAGCTTCGCGCCGGGAAGTCCTCTTTAAGCAGGTACTTCAGCGCCCAGTAGCGTTGTGTGCGGTCGATCATCGCCTTTGCCTGTGACGGCAGGCCCATGAAGAATATGGGTGACGCCAGCAGTATCCTGTCGGCCCTCTCCAGGGCGTCATATACCCGGTCCATGTCGTCCTCGATGCTGCACTGGCCGGTGACGTAACAGTCCTCACACTCGCTGCAACCGCTGAAATCCAGGCCGGCGAGTTTCAGCTTCTCGGTGCCGGCGCCGGCTTCGCCGGCGCCGCGGAGGGCCTCGTCCAGCAATATCTCTGTGTTTCCCTGCTCCCGGGGGCTGCCCAGGATGCCCAGAACCTTGACCATCGGTTGCCTTCTCCTCACCTTGTTGCCGGTGTTTTGACGGCCGCCAGGCGTCAGCGCGGCCACTCATCAGGCAGGATAACCGATGGCGGCATCTACCACAAGATGAGACTACGGGGCCGGGTGGATAACGCCGGTTAAGCATAATCGGCGGCGGGCTGTCAACAGGACAAATATGCTGGAATTCACGGTGATCTGTAAAGTATCCCCGGCCGTTACCGATGAACAACAGAGAGTCTGGTAGGGGCGGTGGCAACGGTGATCATCCAAAACAGGGGTAACACAGGAAAGTTATGGAAACGTGGCTTACGGCTGGGTATCAGCGGCAAGGTTACGCTGCTGGTCACCGTGGTGATCATGCTGTTTCTGGCCGTCGCTGTAATCGGTTATACGACTTCGCGTGAAATCTCCGCACGGATGCAGAAATCCAGGAAGCTCATCGATGCCGGTGGCAAAGTAACGGCCATCAAGGCTGTCGAGCAGGAACAGCAAAAGCTTCTCAGTGAACTTTCAGCCGGTGGCGTCAGCCGGATAGACGAGGTTCGGGACACCGTCTCCAGGCAGCGAGAGCTGATCAATCAGACCCGTGAGGATATTGACAGCGTTTCCGGCGGCGTGGCTATTCTGGAGCGGATGCGCGGGGTCACGGGCCGGATGGGGGTGCTGGTGGAGGATGACATAACCGCGGCGCTGGCAACCGGTGACGCGGTGACCCTGACGAGACTCTCCCGGGAGCTGGACGATCTGAACCGGCAACTGGACAGCCAAGTCAACGAACTGGATGGAATGGTTAAGCAGTCCGTGGTCCAGTGGGAGTCCGGGTATGACCGGTTCATATCGGCCAGCGCCATGATACAGTCAGCGGCCACCGTGGTGGCTACCCTGCTTGCCATAGCTCTGGGCCTGTTTTATGCGCGACGGCTGAGGAAACGGCTGAAATCAGTATCACAGGGGGTCAGCTCTCTGGCGTCGGGGGATATGGATACGAGGATAGCTGTATCCGGTGACGATGAAGTATCGGAACTGGGGGTCGCTTTCAACAGCATGGCGGCGGCCATGGCAACCATCACCAGGAGACTGGAGCAGGAACGCAACCAGATAAGATCCATCCATCAGGGGATAACCGACGGCATCGTCGTCTATGACGATAAAGGGAAGATCATATCCGCAAACCCTGCGGCGGAAGCGGCAATGGGCATGCTGGAACGGGACCTGCGCGGCGGAGCGGCCACCGGCATAAACGAGATCGACGAGATCGCCGGACTCGGACAACTGGTGACGCGCGACAGGATGGTGAGATGCTGGGAGGAAAAAGCCTGTACCCACCCCGATTGCCCTTCTTTCAAAAGCTCCGACCTGCAGTGCTGGCTCCAGTGCGGCACCTACTGTTACAACGAGATCCAGGGAACGTTCAAGCAGAAGCGTGATGCATGCGAGCGCTGTGAGGTATATGTTCGAAACGGTCTCCGGAAAGTCGAATTCGAGAAGGGTGGACGTACCTTCACCGCCACCATCAGCCCCATCCTCAACGACTTAGGCCATGAAGAGGGACGCATGGTGGTATTACATGAGATCACGGAAATCAGGAAGACGGAAGAGATGTTACGGTCACGGAACGACGAACTCATGGTGCTGAACGAAATTGCATCCTCCCTGTCTCAATCCATGGATGAACCGGACACTATCCTGAATGAGGCCATGGCCGGACTGGCCAGAGCCGTAGGCGCCTCAGCCTGTTTCATCGCTACCTTTCGGAAAGGCCGGGAAAATGTCTGTATACGGGGAACGGTGGGTATTTCACCACAGACGGAGGCGTTTATGGGGCTGTTGCCGGCCAGTCCACTGCGGGACCTGGATGTGGACGAGAAGACGGGATTACTCGACACGGATCAGGTTATGAAAGGCTGGAAGGCGGTAGGGCCGTTGCTGAAGAGGGAGGGGCTGAAAAGGCCGGTCATCCTGCCGATTGAGATCGAAGGCAGGATATCCGGCATGCTGGCTGTAGCCGACGACCAAAAAGAAGAATACAGCAACGACGACCTGCGCCTGATCAGGGCCTGCGGGCTCCAGTTCGGCGTTGCCATCAACAACACCGATCTTTTCCGGCAGCTGGACAAGGCGACCAAGACCTGGGAGACGACTTTCGATTCCATGGGCGACGGCATCCTGGTGCTGGACCCGAACCGCACCATAGTAATGGCCAACGGAATGATGTCGGAAATGCTGGACATGCCGGTCAAGAATATGATTGGCAGGAAATGTTATGAAATAGTGCACGGGATCGATGCTCCCATCGATTCCTGCCCCTTTGACGAGGCGATGGACAGAGGTGCCGGCGGTTCCGTAGAGATAGATGAAAAGAAATCGGGAAGGACTTTCCGTGTCAGCGTCAATCCCATAAAGGATGAGAGTGGCAACGTAATAGGCATGGTGCATGTGATGAGCGACATTACGGATAAGAACCGCCTGCGGAACCAGTTGATACGATCCGAGAAGATGGTCGCTGTAGGGCAACTGGTGGCCGGCGTGGCCCACGAACTGAACAATCCCCTGACCGGCGTAATGGGCTACGCGCAACTGCTGATGCGCCGCTACCAGGACCGGGACGAGGAGACGACCCGGGACCTGGCGGCTGTTATCAGCGAGACGGAGCGGGCCACCCGCATAGTACAGAACCTGCTGTCGTTCGCCCGCAAGCACAAACCGCAAAAGAACATGGTCGACGTGAACGCGGCCGTAGAGGATGTCGTAGAGTTGAGAGAGTATGAATTAAAGGTGAATGATATCAAGGTCGCTGTCGAACTCGACAGGGACCTGCCGCTGACCATGGCTGACATGCACCAGATCCAGCAGGTGCTGTTGAATGTGATCAACAACGCCGCTGAGGCGTTGCGGGACCGCAAGGACGGACAAATCAAGGTTATGACGCGTCACGATGATGCCTTCATCAGGGTCACCGTTTCGGACAACGGCGCCGGCATCGACCCGGACGATCTTCCCCGGGTGTTCGACCCCTTTTTCACTACCAGGGACGTGGGCCAGGGAACGGGCCTGGGTCTTAGCGTCTGTTACGGGATTATCGAGGAACATGGCGGTGAGATCACCATCAACAGTGAACCGGGCAAGGGTGCGAGCGTGAGCTTCAGCCTGCCGGTTGTTTCTGCTGCGGCCGGCGATAACGCCGGACCGGAAGAAGTACGGGGGGCGGAGGCCGGGAGCCTGCGCCATGTGCTGCTGGTGGATAATGAACCCGCTATCGTTGAGCTGCTGTCTGACATGCTGACCATGGACGGCTACGGTGTGGATGTGGCCGATAACTGCAGCCTGGCACTGAAAAAGCTGTCGCAGACCACCTATGACAGCGTCATAACCGATTTCAGCGACGCACGCTGCGGTGGGGATGAGTTGTACCGGCGTATCCGTGAGATGGACCCGGAACTGGCGGCCAATGTGATCTTTATTCTTGATGAAACGGAAAACGGGGGTAAACGGCGATATCTTGACCAGGAGGGCAATTTGTACCTGATCAAACCTTTCGACCTGCAAAATCTGAGGGATACATTACGGACGGTGATGAAGAGTCATGGGTGAGAAGAAGAGAAAAAAGATATTGATCGTGGACGACGAGCAGACGGTGCGCGATGTGCTGAACCGGGCGCTGGTAGAGGCGGGCTACGAATGCGTGGTCGCCTCCAGGGTCGATGAGGCGCTGCTGGCGTTGCAGCAGGAGCGTTTCAACCTGGTGCTGTCGGATATCCTCATGCCGGAAAAGACGGGCATAGACCTTCTGGCGGCCGTGACCGAGAACCATCCGGAAACCGCGGTGATGATGGTAACCGCCGTGTCCGACACGGAGACGGCGGTCAACACGCTCAAGATGGGCGCCTATGACTACCTGACCAAGCCGTTCAACCTGGAAGAGGTATGCATCAGTGTCGGTAGGGTGCTGGACAAACAGAGCCTGGAGGTCGCCAACCGCGAGTACCGGGATCATCTGGAGCAGAAGGTCGAGAGACAGACGGAAAAGCTGCGAGATACCTTCATGGGCGCCATCAGGGCGCTGGCGGATGCCCTGGAGGCAAAGGATGCCTATACCCATGGACATTCGGAGCGGGTGACCATCATCGCTGTGATGATCTCCGAGGCGATAGGCATGACCGGTGAAGAGGTGGAAAAGGTCAGGCTGGCGGGCACGGTTCACGACATAGGCAAGATCGGCGTGCCGGAGAAGGTGCTGAACAAGCCGGCCAGGCTGACGGACGAGGAGTTCGAACAGGTGAAGATACACAGCGAGCTGGGCGAGGATATCCTGAGGAACCTGGTAAGCGACCCTGACGTGCTCTCCTATGTGCGGCACCACCACGAGCGCTTCGGCGGCGGCGGGTATCCGGACGGTCTCTCGGCCACGGCCATACCTATAGGAGCAAGGTTGCTGGCGGTAGCTGATGCATTCGACGCCATGATATCAGATCGTCCTTACCGGGATTCCCTGTCACAGGAGAAGGCCTGTCAGCAGCTGATGTCCAATCGCGGCAGCCAGTTCGACCCGGATATCGTTGATGCCTTCATGTGTTCCCGGGACAAGCTGGCCATTTGTCCGTTACCCAATATACCCCGGGCCGGATGAAGGGACAGGGCGGCCGGCGGAGAATAACCCTACACTTTTCAGTGAGCGACGACCGGCTTTTGGAACCGGCTGAAAAGTTTACTATGCCCTGATTCGGGGTAGTCAATATGCAGTACAATTCAAGCTTAGAGGCTGGTTCCGCGAAAAAGATCAAGGATTCAGCACAGGAAAGGCAGGCTGCGGGAATGGAGGTGAAAACGATGAAAATGCAGGACTGCGATATATGTTTGTCAGCAGGCTCGGTAAACAAATGGGGGGTATGCGAGATCTGCGGTGAAGACTTCGAGGTAGTGACCACCTATTCGCCGTTGAAACAACTCTCCTCCAGTTCCGTGCCTCAGCAGGGTGAATCAGACACTTTGGAAGCGGGGGTTGCCGTATCCTCCGCAAAGGATACGGGTCAGGGCATTTCATCGATAGGGCAGGACGCCGCCTGAGGGCTCGTATTCGGATTCCTGTTAGTAACCCGGAAACATCCGTATGATATAATCCATTCGTAAAATAACGGGGGAGCTGCATCCAGCGGCTGAGAAAGTGATATGTCACTGACCCCACGAACCTGATCTGGATAATGCCAGCGCAGGGATGTCTCTTTTGATGTGAGAGCCGTACCGGCGAGGGTGCGGCTTTTCTGTTGCTGGCGCACAGATCACGGAAACAAGGAAAGGAAGGCGACATGGCAGTTTTCGAGCCGATTGACGAGAAAGATGTGACCAGAGCGATAGTCGGCAGCTTCCTCAAGCAGTTCGATGAGTACGCCGAGAGCGACGTCATCATTGTCGGCGGTGGTCCCAGCGGCCTGATGGCGGGGAAGGTACTGGCTGAGAACGGAATCAAAACGCTTATCGTCGAGAGGAACAACTACATCGGCGGCGGTTTCTGGATAGGCGGCTACCTGATGAACAAGGTGACGCTGCGTGCGCCGGCGCAGGGGGTGCTCGACGAACTTGGGATTCCCCACGAGGAAGCAAAGCCGGGGCTGTTCGTAGCCGATGGGCCGCACGCATGTTCCAAGCTTATCGCCGCCGCCTGTGACGCCGGCGTCAAGTTCGCCAACATGACGATCTTCGAAGACGTGGTCCTGCGGGAGGGCAACCGGGTGGCCGGGGCTGTGATCAACTGGACCCCCATCGCTTCGCTGCCGCGGGAGATAACCTGTGTGGACCCGGTGGCCATCGAGTCCAAGATGGTGATGGACGCCACCGGCCACGACGCCTGCGTGGTTTCCAAACTGGAAGAACGGGGAATTGCTGAAACAGTTGGTTTCGGCGCCATGTGGGTGGAGCGCTCCGAGGAACTCATCCTGGAGCATACCGGGGAGTTCATGCCCGGTCTCATAGTGACCGGCATGTCCGTATCCACGACCTACGGCCTGCCGCGCATGGGGCCGACCTTCGGTTCCATGTTGCTTTCAGGGAAGAAAGCGGCGGAGATCGCAATCTCCAAATTGTCGGAGATGAGCGCCACCAGTTAGGGTCCGGCGCGGACAGCGGGAACGGAGATGATACCTGTTTCAAATGTCTACATCTACAGCGAGCCGAGATGCGGGTTCGTCGATTTCCAGGAGGTTACCGGATTTGTGCGCGGATACACCCCGGGGGCGGTGGTCAAGCTGCGAGGGCCGCTCCTGGAAGGGGCCATCCGGCGCGGTGGAACCGAGCCGGGAGAAGCGGGTCACACGCTACAGTCGCGGTTGGCCTTGTTGTTGGCGAAGGCCAAGGTGAAGGTGATGGAGTCACCGGTGCCGGTGGGACAGTCACCGCTTCCGGGTGAGGTGGACTATGAGCGGCGGCGGCTTGCCGATACTAATAAAACCGTGTTCGGCATCCTGTATGACGCCTATCTGCTCAGCGCCATATATCGGCGCCTGCTGGATGGAGGTGAGACCGGCATGGGATATGTGCACGTCGTATTCACTAACCAGTTGATAGGGACCTGGGACGAAGGGGACAGGCGATATCACGCCAGGTCAGTGCTTCTGGGATCACCATCCATAGTATCGCTCAGCGGCATGGTGGAAGCGCCGGCCCGGGCTACCGGCTATTATCTGGCGAGGCGCAGCGCCGAGGCCATGGGGCTGGCGGAGGAAAAAAAGATGGAGCTGGCCCGCTCTTTTGACGATGACTGTCTGGAACATGACGACGAGAGGATGACCGAGGTGGCGAAAGGATATGCCATGCAGCCGGTGGCGTACCGGCTTACCGGTGAGGTATTTTGTGAGGATCCGGATTGCCGTCTGTTCAACGCCCATTGGCAACGCGAACTTCTGCGGGCGCAAACGGGCGAGGGCGAAGATTTTTGTTCAATGCACAGAGAGATTCTCTGCCAATGAGAGGTGATGAGCGGGTGGATCTGGGTCTGTATGTGATAACCGCGTCGATCCCCGGCATGGGGCGTGACCATGTGGACGTGGCGACCGCCGCCATCGAGGGCGGCGCCACGGCGATCCAGTTGCGGATCAAGAGACGCAGTATGGGCCAGGCCCTGAAGATCGCCATCGCCATTCGCTGCAGTGCCCGTGAGGCCGGTGTACCCTTGTTCATCAACGACCATGTGGGTATCGCCATGGCCAGTAATGCGGAGGGTCTTCATACCGGGCCTGATGATATCTCCCTATCTTCGGCGCGACGCATGCTGGGATCAGAGATACTGCTGGGCAGGTCTACGGATGGCCGGCCCGCGGACGCCATCAAGATGGAAAAGGCAGGTGCCGACTACATCGCCGTGGGGCCTGTTTATCCCACCGATACCAAGCGCATCGAGAAAACCGTGACCGGCCCCGGCGCCATCGCCAAGATCAAGGCGGTGGTCAATATCCCGGTGCTGGCTATCGGCGGTATCAACCGGGACAACCTGGGAGAGTGTATCGAAGCGGGAGCAGACGGGGTGGCAGTCATCTCGGCGGTAGCCATGGCCGAAGATATGGTGGCGGCCACCGCGGAGTTGCGCCAGAAACTGGATATTGCACGAAAGAAACGCGGCGGTTGAGGGGTCGGGACGGAATGCCTTCGAAGGCCATTATGAAATTGCTCAGGGAAGGGACGATGCCGCCGGTGGTGGTGGCTGCCGCCGCTATGGAGGGCATGGCTGCCGAGGCTCTGGCGGAACAGGTCCTGGCGGGGACAGCGGTGATCCCTGCGGCGATCTCGGACCGCGAGGTTCGCGCTACCGCCATTGGCGGGGGCCTGCGCACCAAGGTCAACGCCAATATCGGCTCCTCCAGCGAGGCGGTGGACGCCGGCAACGAGAAGATGAAGCTGGAGGCGGCTGTGGCCGCCGGGGCCGACGCCGTAATGGACCTCTCCAGCGCCGGCGACCTGGTTTCCATGCGCGGGATGCTGATGGCAGCCTGTGACCTGCCTTTTGGCACCGTGCCTGTTTATGAGGCCGCAGCCACAGCCAGGGAGAGCGAAGGAAGCGTCATCGACCTGGACCGGGCCGGTCTGTTCGAGGCCGTAAGGCGGCAGGCAGTTGAGGGCGTAGACTTCATGACTGTCCACGCCGGGCTTACTCGCGCTGCACTGGATGAGCTTCAGGCGGAAGGTCGCCTGATGGACGTGGTAAGCCGTGGCGGCGCTTTCATGATCGCCATGATGCTGCACCGCGACTGCGAGAATCCGTTTTACCAGGATTTCGATCTGCTGCTGGAGATCCTGCTGGAAAGGGATGTCACGCTGAGCCTGGGCGACGGACTGCGGCCGGGCTGCATAGCTGACGCCACCGACCGCGCGCAGATACATGAGCTGATGACCCTGGGAAGACTGGCGCGACGGGCACAGGCGGCCGGTGTCCAGGTGATGATCGAAGGGCCTGGGCACGTTCCGCTACAGGATATAGAAGTTAACGTGAGACTGGCCAAGGAGCTTACCGGAGACGCGCCCTTTTATGTCCTGGGACCGTTGGTGACCGACGTGGCGCCGGGATACGATCATATTACGGCAGCTATCGGCGGAGCGGTGGCCGGCGCCGCCGGCGCCGACTTCCTGTGTTACGTCACATCCGCCGAACATCTGGGCCTGCCCCGGGTGTCCGATGTACGTGAGGGTGTGATGGCTTCGCGGATAGCAGCCCACGCGGCGGATGTGGCCAAGGGTATTTCAGGAGCTGCTGATTGGGACCGGCAGATGGCGCAGGCGCGCAAGTCGCTGGACTGGGAGGCGCAGATAAACCTGGCCGTGGATCCGGAGAGGGCGCGTGCTATCTACCGGGAGCGGCAGAGTGAGGGCGTGGAGGGTTGCAGCATGTGCGGCGAACTCTGCGCCATGAAGATAGTTTCTGACCATCTGGGTGTAAAGGCCGGAGAGATATCAGGTTGCTAGTCAGCGATCTCGGTGAAGAAGGATTGCTGGAACAGATAAGCGCCATCTTCGCGGATAAGGCGTCCCGGTTAACCGTGCCCATCGGTGATGATGCCGCCGTGTTCGATTGCCCCCCCGGGACACAGCAGGTCTGGACCACGGACCTCATACTGGAGGGCGTCCATTTCCAGAGGCCCTGGCTGACGCCCGCAGAGTTGGGCCGGAAGAGCCTGGCTGTGAACCTGAGCGACCTGGCGGCCATGGGCGCCCGTCCCGGTTGCGCCCTCCTGTCGATGGCCCTGCCCCCGGATACGCAAGTGGAATATGTAACCGATTTTTGCAGAGGATTTTCGGCAATGGCCGGGGAGGTGGACATGCCGGTCGCCGGTGGCGACACCTGCAGGGCCGACAGGGGTCTGATGGTGAGCGTGACCGCAGGCGGGACCGTACCCGTGGGGGGAGCCCTGCTCCGTTCGGGGGCAAGCGAGGGTGAAATTATATATGTAAGCGGCTTTCCCGGCAGCGCCGCTGCGGGCATGAGACTTATCGAGGCCGGTCGGAGTGAGGAATTCCCCGGGCTGCGCAAGGCGTTTATCGCTCCCCGGCCGCGTCTGGATGTGGGAAGGTCGTTAGCCGCCCTGGGGGTGGGTGCCGGCATCGATATAAGTGATGGCATCGCCGCTGACCTCCGGCATATATGCAGGGAGAGCGGCGTAGGCGCTGAGGTCCGGCGGGAACAGCTGCCGGTTTCGTCGGAGCTGAAACGTGCCTGCGCACTGCGGGGATGGCTGCCAGGGGATCTGGCGCTGGGCGGGGGAGAGGACTACGAACTGCTGTTCACCGCCAGGGAGGCACTGACCGACCGGGTGGCCCGTCTCTCCGGTGAACTGGGTGTACCGCTCACGCGCATCGGCAGGGTTACCGGAGCGGCTGCCGGAGTCGTAATGATGGATGGCTCGGGGGCCGGTACGGCAATGCCGCTCAAGGGTTATGACCACTTCCGCAAGGACGGCTGAGGTGGAACCGGTTCCCGTCCTGTCCATCGCCGGGTTCGATCCCGCGGCGGGCGCCGGCATTCTGGCCGACCTGCGCGTTTTCGGCGCCCTGGGTCTTTATGGCATGGCGGTCGTCACCGCGGTAACGGCGCAGAACACCGAGGATGTCACGGCAGTCTACCCCACGGAAGGCGACGCCATCGCCACCCAGGCAGAGACCCTGATAACCGATATCCCGCCGGTGGCGACGAAAACGGGGATGCTGGCCAGCAAGGAGGCTGTGGAATCCGTAGCCGCCTTTGCCGCCAGGGATCGCCTGGGGCGGCTGGTGGTTGATCCGGTATTGGCAAGCAGCAGCGGCGCCGTCCTGGCGGAGGAGGGGGTGCTGGGAGCGATCAGGGAGACGCTGCTGGGATGCTGCGAGCTGGTAACACCCAACCTGGACGAGGCCGGACTGCTGTCGGGTATGGAGATCGTTGACCGGGAAAGCGCTGCGGCGGCGGCGCAGGTCATGAGGAAACTGGGAGCGGCGAATGTGTGCATAACCGGAGGCCACTGGCACGAGGCTCCCGTGGATCTGCTGGTAACTGCGGAGGAATCGATCTTTCTCGAGGGAAAAAGGATAGGAGGGGAGAGGACATATCATGGCACCGGCTGTTTCTTTTCAGCAGCCATAGCGGCATACATGGCGCTGGGAGAAAGCACAGGCGTCGCTGTTAGAAAGGCGAAGAAGTATACCGAAGCCGCCCTCCGGAGCAGCATCAGGCCGGGAAAGGGCATGGCGATACCCTGGTTGGGCTCCGGCTTGAACCACGAGACTTCAGAGACTAATCTGTGAAACATGAAAACTCTTAAACGCGGAGACAGGGGCAAGGAAGTGCTGGATGTACAGGCTCGGCTGAAATCGCTGGCCTATGATGTCGGCACCGACGGTGTGGACGGCCTTTTCGGCAGCGACACTGAAGCTGCGGTAATGCTTTTTCAGCAGAACAGTGGACTGATCGTCGACGGGGTCATCGGAGAGAATACCTGGTGTGAACTGGTGGAATCGCGTTACGAACCGGGGGAGCGCCTGCTCTACCTGCGCATCCCGCCGTTCCGCGGCGCTGATGTTCTGGCGCTTCAGCGTTCCCTCAACTGTCTGGGTTTCAATGCCGGTCCGGAGGACGGCATCTTCGGGGCCAAGACGGAGGGGGCGGTCCTGGATTTCCAGAAGAACGCCGGGTTGGTTATGGACGGCATGGTGGATGAATCGGTTATAAAGGTGATGGCCAAAGTAACCAAGGACGGGGAGCCGCATAACTCGGAGGCCAAGATACCGGATCGAAACGGCGGCTACGCCAGCGGCCGCGAGCTGGCGGAACTGACCATCGCCATCGATCCGGGACATGGCGGTGAAGATGAAGGAGCGTGCACGGCTGATGGCCTGCGGGAGAAGGACATAAACCTTAAGCTGGGGAAGAAACTGGCGAGGATACTGATCTCCGCCGGAGCCACCGTGATGATGACACGTGATGCGGATCAGCGGGTGTCGTTGTATGAACGTCCGGCGGCGGCCAATCATGCCGGGGCCGATATCTTCCTGAGCATCCATCATAACAGTCACCATCATCCCGGGGCCCAGGCGGTGGCGGCCTATTACTTCTGTCGCCAGGGTTACTATTCCGAGGCCGGCCGCGTACTGGCCGAACACATCGTCGACCGTATCTCCGAGCGTCTGGGGCTGGAGCTGATACCGGCGATGGGGCGGAACTATGCCGTTCTCAGGGAGACGGAGATGACCGCGGTCATGGTGGAGCCGCTGTTCATCACCGCCGGCGGCATGGGCGAAAAGATGGCGGATGGGGAGCTGATCGGGCTTGAAGCGGAGGCCATTTTTCAAGGTTTGAAGGATTACTTTGCTTGAAAAAAGGATTATTTAGCCCGGAAATTAACGCAATTTGCGGGATTTCAATGTTAAGAAGATGCTTTTGTCTCACATGGAGTTGAATTAGCAAAAACCCTTTGCTAAGCTCCTGAAAGTTTGCAATGAAAGCGATAGCCAACTGGCGACGCAGACGCGTTCAAAAGGAGGCGAAGATCAATCAGGTTTAAGTTAAAGTTTTTATCAGGATCAAGCGGAACCCACTCTCGCTCCGATTCCTCAATAACAGTCAACTCCAGAAGACACCTTGCGGTTGTCTTCTTTCTGTGTATCCCACTTATCAGTCTCATCGCCCTAACCATCTCCGTATCCTATGCCGGGGCTGAGCCTGGGGGGGATATAGATGCCAAACAGTCTCAGGCTGATTCTGTGCGCAGCGAGATAGCAGGGATGAACAGCGAGCTGGAAGCCAAGGTAGAAAGTTACAATTACGCCAACTACCAGCTCAGCCAGATAGAGGCGAATATCGCCGATAACGAGGCCAGGCTGCAGGAGGCGATAGTGACTCTGGACGAGACGCAGTCGCGTCTGAATGATCGTGTGGAGAAGATCTACAAGAACGGTTCAGTCGAGATGCTGGATGTACTGATGGACACCAGCGACCTCTCGGAGTTTCTTACGACCTATGACATGCTTACCAAGGTGAGCGAGCAGGATAGCAACGATGTCGAGCAGGTCAAGATGCTCAAGTCCCAGGTCGAGGATGCCAGGGCGCAACTGGCGGAAGACAAGGACTCACAAGAAGGACTGGTGGCGCAGCTGTCTGCGGAACAGGCGGCTATCGAGTCAGGCATTGCCGAGAGGAACACGGCTCTTGCCGGCATCGAGGCGGATATCTCACAGCTGGAGGCCGAGCAGGCCGCGGCCAACGAAGTTTCTTTCCAGGCACAGGTTGCTGCCAGTAACACCGATAGCAGTGGCGGCGGCGGCGGATACAATGATAGCGGCGGCAACTATGGGCCCGCACCGGCGCCCAGCGCCGGCGGCGCAGTCGGCATCGCCCAGCAGTACCTGGGAGTGCCTTACGTCTGGGGTGGAGCATCGCCTTCAGGGTTCGACTGCTCCGGACTGACAATGTACGTCTACGCTCAGATGGGGATATCACTACCTCACTCGGCGGCGGCGCAGTTGTCCTCGGGTACACCCATAAGCTACTCGCAACTGGCGCCGGGCGATCTGGTTTTCTTCGGCAGCGGCGGCATCAGCCACGTCGGCATCTATGTCGGTGGTGGCAGTATGATCCATGCTCCCTATCCGGGCGCATCGGTAATGATCTCGCCCCTGGCGTACGGCGGCTCCTATCGCGGCGCCTGCCGGCTCTGACAGGGCAAATATCCTGAAATCCAAAGGGCCCGATGAACATCGGGCCCTTTTTCATGCCTGTCTCCGAGCTTCTTGTATATAATCCCGGGCTACACCATTGTCATCCCGGAGTGCACTCTGTCATCTCGGAGTGCACCATTGTCATCCCGAGCCGCAGGCGAGGCTCTGCTTTTCCGGCCGGGCACAGAGTTGTTTTGTCGTATCTGATATCATTGCTGGGGGCTTTGATCCGATAAGGAAGGGATAATGGAAAGAACAGACAAAGCAGGTGTACGCGTGAGATTTGCGCCCAGCCCCACCGGGCATCTTCATGTGGGCGGCGCGCGGACAGCCTTGTACAATTGGCTGTTGGCCCGTTCACAGGGTGGAACCTTCGTCCTCAGGATAGAAGATACGGACCTGGAACGCTCCACGGAGCAGGCGATCGACCAGATAGTCGACGGTTTGCAGTGGCTGGGCCTGGATTGGGATGAAGGTCCGCGAATCGGCGGACCCCATGGCCCATACCGGCAGATGGAGAGGGCCGGACTTTATGCGGAAAAAGCCGACGGCCTGCTGGCGGACAGGAAAGCATACCGGTGTTACTGCTCTGCCGAGGACCTGGATGCGGCCCGCAGCCAGGCCAGGGAGAAGGGAGAGCCGTACATTTATGACGGGCGCTGCCAGCGGCTCGACGGCGACACGGAAGCTGTCTTCCGGGAGGAGGGGCGCCAGTCGGTGATACGTCTCCGGACGCCCACGACCGGGAACACCGTGGTCAAGGACCTGGTTCACGGAGAAGTGAGTTTTGAGAACGTTCTATGCGGTGATTTCATCCTGGTCAGGTCCAGCGGCGTGCCTACCTATAACTTCGCTGTGGCGGTAGACGACATCGCCATGGGAATAACCCATGTCATCCGTGGTGACGACCATCTGCCCAACACGCCCAAGCAGCTTATGGTGATGGCGGCTATGGGTGAGGAGCCGCCGCAGTACGCGCATCTGCCGCTCATCCTGGGAACGGATCGGGCCCCTCTGTCCAAACGTCACGGGGACGTGTCCGTGGAGGAGTTCCGCGAACATGGCTATGTCAGGGAGGCTTTGTGCAACTACCTGGCCTTGCTGGGCTGGAGCTTCGATGGCGAGACCACGCTTTTCTCCATGGAGGAACTGGTGGAAAAGTTCTCGCTGGAGCGGGTGGGCAGCACCGCCGCCGTCTTCGACCGCGTGAAGCTTCTATGGATGAACGGGAGCTATATCCGTGACATGGAACCCATCGAACTGGCGGAACGTCTGGAGGAGTTTCTGCCGTCCACCCGTCTTGCCGGGTTGCCCGGCGGCGAAGGCAGGCCGGAGATCGCCGATCTGGTCCCGCTGGTGCAGGAGAAGCTCAAGACGCTGGCAGACTTCGTCGAACTGACGGACTTCTTCTTCCTGCCGGTGGAATTCGAGGAGAAGGCGCTGGACAAGTTGCTGAGCAATGGCGAGGCGCCGGCGCTTCTGCGGGTAGCGGCGGGCATAATCGCTGAAGTCGAACCTTACAGCTCCGAAGCCATCGAAGCCGCCATGAGGAAGGCCGCGGAGGATATGCAAGTGAAGCTGGGCAAGTTCCTGCAGCCGGTGCGCATCGCCGTGAGCGGCAAGATGGTGACGCCGGGGATGTTCGAGACGCTGAGCGTTCTGGGACGCGAGGAGAGTCTCCGCCGGATCGAACACGTCCTCAGCAAGCAGTTCAAGGGGCATTCCTGACGTATTTCACAGGGCCGGCCCTTTATTCAGCCGTAACTCTGACACGATATTCCTGATCTCGAAGATCAGGATGACCAGCACCGGCAGCAGCTACCTCCCAGTTATCGACTGTGTCGTTGGCGTCGCCTTTGGTTATAAACCTGAGACCCCCGCTGTCAGCGATGACCCTGGTGACCCGGTGCGTGGTATTGGCTGGCTCCTGATTATCAGGTTTCCGGGGTAGCGGGAAGGTAATGATGTCGTCAACCTTGATATCGTCAGGGTTAACGGCGGCGACCAGGACCACGCTGCCCACCTTGATGCCGGGCTCCATGCTGCCGCTGAGAACAACCATCGGCTTATATCTGCCCACAACGGGCAGGTTCTGGAAAGCTCTCACCGTTGTCAGCATGAACATGATCAAAACCATTACCATGAGTGCGATCATGATAGAGAGCGTCCATTTGGCTGTTTTCCATATGGTCTTATTGATCATATCTGATAATGGATGGCGCTCCCGGGCGGCTGGCAGCCGCCCGGGAGCGCTGTGATATCTTGTCCCTTTGGAGTACCACCTACTGGCTGGCATCCTGGTTGAGGGTCGAGGTGACGCTCATGGTCAGTATGTCACCCTGGATGTCGTTGCCGGCTTCCGGCCGGAAAAACAGAGACATGTTGAGACTCTGCGAACCGACCTGGACGGGCAGCGGCGCCAGCAGGTTGTCCAGGTATCCGCCGCTACTGGAATAAGGCGGCAGGGACAGGTCCTCCAGGTCGAACCAGCCGTTGCCGTTGGCATCGACAAAGGATGTGGCGAAGTTCACGCCGTCGTAGGTCATGGCGGTGATCTCGATCATCCTCGCCATATCCCCCGGCGCCGATGCCGGGTTGGTGTCCGACTCCACCGGGTTTGATGTCTCATCGATGCTGTAGCTGAAACCAAGCTCGATATGGTCCGCATTCACGCTTCCAGCGTTCTGAAGCGACATGCTGTTGGTGACACTGGATACCCCGGGGACCATATTGCCTATTACCCAGGTCTGGGATACCCCGTCACCATAGCCCTCATCGTTATCAGCCACCTTCAGGTCAAGAGTTCCGGCGGCAAAGCTGTTGCCGCTGGAGGTCTCGCTGTCGCTGAAGTATGCGTATGTGCCGGCGCCTGCCAGCATGGCCAGCAGAGAGACGGCCAGGACAGATATCAGTATGCGTTTATTCATTCATAACACCCCATCTCGATACGGATGAGGATTCATGTGATCACTCCTGATCGACGCGTAATCCGTCCTAGTTCTGTGTAAGGTCGACGACGATGTCGAAGGTGACCGCGTCGCTCTGGATGATGTTGCCGACGCTCGTACCTATCGAGCCCTGCAGTTCGAAGTTGCGGGTCTGTGAGGCGTTAAGCGAGCCCAGAGATACAGAGCCTGCACCTGCCAGCTGATTCAGCGTGCCTGACCAGATAGGAGCAGCAGCATCCACATCGTAGATTACGATATCCATTTTGGCGCCCAGATCGCCGTCCGGGTCAACGCCACAGGTAGTGTCGACAAGGGCCTCCGGCTCATTACAGCCGTTGTCATCGTTTGCCAGGTTCTGGACCGACACAGTCAGCGTGTTGCCGTCTATGGTGCCGCCATTGGTCACTGTGATCGGTTCTGTGCTACTCCAGCCCGGGTACAGATTGCTTTCGGCGAACGCGGAAGACAGCGGATTTTCACCGTTTACTATTAGATCGAGGGTACCGGCGCCGAAGGTGTTGCCCGTACTGGTTTCAGAGTCACTGAAGTAGGCGAACGTGCCCAGGGTCACCATGGCGGTGGCCACGGCGATAACCAGGACGCTCATGGCTATTTTTCTTGTCAATATCCTGCCAAGCATAATCCATTCTCCTTTTTTTTAATCATCAATATATCTCGGTGTACAATTACTTCCGCCGAACATCTTTTACATCCAGCCACCTCTCTTTCTTCTCTTTTACTGCACCTGCCGTACTTTTCTCCAGCTCGGCCACCGCCGTTTCGCTGCCGTTGCCGCTTGCCTTATAAGACCGTGAAGCCTTAAAATGAAAACGGCTGCGAAAAGCGTGCCTTTCCGGGTGCAATTTTCAAAGCTAACCGGGCTGAAGAAGGTCGCTCTTCTTCAGCCCATACTTATCCGGGAGACATATCTCACTCCATTAACCGCTCCCAGCCTTGAGTAAAATCAGCCATAGTCGCTCCTACCAATCGCTCAGGAAGGGTTCCGGCCAAATCGAAATCGCGGAAAGATAAGAAGGATGATTCAGTAGGAGAGCATCTGCTGATGAGATGCTTCACGGTGATACGGTAGGGTGTTCCCCTTGGTTCCACTTCCCTTA
>BDUA01000052.1 GCA_002897715.1 bacterium BMS3Abin01
CTTATTGTGTTGTCGAAGTCGAACTTCTCCAGCACCTCCCGCATGTTGGGACTGAATCCGGCAATGTAGTTACGCAGGTTGGCGGCAAGGTGAGGCGCATCAGCGGCAAGCTTCTCGAAGTCGTAGCGGGAGGTATTGTAAAAAGCAAATTCAGATTTGTGGCGCAGCTGCTGATCCAGATTTTCAATCTTGCCCTTATACCTGCTCTGCACCTTTAGGACTTTTTCTTTTGTTGGACCAAGGACGCAATCGAGACGCCTGAGAACTGTAAGGGGCAGGATGACGTCCTGATATTTCCCGCGCTTGAACGTGTCGCGGATAAGATCAGCAACGCCCCAGATGAAACTGACTATTTCGCTGTGGTTCATTGCTGTCCCCTAATTTTACGCCCTCTGGGAGTTCTGTAATCTTGCATGTCAATAAGTTCAGGATAGAGCATAGTCCATATGAAGGAAATATGAAAAGAAGATGCTGTGCAAAGGCTGCTCGGACAGTAAAATCTGGTGATGTTTACGGCTACTCAGTGCCCATTGAATCACAGGATAGAGTGAAAATTAGGCGCGTGAACCTGCAATTTCCCTTTACTGTGCAAAATGTTTCAGATATGCTTTCAGCCTCACGAGGCTGGTCTGTTAGCAAATGCATCATTCAAGCGTGATTACTGATAAGAAACTCTGAGAGTAGCTCAATGAGCGAAACTGTCTTCAAGCAAGTTAATTACGACCTGGCCTCCCTCATCAAATACATCGAGCTGGGCGAGATCGGCCTGCCCGACATTCAGCGGCCTTTCGTTTGGAAGAACGCCAAGGTCCGAGATCTGTTCGATTCCATGTATCAGGGCTATCCGGTGGGTTATCTACTCTTCTGGCAGAACGGCCTTGCGGAACATGCCCGCTCGATCGGGACCGAACCAAAACAGAAACCTCCACGTCTTTTGATCGTGGATGGCCAGCAACGGCTAACCTCTCTGTACGCGGTTATCAAGCAGATACCGGTGGTGCGCGAAAGCTATACCAACGAGCCGATTCATATCGCCTTCAATCCTCTGGAGGAGAAGTTTGAGGTTTCCGACGCCGCCATCCGCAGGGACAAATCGTATATCCCTGATATTTCAGTGTTGTGGAATTCGGATACAGACCTGTTTGAGATAGTTGATGACTATCTGGCAGAGCTCCAAAGCTCTCGCGAAGTCTGCAGTGAGGAGGAGAAACAGATCAAGCGGGCGATCTCCAAACTGCAGACACTGCTGAGCTTCCCATTAACCGCACTGGAACTATCCGCCAATATCAGTGAAGAAGATGTGGCCGAAGTTTTCGTACGCATCAACAGTAAGGGTGTAACTCTCAACCAGGCTGATTTCATCCTGACACTGATGTCCGTCTTCTGGGATGAGGGTCGTAGCCGGCTGGAGAATTTCTGCCGCCAGGCGCGCGAACCATCCGATGGTGAAGCGTCGTCATTCAACCATTTCATCAAGCCCGATCCCGATCAGCTGCTACGGGTATGTATCGGTCTTGGGTTCAAGCGGGCGCGTTTGAAATATGTCTATTCCCTGCTGCGCGGCAAGGACCTGGAAACAGAGGAGTTCAGCGACGAGCGACGCGTAGAGCAGTTCGAAATACTCAAGAAAGCCCAGACGCAAGTCCTCGACCTGCAGCACTGGCAGGATTTCATGAACTGCCTGCGGATGGCCGGTTATCGCAGTAGCGCTATGATCGGCTCCAAGAATAACCTGCTTTTCTCATATATCCTGTATCTTCTGGGCAAGACAGAATATGGTGTGGAGGAGTTCCGTCTGCGCCGGGTCGTTTCCCGCTGGTTCTTCATGTCCAGCCTGACAGGACGTTTTTCCGGCTCACCGGAATCGGCCATGGAGTTCGACCTGGCGCGTTTCCGCCAGATCGATGATGCCGACAGTTTCGTGAATATTCTCGAGAGAGTCTGCGATCTTGAGCTTACGGAAGATTACTGGAAGATCACCCTTCCCAACGACCTGGCAACTTCCTCGCCGCGAAGCCCGTCCCTGTTTGCATACAATGCCGCCCTGGTACTGCTCGATGCCCGGGCGCTGTTCTCGAAACTCAAGATCGCAGATTTATTGGACCCGGCGACACAGGGCTCTCGTAAATCAGTGGAGCGGCATCATCTCTTCCCCAAGGGATACCTTGCCACTTTGGGGATTACGTCGCTTAGAGATACAAATCAGATAGCCAACTATGCTTATGTCGAATGGGGCGACAATACCAGCATCTCCGATCAGGCGCCGGAGGAATACCTGCCGGAATATGAATCGAGGTTCGGTGAAAAGGAGCTAAAGCAGATGTATCACTGGCACGCCCTTCCGGCCGGCTGGGAGAAGCTGGAGTACCGCGATTTTCTGGAGCGCCGCCGCGAGCTGATCGCCGGGATCATCGAGGAAGGATACAAGTCACTCACGGCCGAACCAGCCGATCTCGAGGAGGAGACGCCTTCCATCGATGATTTGATTGCGGACGGCGAATCGAGCGAGGTGGAATTCAAAGCTACGATGAGGGTCAACCTTCATACCGGCCAGAAGGATCCGCGCATGGAACTGGCGATACTGCGAACCATCGCCGGCTTTCTCAATGCATCGGGCGGTACGCTGATGATCGGTATAACTGATGATGGCACAGCGCAGGGGATCGATGCTGATGGTTTCGCCAACGAAGACAAGATGAGCCTGCACCTGGTGAACCTGGTCAAGAACCGGATGGGCGCTACGCTGATGACTTACGTCCACCCCCGTTTCGAGGATTACAATAGTTCCCGCGTGATGGTCATCGATTGTTCCGCGGCCAACGCGCCGGTTTTCGTCAAGGACGGGAACGTGGAGCGGTTCTATATCCGTACCGGGCCCTCCACCACGGAACTGAGCGCCAGCCAGACGCAGGAGTTCATCCAGCGGCGGTTCTGAGACTATCCAGTCAGTTCAGGAAATGCTATCAGCGACCGCCGGCCGCACTCTATAAGCAGCCGTCGAGCTTGGTACAGATATTATTGGCATGACCGCGAAGAGATCTTCCGCGATTTCCCCCTCTAGAAACATTCGCCATTTGTCGTTATAATATATGACAAATGTCAGTAGTATCTCGCAAGGAGTTGTTCACCATGCAATATAACCAGGTCACAGACATACTCGGGGGCGAAAAAGTTCTGGGGCGGCGGATATCGAGTCGCGCCGACCTCGTGGAGCTGGGAAGAACCGGCCTTAGAAAGAATGCTCTCTCGAACCTGGTCAAATACATGTCCCTTTCCTGGCGAGACATGGCCAGTTTGCTGCCGGTTTCGGAGCGCACAGTCCAGCGGTATCAGAAATATGGAGCCGCCAGGCACTTAAACCAGCAGGTCAGTGAACAGACTCTCCAACTGGCGGAGATCATGGCCATGGGCAGTGAGGTTTTCGGCGACCGGGATAACTTTCTCGCCTGGCTGTCCATGCCCTCAGTGGCACTGGGCGACGAAAAGCCGATGGAGTTGCTCGGTTCACGCTTCGGCGCGGAGATGGTCATGGATGAACTGGGTCGCATCGCTCATGGCATCCCCGCCTGATGCAGCTTTATCGCATTGCCAAGGCTGAGTACATAACCGATACGACCGGGGCCGGCGCGCGCATCTATGGTGGGCGTTGGAACAGAAAAGGTACCGCGGTTATCTATACTTCTGAGAGTCGTGCGCTGGCAATGCTGGAATCCCTGGTCCACGTGCCCTTGGCCCTGGCCCCCCGGGATCTGCAGATATGCCGTATCAAAATTCCCGGGAATATCCAACCGACCGAGATAAATGTCGACGAGCTGCCCCCGGACTGGTCCGCCAACCCGCCGCGTGAGATTACCGCCGAGATAGGCACAAGCTGGGCCAGGGAGGGAAAATCCCTGATGCTCAGGGTCCCGTCCGTGGTGGTGCGTGATGAATTCAATGTGCTGATAAATCCACAACACCGGGATTTCTCCAAAGTGAACCTGGGTGCTCCCGAGCCTTTGACCTTCGACGAGCGCCTGATTCTGTGACCGTCTTTCAGGTAAGGCAGTCCGAAGCGTACAGCTCCCTGAAAGACTTTATGAAGCACGAAACATTTCGTATCTGACCTCCAGCCGCTCCGGCGCCGGCCGCGCCTCGCGGGACCGCGGCACCAGCAGCCGTCCGCCGTTGAGCCCTTTGAGCCCGTGCCGGAGCATGGGGCCGTCTTCCTCCTCCAGCACGTCCTGCCTCACTTCGATCTGATAATCGGGTCTGATTCCCAGGAAGAAGTTGTCGTAGGCAGCATGGTGAAGCTTGCACAACGCCAGGCCGTTGCTGATCACCGGCTCGCCGTCCGGCTCGCTGTCGGGGATGATATGGGCGGCATCCAGCAGCTCCACGTGTCTGAGACGACAGAGGGCGCACTGTTCACGGTAGGCTTCCAGCACCTTGAACCGGAAGCTGCGCTGGTGCAGGCGTTGCTTGACCTCGGTAGTGATGTAAGCACGGCGGCCGGCGGCGGCCGGTTCGGCCACGCGCAACTCGGGTGATTCCTTTCGTACACCCTTTCGCGCATAGTAGTCGACATACGAGGGGTCATCCACAGTGACGGTGAACTCCAGCGCCTGCGGATCGTCACCCACAATAAACACCGGCCAGATGGCCAGATACTTCCCCGGGGCCACGCCGAAGAAATATACCAGCGGCGTGCCTGACTGCATCGCCCGGCGCAGTCCGGCGTTATCGCGGTGCATGGGATCAGTGCCGCGATAGCGGTAGACCAGCAGGCCCTCCTCATCATTTACACGGTCATCATAGGGCCCCCGTGGCGCTGTAGTGATGGACAGCGGTATCTCCGCCAGCACGCGCGGCTTGAAGATGCCCTGGGCCGAGACCAGCGGCACCCGCTGGCCGTCCAACTCGAACCCCTGCGCCAGGATCGTCCTGGGCAGGACATCACCATGAATGTGCACCTGCTCCGCCAGCCATTCGAAGGCGGCCAGGCGGACTCTCTTATCATCGAGGCGAACAGGCACGGACGCGCCCTTCCCATCAGTTAGTTGATCCTGGAGTTATTATATGGGGTTTAGGCAGGGCGGAAAAGCAGATCCCTCGCTACGCTCGGGATGACATGGGGTAACGAGGGATGACAGGGGTGGTAGCCGGGGAAGACAAGCGAAATGCGCCGGCTGGCGGGGCCATCATGAACAGGCCCTTAAACCGCATATTAGGGGAATTCACTTATTGAGGATCAATGTAAAAATAGTATCATTACCATGTTACTACTAAAGCGGGGTATGGATTCTGTGGGAAACCTTTGAAAACGATTTCACACCGCAAAATACCAGCAGAGGGGCCGCAATGAGTCACGCGCGCGATTATACAACCCGGACGCAATGCCCGGGAAAGCTGTATCGAGCCATCACATCCCTGATTCTTGGCTCCTTTTTAATGCTTGTATTCGCGTGCATGTCCCTGGGGAGCGGGGGTACGGACAGCGCGGCCGCTGTCTACCTGCGCACCCTGGCCGTCCCCAGCCAGTACGGCTCCATCCAGCTGGCCGTCAACGCGGCCTCCGACGGGGATACGGTCCTGGTCTCCGACGGCACCTACTACGAAAGCAACATCGACTTTTACGGCAAGGACATCACCCTTAAATCGGTCAACGGCGCCGCGGCCACCATCATCGACGGCGGCGGCTCCGGCCCGGTCCTCTCCTTCTGGACCACCGGCACCGATTCCACGGTGGACGGCTTCACCATCAGGAACGGACACGCCGACCATGGCGGCGCCATTAAGGTGAACCTCTCCCGGCCCGTCATCAGGAACTGCGTCATCGAGGACAACACCGCCTCCTGGAATGGCGGCGCCATCTATACCAGCGGTGACACCACCGTCCTGACCATTGAGAACACCACCTTTCGCAATAACCACGGCAAGGGCGGCGCCATCCACATGTCCGGCGCCGGGTCCGACCTCGACGTCAGCGCCAGCACCTTCGAGTACAATTATTCCGATTACGAGGGCGGCGCCCTGCTGCTGCCGTCAGATGCGGACGTGACCATCTCCGGCAGCACGTTCACCGGCAACAACGGTACCCGCGCCGGCGCCGTCATCTGTGGCAGCGGCTGCGATATGGACGTCTCCGCTTCCGTCTTCAACTACAATACCGCCAGGTCCTGGGAGGGCGGCGCCATCTACATCAATAGCTCCTCCGAGGTATCCGTCTCAGGCAGCAATTTCAACGGCAACAGCGGCTCCAAGGGCGGAGCCGTCTTCACCAACTCCGCCACCCTGGCGTTAACCGACGTGACCCTCGCCGGCAACCAGGCCACCGCCTACGAGGGCGGCGCGTTGTTCATCGCCAGCGGCGCCGACGTCACCATCGACCGGACAATCATCAGCGGCAGCAGCGGCACCCGGGGCGGCGGTATATTCTCCGGCGCCGCCACGCTGGGCCTCACCAATGTGACCATCTCCGGCAACCGGGCGACCGCCTACGAGGGCGGCGGCATCTACGCCAGCGGCGCCGACCTGACCCTTACCAACTGCACCATCGCCGGCAACTACGCCGCCAATACCAGCTATAACGGCAAGGGCGGCGGACTCTACGCGACCAGCGGCTCGTCCCGGATCGAGAACTCCATCCTGTGGGGCAATCAATCGGCCAGCAATATCCTCAAGAACCAGATCGACGGCAACGCCGCCGTGGTCGTCTACTCCGACGTGGACCAGGACGGCTATGCCGGCAGCGACGGCAACATCCGGCAGGACCCCCTGTTCGTGTCGCCTCTCCCCCATGCCTCCGCGCCCACCACCGGCGGCGACTACCACCTGCAGGCGGGTTCGCTGTGCGAGAACGCGGCCAGCGCCGAATACGCGCCCGGTATCGACATCGACAGCGACAGCAGACCCCAGGCCGGCGCTTTCGATATGGGCTCGGACGAGGTGCTGAGCGCCTGTTCGGGAGAACAGCCGAACCTGGCGCTCAAAACAGATGACGTCTACTGGGCCAGCTTCAACGATTACATCAACCGTAATCTGAGCATCGATTTCAGCCTGCATAACGGAGGCGGCGGATCCGCTTACCTGGTGCAGGTGAATCACGCCCTGGCCACTTACGACGCCTTGTGCTTTAAGCCCATGCCCGTCACCCTGGGGACCATAGCCGCTGGAGCGGCCCAGGAATTCACGCTGTACTACCAGGTTCCGGTGGGAATATCGTCCTTCCAGACGACCATATACGTGACCGCCGAGGATACCTGCGGCTACGTCTACGATTATCCGGAGCCATATCCCGGCACCTGAGACAAGGCCGGCAGCGACCTTCACTTTTTCCTTCCGAACCATGTGACAGGTTTCGTGTTACCCCACCCACTCCTCCGTTAGCTCCGCGCTAGCAAGGGAGAAGAGATGACCCATCAGGCTCTGAACGGCTGCGGCGAGCTCCCGCGCGAAACCAGGCGGCATGGTAAGTTCGGGAAAAACGGGTATCACTAGATAAGCGTATTTTATCCAGCACACCAGGGAGATCGCATGCACACGAATATGGTTGAGCAGAAAACCGGCGGCGGTGGCGGCCGGCATCGGTTGAAGACATCAGTGATATTTTCTTCTGCCCTCCTTCTTCTGGCCCTCTTCGCCATCGTCGCATCCGGCTGCGGCAAGACGGAGCTGAAGGCCAACACCGCTGGTGAGACCGGCAAGCTCCAGCTGGAGGAGACCAGTTACGACTTCGGCGACGTCCCGGTGGGGCAGAAGGTCGAGCATGACTTTGTTATCAGGAATACCGGCAACGGAACGCTGATACTGGGCGAAGCGGACGTGAAACTGCTCGAGGGCTGCTGAAGCGCTACCGCGGTCGTAGGTTCTACGACCCTCGGTCCCGGACAAACCACTAAGCTCAACTTTTCCACCAACATGGGCAGCGGCATGGGCGGGATGCATGTCTTCCAGGTGACCGTTGAATCGAACGATCCCAACCCGGCGGCGAATACGATAACGGTCCGGGTGAATTACCTGGAGTAGACGCGGCTGTAGCCGGCAGTCACCTATTTCCCGCCAAGTGTCAGTCTGGCCTGGCCCAGCCCGGCCTGGAAGATAGTCACCGCATCCACCGGGTTGGTGTGGTATCCCTGTTTCTTGTCCGTCGACTGGCGGATGACGAAGGTCTCCACTTCGCCCTGGGTATCGAAGTCGGCGTAGATGCCCCTGGGTTTCTTTTAGGAGCCATCGGCGACGCCGCGGCCGTCGGCCAGCACGATGTCGTAACGGTCCGGCCCCACCTGGTTGATGTCCAGGGCGTACCGGTTGCCGTCCGAATCGACGGCGTAGCTGTCCGATGAGAACCGCTGGATTCGCAGGTTGTCCTGCTCTTCGAAGTAGAAGCCGTGAAGCTCTCCGGAGGCGACCTGCCACTGCACCGTGTAGATGACCACGGCGCCGTCGTCGGCGCCCAGTTCCACGTCCGTCTCCACGAAGGTGATATCGCCGCTGCGGGCAAGAGCCGGGGACGGGGCGACCATGGTGGTAGCAAGGAAAGCAAGGGTGGCAACAAGGGGGACGAAAACCAGCAGGAGCGGAAGCGACCAGCGCTTCCTCATGGCTCCCGCCTGGGTGCTGCGGCGCTGATGATGGTAGGAAGGACCATCGCCGCAACTTTATCACCGGGGGCCCCGGCGG
>BDUA01000053.1 GCA_002897715.1 bacterium BMS3Abin01
CCGATCTCGTTGCAGGTAGTAGATGAGCGCCCAGGTAGAGGGAACGTACAGGAGCACGGCCAACCCTGCCAGAATCAGGATGATGCCGATGATCTTCTTGCGAGAGGTTTTTCTAATATCGGGCATGAATTAATGTTTGATGCTGATTACAGGATAGAGAACAGCGGCCCCATTCTCAAGAGAGCCGCAATAGGTTGCGGGTGGATATGCGTCTGATAGATACCCATTGTCACATAATGTATGGCGTCGATGACGGCCCGGATGAAAAGAAGGGCAGCCTGGCTATGGCGGCCATGGCCGCTGCCGGTGGCATCGGCACGGTCGTGGCCACGCCTCATATCGTCGAGGGTCTGTATGAAGGCGAGAGCCGCGCCCGGCAGCTCCAGGAGCTGCAGCTCGAGCTGGATGCCGCCGGTATCGACGTCAGGTTGCTGGCCGGCGCCGAGGTGCCCATGAGCTATTGCCTGACGGTGACGGCGGAGCGGCTGGGGGAGCTGAGCATCAACGGCAACGGCTTTTTGCTGATGGAGACGGCGGAGGCCACCTTCCAGCAGCTCCGGCGCGCCGCCTACCAGGTGCGACTGCTGGGGCTATACCCCATCTTCGCCCATCCGGAGAGAACCTCATTCGTCCAGGAACACCCAAGAGACTTTGCCGGGATGCTGACCGCCGGAGACGGGTTCTGCCAGGTAACCGCCGCCAGCCTTGAGGGTGGGTTCGGCAAACGTGTCCTTCGTGCGGCGGAGGAGCTGATGGACGGGGGGCTGGTGCACCTGATTGCCAGCGATGCCCATTGGGCCGGCGAATATTCATCAAACCGAACGCCGGCGCTGTCTCAATGTTTCGAACTGGTTAGGAAAAAGTACGGGGGGGAGACGGCGCGGCTGCTGCTTGAGGAAAATCCGGAGAAGGTCATCCAGGGTGAGATGCCCTGCCGGTTGCCGCCTGCGGATGAAGGAAAAGCCCGGTGGATAAGACTCTTAAAGAAGGGCAAGCATTTCCGCCGCCGCATCTGAGCCTTTCACCACATTACGACCTGAAAACAAATCCCGCCCCGGGACCGATACAATTTGTGGTTAAAGTGTACCGCTCCATCGTCCGAACTAACTCATGAAAGGGCTTTAGAACCCATTTTAGGGCGGAAACATGCAGTTGATCAAGGGTGAAAAAAGCGAGGGAGGCTCTCGCCACGGGAATCCCCTTAATGAAACGCCGGATGATGCTTTGACATTCGTTGTATTCTCCACCGCGGGCGAAACGTTCGCGATTAACGTGGCAGAAGTCAAGGAGATAATCAGGGTTCCGGCCATCACCTGGGTGCCAGGTTCGCGAGACCCGGTGCGCGGCGTCATCAATCTTCGCGGTTCAGTGGTACCTGTCATAGATCTGGCCGGCGCGCTGTTGCTGGCTTCAGGAGAGAAAGGACCGGAAGCGCGGGTACTGATCGTCGAGCGGAAAGGCGATGTAATCGGCTTTCTTGTGGAGCGGGTAATGGAGGTGGCGGAGATATCCGCCAGCGCCATTGAGCCATCCCTGCGTACCCTGGGTGATAACGAAAAGAAAATGGTCTGCTCCCAGACTACCCATAGGAAGGCGCTGATAGGAATCCTGGATATGGAGAGTGTCAGCGATGCCGCCCAGGCCTTACAGGGGGCGTCATGAACAGTCATAAGGTAAAGAATATCAATAACCGGAAAGGGTAAAAATGGCCGTCGAAGGCGGGGCAATAAAATTTAATACGGGCGATGGTCCGGGAAAGGCAGAGACCGGAAGTCAGGTAAATGGCGGTAGCGCGCCGGGGTATAACCGGTTAAGGAAATACTTCAGCGCAAGCGTGGAAGCAAAGATTTTGGGGATGGTGGCGGTCCTGCTGGTCATAGGCTTCGGCCTGTTCGGCTACCTTAGCAACAGATACGAGAAAGAAAACATGCTGGAGCAGCAGCAGGCCAACAATAATATGCTGGCATCATCGATCGCCAACAGCCTGGAAACCAGCATGCTGGCGGGAGAAGCGGATCTGACCCGGGAGGCCATCAGGGGTACAGATGACATCGCCGAGGTCGCCAGCGTCAAGGTTTTCGGGAACGATAGCAGCACGGCGTTCGACGGCGGCCAGCGGGCGAGCGGCAAGGAAGCTGAAGAGTTGACCAAAGTACTGCAGACCGGCGAGAAGATATCTTATTACTCGGGAGAAGGAGACGGCAGGACCCTGACCGAGATACTCCCCCTGACCAACAAGGCTTCTTGCCAGTCCTGCCACGTCAGCGGCGAGACCCTGAGAGGCGCGGTGATGGTAACAACTTCCATGCAGCGCGCCGAATCCGCCATGCAGGCCAACCGTAACAGGACCATCCTGTCGCTGCTGGTTACGCTGATAGCCATACTCATCATCCTCAAGCTGTTGCTGAACATCACCATAGTCAGGCCACTAAAGAAGACAGTGGAGGCCATCAAGCGTATAGCGGCGGGTGACATGACCAGGAAGGTAGTGGTAAACAGCCGGGACGAACTGGGCATGCTGGCCGGCAGTTTCAACGAGATGACCGATAACCTGAGAGTCCTCAATTCCAGGATAAGACTTGCCGGAGAAAAGACCAGCACGGTCTCCGGCGAGATATCGGTGGTGGTGGAAGAACAGGCCAGCACCTCGGCGGAGCAGTCAACCGCCGTGGCGGAGACATCAGCGACCATCGAGGAGCTTGCCAGCACAGCCAAGCAGATAGCAGATACGGCGGAATCGGTATCCAGGGTGGCCGAGGAGACCTTCGACCATGCTCGCGAGGGTCACGAAGCCGTGGAAGCGACCATCGAAGGCATGGCCTCGATCAGTGAGAAAGTCAACAAGGTGGCAGAGAAGACCCTGTCGCTGGGCGAGAAATCGCAACAGATAGGCACCATCCTCGAGATAATCAATGACATAGCCGACCAGACCAACCTTCTGGCGCTCAACGCCGCCGTGGAGGCAGCACGCGCCGGAGAACAGGGACGCGGGTTCGCGGTGGTGGCCGGCGAGGTGCGCCGCCTGGCTGAAGAAAGCGTTGAAGCTACCACCAAGATCAAGTCGATCATCGACGAGATACAGTCGGAAACCAACGGTACGATAATGGCCACCGAGGCGAGCGCCAACGAGGTGAACCGGGGTGTGGAACTGGCCACCGACGCCGGTAAATCACTGGAGAGCATACTGGCGGTGGTTGCTGAGAATACCAACGCCGCCAAGGAGATATCGGTAGCCACGCAGCAGCAGCAGAGCGCCAGCGAACAGGTAGTGGTGGCCATGGCCAATATCTCAGAGGCCAGCAAACAGCAGGCTGCCGGGGCCAGGCAAACGGCCATGGCCAGCGAGGTTCTGAACCAGGCGGCCGTGGAACTCAAGGCGGCCATCGCCGAATTCAAGACCAGGTGACGCAATTGGATTTACCCTTCGACAAGGAGTTCCTGGAGACATTCAACGCCGAGGCCCGGGAGAAGCTGCAGAACCTCAGCGACGGATTGCTGTCACTGGAGGAGTCAGCGGAAGACGAGGACGGCATCAGGACGCTGTTCCGCGAGGCCCATACGCTCAAGGGCTCGGCCGGCATGATGGGTTTCGATGCCATCAAATCCCTGGCGCATCGCATCGAGGACATTCTCTCCGGGGTGCAGAAGGGCCAGTTCCTGCTGGACCAGGGGAAGACGGATGTCATCCTGGAGGCCATAGACCGGATTGAAGCACTTCTGCCTACGGGTGAAGAAAGCGACAAGGCCGATGATAACGTATCCGACCTGCTGGAGAGGATGGGCGAGTTCCAGCAGGACAGCCCCGAACCGACCGCTGCCGTGGACTGTGAGGCGGACGGCGGCGAACAGGATGAACCGGGGCAGGCGGACACCGTAAAAACGGCTCCGCCCAAGGCGCGCAAACAGACGGAGCCGACCATAAGGGTGAATATCGATCGCCTGGACAAGCTGCTCAATCTGATGGGTGAGATCATCGTCAATCAGATAGGTACGGAGGGGCACGTGAGTGAGCTGGCGAACCTGAAGGAAAAGTCCCACGAGCTGGTCCAGCTGTTCAAGTCCATAACCCGTGATATCGAGGAACTCCGTTCATCGCTGGACAGCAATCAGGCGGATTCACTGTCGCAGAAGATAAACAAGGCCGGCGATACGGCCACCGCCGTCTCCGCGGCGCTGGACAGCGCCGCGGCAAACCTCAGGGAGAGCACGGCGTCACACAGGCTCGCGCTCAAAGAGCTGCACGACAGCACCCTGAACGTGAGGATGTTGCCCCTGGCCACGATATTCAGCCAGTACCCGCGAGTGGTGCGGGATGCTTCCAGGTCCTGCGGCAAGAAGGCCCGTCTGCTGATAAGCGGCGAGAAGACAGAGCTGGACAAGCGCATACTGGAACAGATATCCGACCCGTTGCTGCATATAATCCGAAACTGTGTCGACCACGGCATCGAGTCAACTGTCACGCGGGAAGCCGCCGGCAAACCGGAGCAGGGGACCATCAGGCTGTCGGCGGAACAGCGCGGCGACATGGTGGATATTATCATCGAGGACGACGGGGCCGGCATCGATGTGGCCAGGGTGAAGGCGGTCGCCGTACAAAAAGGTTTGATAAACGCCGAAAACGACATGGACGATGACCGGGCGCTGGAACTCATCTTCCGGTCCGGTTTCTCCACCGCCGAAAAAGTCACCGACATATCCGGGCGTGGCGTAGGCATGGATGTGGTCAAGAATAATATCGAGCAGCTGGACGGTACGGTGACCGTCACTACCGAACTGGGACAGGGTACCCGGATTGAGGTAGCGTTGCCGGTGACGCTGGTGGTAATCGACGGACTGCTGGTGGAGGGCGGTGACCAGAAGTTCGTCGTTCCGGTCTCGTCGGTGAGGGAAATGGTGGTGGTCACCCCGGAAGAGGTGCAGTCCCTGGGCAGCCAGCGCGGTTTCCTGATGAGGGACACCGCTATCCCCCTGGTGGATATGCTTGATGCGCTGGGCAGAGGACAAATCAGTGACCGGCAAGGGAAATCTCACGTTATCGTCATTCAGAACGGCTCATACAACCTGGGTTTGCAGGTTGAGCGGCTTATCGGCGAACAGGAGATCGTGATCAAGCCCCTGAGCCCGTTTCTGGGGCATCATCCTTTCATCAGCGGCGTATCCATTCTGTCCGGGGGCGAGATAGCCGTTGTGCTGAACGTGCTGGAGATGGCCAGCTCCCTGGCGGCGGGTGAGGGCGCTGCCCCGATGACGGCCAGGACCGGTAACGGGGAACAGCAGCAGCGGAAGCGGTCGGTACTGGTGGTAGAAGACTCGCTGGTGGTGAGGGAGCTTCAACGCAATATTCTGGAGGCGGCGGGTTATGAGGTAAATACGGCGGTGGACGGCCGGGACGCCCTGTCTCGGCTGGACAACGACCCCGTGGACTGCATCGTTACCGATATCGAGATGCCGGGCATGGACGGCTTCGAACTCACTGTCGCCATCAGGCAGAGGGAGGATGTCGGGGAGACCCCGGTGATAATGGTCACCTCGCTCAACAGTGAAGAACACAAGAAAAAAGGCATAGAGGTGGGGGCCGACGCCTATGTGGTCAAGGGGTCTTTCGACCAGAAGGATCTGCTGGAGACCATCGAGCGGCTGGTAGCCTGAGGATAGATATGAAAGCGCACCTCGAACCGATAACAGAACAGGTTAAGGTTTTGGTGTCGGACGACTCGCCGACGGTATGTCTGATGTTGACGCGCATGCTGGAGGCGGACCCGGGCATAGTCGTCATCGGAACCGCGGCCAACGGCCGGGACGCCATCGACAAGATATCACGCCTCAATCCGGACCTGGTGACCATGGATGTCAATATGCCGGTCATGGACGGCATCGAGGCCATAGAACATATCATGGCTTATTGCCCGCTGCCGGTGATCGTGATCAGCTCAATGGTGGATTCGGAGTTTACCACCAACGCGGCACGGGCCCTGGGCGCCGGCGCGGTCGATGTCTTTTCCAAACCGACGCCGGATTCACTGGAGGATTTCGAGGATATCGCTGAAGAGCTGCGGGAGAAAATAAAGCTGCTCTCCCGGGTGCGGGTAATAACCCACCCGCGAGCGCGTCTGCTTGATGATGAACGCAAGCGGAAGACGAGCACCAACGCCGGGAGAGAGCTGGTGGCCATTGCCTCGTCAACCGGCGGTCCCCAGGCGTTGAAACATATAGTCGGCAGCCTGCCGGAGGATTTCAACGCCTGCATCCTGATAGTCCAGCATATTACACTGGGCTTCACCGAAGGGCTGATAGAATGGCTGGGGTCCAGCAGCAAGATCAAGGTGGTAAAGGGGCGTGACGGCATGGCGCTCAACCGGGGCGAGGTGGTGATCGCGCCGGACGGGCTGCACATGATGGCGACGAACCATAATCGCATCCGGTTGCTGGACCGGTACGTACCCGGTCCGCACAAGCCCTCAGCCGACGTGCTGATGGAGTCGGTGGCCGAAGTCGGCGGCAAGAAAAGCATGGGCGTAATCCTCACCGGCATGGGTCATGACGGAGCGGCGGGTATCAAGGCTATCCATGACAAGGGTGGTCTCACCATCGCCCAGGACGAGGAGACCTCGGTCATCTACGGTATGGCTAAAGAGGCAGTGAAGCTGGATGCTGTCGACAAAATCGTGCCCCTGACCGATATAAGTAAAATGATCTTGGAACAGGTATGAACATGGGCATGGAAGTAGCATATACAGAACCGGATGCGACCAGGATTCTCATCGCCGAGGATAGCCCTACCCAGCGGCGGATAATCAAGACCGTGCTGGGAAGGGCGGGATACGATGTAATCCTGGCCGAGGACGGTATCAAGGCCGTGAGCAAAGCTTTTTACGAGAATCCGGACCTGTTGATCCTGGATATCGACATGCCCCGGATGAACGGATACCAGGTCTGCCGTCTGCTCAAGGACGATTACCGCACATCCCACATCCCGGTGATACTGCTGACGGGCAGGGACCAGGAGACTGACAAGTTCTGGGGCCTGAAAACAGGAGCGGACCGGTATGTGACCAAGGGTTTCAAGCTGGACGGCCTGGCCGACACGGTGCGGGAACTGCTGGCGCAGACGGAAAATGAACCGCGCGACGCGCCGCAGATGGAGACCAGGGCGGACGGCGGCGAGCAGGAGATAGATGTTTTGACCCGGGTGAACGACCTGCTGGATCGCAAGCTGTTCGAGGCCACAATCATCAATGAGATAAGCAAACTGAACACCATCAGCGAGGACAGCAGCGTCACCATCAGCTCGGTGCTGTCGGTGATAGCCAAGGTGACCGACTGTTACGTGGGCACGGTGACACTTCTGGATGAATGCGAGATGATCGTGCACGTACATAACCCGGTGGGCGGCACCTTCTTCGTCGAGGCCAAAATGCGCGCCATGGAGGCCGCCGTCCCCTATCTTCCCCCGGGGAGCAGCATCAAACAGATCGAGGTCATCACCGATGCCGACCCCGGCTTCATAGAAGGAGAAAACCCTGAATGTGACGCCATCCGCTCCATCTACACCTTGCCTCTGAACGCGCGCGGGAAGAATATCGCGGTAATGACGCTGCTGAGCCCCAGGCCGGATGCCTTCTCCGAGGAGATACGTCGAACCATGGAGATAATCGAAAACCCGGCCTGCGTGGTGGTGGACAACGCCAGGCTGCATGAGGGGGCCATGAGGCTGGCGATAACCGACGGCCTCACCCACCTGTTCAACCACCGGCATTTCTATGAGCTGCTGGAGCACGAGTTCCAGCGCACCAACCGGTATATGTCACGCATGGCGCTGATGATGCTGGACATCGATTATTTTAAGAAGGTAAACGATGGCTACGGCCACCAGGTGGGTGATGAGATCCTCAAGGAACTGGCGGAGATCATTACCGGCGAAGTGCGCGAGGTCGACGTGGTGGCCAGGTACGGTGGCGAGGAATTCGCCATCCTGCTGCCTCAGACCGACACGCGGCAGGCAACCGCCGTTGCCGACCGCATCCGCAGGAAGGTGGATGAAAGAGATTTTATAACACCGGAGGGCAAGATAAGGATAACGATAAGCGTAGGCGTGGTCAGCTTCCCGGAATGTGCGGTGGAGAACCAGGTGGAGCTGGTGCAGCTGGCCGACGCGGCTCTGTACAAGGCCAAGGAGACCGGGCGAAACAAGGTAATAGCATGCGGCAGGACCGATGAAGCTTAAACATTACACGCTTACCGAAGAGGATTTTGAGCGGTTCCGCCAGCTGATAAATCAGGCCAGCGGCATCTTCTTCGACCGGGGCAAGTGGGATATCCTGAGGTTGGGGCTGTCGGAACGGGCCCTGGCCGTGGGCGCCGATACCCTGAGTGAATATTATGAATACATAACCACCGACGATTACCGGGAAGAGGAGCTCAGGCATCTGCTGGAGCATCTTTCCGTGCAGGAGACGCAATTCTTCCGCAACCTGCCCCAGTTCGACGCGCTACGCAAGTTCGTTATCCCCGAGATAACACGGCGCAAGGCGGGCTCCTACAGGAACATCCGTTTCTGGAGCGCCGGCTGCTCGACGGGCCAGGAACCTTATTCGCTGGCCATGTCGCTGCTGGATGTTCTACCGGACGCCCGCAGCTGGGATATCCGCGTCATGGGCACGGACTTAAACGAGCAGGCGCTGGATACGGCACGGCAGGGCTGGTATCCGGAGCGCAAGCTGACCGGGATGGACCGCAAACATATCGAACAGTACATGGTGCCCGTGGACGGCGGCTACCGGCTGACGGAAGAGGTTCGCAACATGGTCGAGTTTCACAGTCTCAACCTGGTCACCGACCCGCTGCCCATCGAGCGTATCGGCACATGTGACGTCGTCTTCTGCCGCAACGTCATCATTTATTTCACCCACGAGACGGCCAAGTTTGTGGTGGAGCATTTCTTCGACATCCTCAACCCGGGCGGCTACCTGTTTCTGGGGCATTCAGAGACCCTGTGGAAGATGTCCAACAAGTACAGCCTGGTGGAGGTGGGAGACGCTTTCATCTACAGGAAGTCGTTGCCACGGGGTATCAACGGACGGCGCTTCATATCGGACCGCCGCATGCGCAGCGGGCCGCTGCCGCCGGGTGTCAGGGATGACCGCCGGCAGAGCGCCGGCCGGCGGTCGGAGCGTACACAGCCTTTGCCTGAATCCCGTGAGGCCGGCGAGGTGAGGGAGGGGGCCGTGGTGGAGAGGAAGCCGGAGGGAGAGCAGGAGTTCTCAACTGTGGAAGAGGCCAAGACCCTGCTGGAACTGGGAGACTACGACAAGGCGGTAACAGCGCTGGAAAAGGCACTGGAGGCGAACAGCACCAGGGCCGAACTGCACTTCCTCATGGGCCTGGCCTACGAGAAACGCGACGAGCTGGCGGCCGCCAGCGAATCATTCCGCAAGACTATCTACTGTGATGATCGTTTCAGCATCGCTTATTTCCATATCGCCAGCATTCTGGAACATACCGGTCAGCTCAAGGCCGCCACCAGGGAGTATCGCCACGCGGTCCGCTATCTCCGGCAGGATGACCCCCGCCGATGGGAAAAGGAGCTGGATGATTACGGCGTGGAGTCCCTGCTGGATCTCTGCGAGTGGAAGATAGAGAACCTGGGCGGACTGGACACCTGACCGGGTCCGCCGGCGGCGGCCGGCCATGGTTTTGCCGGTCATGGACGGCAGCCGTGATGTGATAATATCTCCTCCTGAACCATTAGACAGCCGATAGCGCTCCATGGCGCAAGGCGGCGGGGAGGAGTCCTGTGGTAAACCACGACGACGTGAGGTATGTTGCCGGCCTGGCCAGGCTGAAACTGGCGGGAGAGGAACTGGACCGGTACGCTGCTCAGCTCTCGACCATCCTCAACCATGTCAACAAGATAGCGGAACTCGAACTGGACGGGGTCGAACCCACCTCGCATGTGCTCGAGCTGACCAATGTCTTCAGAGAAGACGAGCCGCAACCTTCCATATCACAGGTGGCGGCGCTGGCCAACGGCCCCGAGGTCGAAGGGAACGCCTTCCGCGTACCGGCGATAGTGAGGAAATAGGTCCAGTGAACCTGCTACGGCTGACAGCCATGGAGGCGCTGGAGATGATGGGACGGGGTGAGCTCTCAGCCGATGAGCTTACCGGTGCCTTTCTTGACCAGATAGATCGCCATGACGGCGATGTGGCCGCCTACCTGTATGTGAATAAGACCGGAGCGCGGGAAGCCGCCGCCGCGGCCGGCGGCGGAGACAGGCCGCTCAACGGCATCCCCACCGCCATCAAGGATGTCCTGTGTACCGAGGGCATGCTTACCACCTGCGGCTCCAGGATGCTGGAGGGATTCGTGCCGGTGTACACCGCCACCTGCGTAAGCCGGCTGACCGAGGCGGGAGTGGTGAATCTGGGGAAGACCAACATGGATGAATTCGCCATGGGGTCGTCCACCGAGAACTCCGCCTTCGGGCCCACACGCAACCCCTGGGACCTGGACCGGGTGCCCGGTGGTTCCAGCGGCGGTTCGGCGGCGGCGGTGGCCGCCGGTGAAGCGATGTGGGCGCTGGGGTCGGATACAGGCGGGTCCATACGCCAGCCCGCCTCCTTCTGCGGCGTAGTCGGTTTCAAACCCACTTACGGTTCGGTGTCACGCTACGGGCTGGTGGCGTTCGCCTCGTCCTTCGACCAGGTGGGGCCTTTGACCAGAAGCGTCGGGGATGCAGCGCTCATGTTACAGCACCTGGTGGGCAAGGATCCGCGCGATACCACTTCCGTGGCTCACCCTGAACAGATCGTAATACCGGAGGACCGGGACCTGTCGGGACTCAGGATAGGCGTAATCAGCGAGCTGTCCGGCGAAGGTATCGATCCCGGGGTCAGGGAAGTGTTCCAGAAGGCCGTGAGTACCATGGCGGACGCCGGCGCCCAGATGGAGACCGCCAGCATCCCCCACGCAGAGTACTGTATCCCCGCCTATTACATCCTGGCGCCGGCCGAAGCCAGCGCCAACCTGGCCCGCTACGACGGCGTACGCTTCGGGTTGCGTGCCGGGGGAGCCAGGGATGTGATCGAGATGTACGAGGAGACCCGCAGCCTGGGCTTCGGCGACGAGGTGAAGAGGCGTATCATGCTGGGCACCTATGCTTTATCTTCCGGCTACTATGACGCGTATTACGGGCAGGCGCAGAAGGTCCGCACCCTGGTGGTAAATGATTTCGACGCCGCATTCAGGGAGTTCGATCTGCTGGTGTCCCCCACCACGCCCACCACCGCCTTCGGGCTGGGGGAGAGGGTGGACGACCCGCTCACCATGTACATGTCGGATATCTGCACGGTGCCGGCCAACCTGGCGGGGCTTCCGGCCATCTCCATACCGGTGGGCCTGGACGGGGGCATGCCGGTAGGCATGCAGATCATGGGTCCGGCCTTCAGCGCCAACCGTCTGCTGCAGGCAGCGCATGGCGCCGAGGCCGCCGTCGCCTTCAACCGGGTATCACCGCTTGTCGAGGAGCGGGATTGATGGATTATGAGCCGGTAATAGGCCTGGAGATACACGTGGAGCTTTCCACGCGGAGCAAGATGTTCTGCGGCTGCCGGGTGGAGTTCGGCGGCGAGCCCAATACCAGGACCTGCCCGGTCTGCCTGGCCCATCCGGGCGCCCTGCCGGTGATGAACCGCCAGGCTATCCGATACCTGGGGCGCATAGCTCTGGCCCTGGAATGCAGTATCCCCGAGCGGAGCATCTTCCACCGCAAAAACTATTTTTATCCGGACCTGCCCAAGGGTTATCAGATATCACAGTATGACCAGCCCTTCGCTGTCGAAGGCGGGCTCAGTGTGAGCGTGGACGGTGAGATGGTCACCGTGGGCATAGAGCGGGTGCACATGGAGGAGGATACGGCCAAGAACATCCATGCCGGCGTCAGCGGCCGCATCGCCGGTTCCCTGTACTCGATGATAGATTTCAATCGCTCGGGTACGCCGCTGGTGGAGATAGTAACCAAGCCCCATATCCATTCGCCGCAGGCGGCGCGTAGTTTCCTCAACCGACTGAAGAACACCCTGCAATTCCTGGATGTATCAGACTGCAACATGGAGGAGGGCTCTCTTCGCTGTGACGCCAATGTATCCATCAGGCCAGTGGGGGACCGGGAGCTGGGAGTGAAGACCGAGCTTAAGAACATGAACAGCTTCAGGTATATCGAGAAGGGCCTGTCCCAGGAGATCCGGCGGCAGGTGGGCCTGCTGGAGAGCGGCGAACGGGTAGTGCAGCAGACGGTGCATTTCGACGTGGTTACCGGTGAGATCAGCCCCCTGCGCAGCAAGGAGGAAGCTCAAGATTACCGTTACTTCCCCGAGCCTGACCTGGTGCCGCTGGTAGCCTCGGCGGATTTCGTCGCCGGGATAAGGGAGGAGATGCCGGAGCTGCCGGCGGATCGTGCCCGGCGCTATGTGAGCCAGCATGGGCTGCCGGATTACGACGCCCAGGTACTGACATCCGACCGGGAGCTGTCTGATTTTTATGAGGAGTCGGTATCACTGTACGGCGATGCCAAAACGGTGAGCAACTGGGTGATGGGCGAACTGCTGGCCTATCTCAACCACACCGGCGAAACCGCCGGTGAATGCCGGGTGACGCCGACGGCGCTGGCGGAGCTGCTGGACATGGTGAAGGGCGGCGATATCAGCGCCAATATCGGCAAGGAGGTCTTCAGCGAGATGTGTGACACCGGTGAAAGCGCCGCTGCCATCGTCGCGCGTAAAGGGCTTACCCAGATATCGGACACGGATGAGCTGGAAGCACTCATCAGGCAGGTTATTGAGGAAAATCCCGCGCAGGTGGAACAATACCGCGCCGGCAAGGTGAAGGTCATAGGCTTTTTCGTCGGCCAGGTAATGAAGCAGACCGGCGGCCGCGCCAACCCCCGGGTAGTGAACCGGCTGCTGAAGGAGAGACTCCCGGAGTAACCTCATGTCTGTACATATCCCCACGACCATGATGACGCAGCATCCGGACAGCGCCAGCCGTTACGTTTCAGTGCGGGATGAGCCTTCGGAGGCCATCGACGCCCTCACCCCCCAGCCGGTGGGCCTGGGCCTGGAGGAGGTCATGGTGGATTACGAAGGCAAGCTCACCCCTTACCATCAGACCGCAGAGATAGCTCTGGGCCTGCGGGAGAGGGGCCTGGTGCCCGGCGTCGATATCCGCGTCACGCCCCGGGTCCCCAGCGCCGGCAAGGAGACGGTGTTCCATCAGCTGATGGCGCTGATGAGCGTCATCGAGTCCAACTACCAGCTGAGCAGCGACGGTGAAGGGGCGATAACGGAGGTGGTGGTCCCCATGGTGGAGACGGCCGCCGAGCTCATAGATGTGCGGCGGCGTATCGAAGACGTGATCGACCTGGGCCACAAGGAGTTCGGTATCCCCCGGGACCCCGATTCAGTGCAGGTGATACCCCTGGTGGAGGAGGTCCCGGAGCTGCTCATGGCGGGCAGGGTGGTGAGTGAATATCTGCGGCAGTCCGCCGCCGCCGGCTATGGCGTAAGCGACCTGAGGATCATGCTGGGCCGCAGCGACTCGGCCATGGTATACGGCATGGTGCCTTCCATCCTGGCCGTAAAGATCGCCATATCCGATTGCTACCAGGCGACGGCAGACGGCGGCGGCGTCCATCCCATCTTCGGAGGCGGAGTGCTGCCCTTCCGCGGCCACGTCAGCCTGGACA
This sequence comes from bacterium BMS3Abin01, assembly GCA_002897715.1. GTDB lineage: Bacteria > Actinomycetota > Thermoleophilia > BMS3ABIN01 > BMS3ABIN01 > BMS3ABIN01. Next base: position 13,742 of record BDUA01000053.1, read on the forward strand.
ATATCGACCGTCTGGCGGAGGATTTCCCCGGAATAAGGACGGTTACCGTACAGTCGGGGCTCAGGTACGATTGCGGCAGCGAAGCCGCCCGGCAGGTGGCCATCAGGGCCGGGGAACTGCTGGTGGCGGGCGGGCACCTGGCTTATACGCGGGAGGAGCGGGAGGAGATCACAGCCATGGTGGGAATTTTCACCCGGCATTATCTGGAAAGCTTCAGGCCGCTGCTGCCGCTGGTGATATCTCTGTCAGACCTCATCCCGGCGCAGCGGGACCGGCTGGCGCGCAAGAGCGCTGTGGGCTACGCCCGTGACGCCGCCCAGCCGGCGAAGCTGGCGGCGGAGATCACCGATGAGGATATATCCACCCGGCTGAAGCAGGTGCCGGCGCTCAAGGCCAACAACCTGCCCCGCGCCATCAGTTTCACCGGGGCGCTTTATTCCATCGGCCTGCCGCCGGAGTTCATCGGCACCGGGCGGGGCCTGGCCGAGCTTGAGAAGCGCTACGGAGACGAGGGGGTCGACCGGCTGTTGCGATACCATGGCGGTCTGAAGGCGGACCTGGCGAAGGCCGCGCGCTTTGCCGATATCGATACGGCGTCATCCCATCTGAGCCCGGAGCTGCGCCGGCAGGTCCGAGAGGATTTCGAACTGGTGGCGCGCCACCTGGATGTGGAGCCGGGCCCGCTCGACGCCGACGAACGCCGTTACCATACCCTGCTGGAGACGCTGCAACCGATGATGAAGCAGATGGTTTCCGGCGGTGACTGGGGCGCCAAGACGGCGGACACCGACCTGGTGGCCGAATGGATATGCCGGCTGGGACGCCTGCGTGGCAGCCTGGGGTAACGGTTTGGCTGGTGGCGGAATCTTGCTATACTGAATCCCCCTTCCGTTAAAACAGTAGATGCAAGAAGGGCGGAAAACATGACCAAACCGATTAATGAACAGCTGGACAGCTTCGTCCTGGGAGGGGCGTTCCATCACCCCGAGAACGTAATAAAGATCGACGATACGACCCTGAGGGACGGCGAGCAGACCGCGGGAGTGGTGTTCGCCAACGAGGAGAAGGTTCGTATCGCCAGGCTGCTGGACGAGATGGGTGTACACCAGATAGAGGTGGGCATCCCGGCCATGGGCGGCGACGAGAAGAAGACCATCAGGCACATCGCCGGTCTGGGATTAAACGCCAGCATACTGGCCTGGAACCGTGCGGTTATCTCCGACATCAAGCATTCCATCGACTGCGGAGTGAACGCCGTGGCTATCTCCATGTCGGCCTCGGATATCCATATCGAGCACAAGCTGAAGAAATCCAGGAAGTGGGTGCTGGACAGCATCAAGGAGGCGGTGGATTTCGCCAAATCCAAAGACCTCTATGTGTCGGTCAATGCCGAGGACGCCTCCCGCTCCGACCTGGATTTCCTTACCCGCTTCGCCAAGACCGCCCGGGACCATGGAGCGGACCGGATACGCTTCTGCGATACCATCGGCATCCTCGACCCCTTTGATACCTACAATGTCATCTCCTACCTGCATAAACAGCTGGACATCGAGCTGGAGATGCATACGCATAATGACTTCGGCATGGCTACCGCCAACGCCATCGCCGGCATCAAGGCCGGCGCCACCTTTGTCAACACCACCGTGAACGGACTGGGCGAGCGTGCGGGTAACGCCGCCCTGGAAGAGGTGGTGATGGCGCTTAAATATATCTCTCACGTGGACCTGAAGCTGAAGACCGAGCGTTTCCGTGAGCTGTCCGAGTATGTAGCCAGCGCCTCGTCACGCAAGATACCGGTATGGAAGCCTATCGTCGGCGCCCATGTGTTTGCCCACGAGTCGGGTATCCATGCGGACGGTGTGATCAAGAATCCTTTGAATTATGAAGTGTTCAGCCCCGAAGAGGTGGGACTGGAACGGCAGATAGTCATCGGCAAGCATTCCGGCAGGCGTTCCATCGAGATGAAGTTCGACGAGTTCGGCATCAATCTGGAGGATGGAGAATCAGCGGAAATCCTCAAACAGGCGCGCAAGATGGCGGTGGAAAACAAGCGCGGACTGTTCGAAAAGGAGCTGATGTTCATCTACAAGGAACTCCGGGCAAACGCGAACAAGGAAGAGGCCGGCCAAGGTGGGTAGCACCCTGGCGGAGAAGATAATCGCCGAACATGTAGGCAGGGATGTGGCGCCAGGCGAGATAGTGGTGACCGGTGTGGATGTGACCGCCCTGCAGGATGGCACCGGGCCTCTGGCGCTACAGCAGCTGGAGGAGCTGGACATGGTTCGCGCCGTAAACCCCGGCAGGACCATACTGTTCATGGACCATGCCGCCCCCAGCCCGCGCAAGGAACTTTCCAACGCCCACCAGGTCCTGCGGAGCTTCGCCCGGGCCACGGGGGCGGTGGCCTCGGACATCAACGAAGGGGTCTGCCATCAGCGGCTGGTGGAGAGCTACGCCTCGCCCGGCGACATCCTCATCGGCGCCGATTCCCATACCTGCACCTCCGGCGCCCTGGCGGCCTTCGCCACCGGCATGGGCTCCACCGATGTGGCCATCGGCATCGCCACCGGCAGGACCTGGCTTAAGGTACCGGAGACGCTGCGGGTGGTGGTGAGCGGCGAATTCTCCCAGGGGGTCTGCGCCAAGGACCTGATGTTGCATCTTATCGGTGAACTGGGCGCCGACGGCGCCACTTACATGGCAATGGAATTTACCGGACCGGCCGTAGAGCGCATGAACATGTCCGAGCGTTTCACTCTGGCCAACATGGCGGTGGAAGCCGGTGGCAAGACCGGGCTGTTCGCCGCGGACGCCACCACCCGCGCCTACCTGGAAGAGCAGGGCAGGGGGGAGGACTATCGGCAGCTGGGCCCGGATCCGGATGCAGCCTATACCCTGACGCTGAACGTCGATGTGGACGGGCTGGAGCCGACAGTCGCGGCGCCGCATACGGTGGATAACACCATGACTGCGGCGGCAGCCGCCGGCAGGCAGGTGCAGCAGGTGTTTATCGGTTCCTGCACCAACGGCAGGATCGAGGACCTGAGGATAGCGGCGTCCATCCTGCGTGGCCGGGAGCGCCATCCGCATACCCGCCTCATCGTCACGCCCGCTTCACGTAGGGTGTACCTGCAGGCGGCGGCGGAGGGGCTGCTAAAGGATTTCGTGGAGGCCGGCGCTATCGTTACCGGAACGGGCTGCGGCGCCTGTGTGGGTGTGCACGGCGGTGTCCTGGGTGACGGTGAGGTGTGTGTGTCCACCCAGAACCGCAACTTCCATGGCCGCATGGGAAACGTCAAGAGCTACATCTACCTGGCCTCACCGGCCACGGCCGCGGCTACGGCCATCGCCGGCGAGATCGTTGATCCACGGGAGGGATATCTTGAGCCTCAAGGGTAAGGCCTGGAAGTTCGGTGACAGCATATCCACCGACCACATCGCCCCGGGGCGCTATTTCCACCTGCGCACCAACCTGCCGGAGCTGGCCAAGCACGTGCTGGAGGACGCCGACGAGAGCTTCGCCGCCGGCCTGGAACCCGGTGATTTCGTGGTGGCCGGCAGGAACTTCGGGCTGGGCTCCAGCCGGGAGCACGCGCCCCGTATCATAAAACTGGCGGGGATCAACGCCGTGCTGGCCCAGTCGTTTGCCCGTATATTCTTCCGCAATGCCATAAATGTGGGGTTGCCGGTGCTGGAGGTGGATACCTCCGGTATCGAGCCGGGAGACCAGCTGGAAGTGGACCTGGAGGCCGGGGAAGTGCGCAATATCACCCGGGGGGAGACGCTCGCCTTCGCGCCGCTGCCGCCGGTGATGGTAAAGATACTTGCTGACGGGGGACTGGTGGAGCATTTTAAAAAGTATGGAGATTTCAACCTGAAGAGCGGCTGAGAGGTACGCTCCGGCAAGGGAGAGGAATATGGCATACCAAGTAACGCTCATACCCGGGGACGGCATCGGCCCGGAGATAACCGAGGCTGCCTGCCGGGTGATAGATGCATCCGGGGTGGCTATCGACTGGCAGAAGGCGGAGGCCGGGGCCGAAGTCATGGCCCATTTCGGCACGCCGCTGCCGGACCATGTGCTGGAATCCATCAGGAGGACCAGGGTGGCCCTCAAGGGGCCCATCACCACGCCGGTGGGCAGCGGCTTCCGCAGCGTCAATGTTTCCCTGAGAAAGATACTGGACCTTTATGTGAACCTGCGCCCCGCCGTATCCATGCCCGGGGTCAAGTCCAGGTACGAGGATATAGACCTGGTCATAGTACGCGAGAATACCGAGGACCTGTATGCCGGTGTAGAGCACATGGTCGGCAAGGACGCTGCCGAGAGCATAAAGATAATCACCCGCAGCGCCTCGGAACGTGTAGCCCGTTTCGCCTTCGAATACGCCCGCCGCGAAGGAAGGCACAAGGTCACGGCGGTGCACAAGGCCAATATCCTCAAGTTCAGTGACGGCCTGTTCCTGGAGGCGGCGGGGGATGTGGCCAGGGATTACGACGATATCGAGTTCGAGGACCGCATCGTAGATAACATGTGCATGCAGCTGGTGCAGAAGCCCGAGCTGTACGACGTGATGGTGCTGCCCAATCTTTACGGTGATATCGTTTCCGATCTGTGCGCGGGGCTGGTGGGTGGTCTGGGTGTGGCCCCGGGAGCCAATATCGGCGATGACCTGGCGGTATTCGAACCGGTGCACGGCAGCGCGCCCAAGTATGCGGGTAAGAACAAGGCCGATCCCACGGCGACCATCCTGTCGGCGGTGCTCATGCTCAAGCATCTGGGCGAGGGAGAGGCGGCCGACAGCGTAACGGCGGCGGTGCGGAAGGTAGTGGCCACCGGCGAGCGGGTGACCTACGACCTGGGCGGCTCGGCCGGTACTTCGGAGATGGCCGATGCCATTATCGAAGAGATGGCACAAGGCCAACCAACATAAAAATCCACCAATTTGCGGACAACTTGTTTGCGGGGGGATTGAAAGCGGGGGTGCTTGTGGATATCATAAATTTTCCATTCACCCGTTGCAGGAGGAAGTACCACGGCTCTACCAGGAATCGGCATCACTTCTGAATCAGAAAATACAGCCCCTGACAATGTTCAGAAGGCCGTGTCCGAGGTAACCTGTGATGCCTGTTTCTTCGGCCGGAGCAGCCTGTGTTCCCTTCCCAAGAATGAAGTGTGCCCCACCTTCCGGCCGACACTGAGGCGGGGGTCGGTGACACCGGAAGAGTAGCTCCGCGGACGTCCTATCCCTGTTCCTTGACCACCATTACCGGGCAGTCGGCAGCGTGAACAACCTTGCTGCTGACGCTTCCCAGCATCATTCCCTTGAACTCGGTAAGGCCGCGGCTGCCCAGGACGATAAGGTCGATATCGTTGTCGCGGGAGATATCGATTATGGCGTTGCCGACGGACTCCGGCGGATAGCCGGTCTCGACCAGGGTACGAACGGAAAGCCCCGATTCGGTCAGGGATTTTCCGGACTCGCCCACTATGCGATTGGCGGTCTCCAGGTTCTGCTCGTCAGGGTCAAGATCAGCGGTGCAGGCGGTGCAGACGTGCAGGATGACCACCTCTTCCGCGTCCGCCATGCGGGCGATCTCCGCGGCGTGATCGACGGCGTTCTCGGCGTTCTTGGATCCGTCTGTCGCTACCAGGATTCTCTTGAACATGCTGTCTCCTTGGTGGTAAGTGTTTTCATGGTTGTCAGCCGTCCCGGTCGTGGATGGTTCCCGTGCGGACGATGGTGGCGTCCAGCTCCCCGCCCTCGATCTTAAGCTTAAGCGAGAATCCGTCCGGCGGCGGGGCGCCCTTAAGGGAGAGCTCCCGGCACAGGGTCTCGGCCTTGAAGAAGTCAGCGTACTGGCCGGCCACCTCCAGCAGCAGCTCCGAGCCGCAGAGATAGACGGCGATGGTATCCTCGATCTCCAGGCCGGCCTCCTTCCGCATATTCTGAACCTTGTGGACCAGCTCGCGGGCCAGCCCCTCGCGGCGAAGGTCATCGCTGATGACGGTGTCGATGGCTACGGCCCGCTCGCCCTGACGCTCCACCGACAGGCCCTCCTTCTCCACCTCTTCCACCAGGAGCTCGTCCCGGCTCAGCGTCTCCTCCTGTCCGTCCACACTGATGCCGATGCTGCCGCCGGCATCCAGTCTCGCCAGCGTCTCCGCGGGCCGGAGGGCAGCGATGGCGGCGTCCACCTGGGGGCGCCGGGGACCGAAGCGTGGGCCCAGCTTCTGCAGGTTGGGCTTGAGTACCACGGAGGTCATGGCGCCGGCGTCGGCGATGTATTCCACCTTGTTGACGTTCAACTCCTCCCGCACCAGACGCTCGAGGGACTCCAGGGCGGCCCTCTCCCGTTCATCGGCGACGATAATGGCCGACGCCAGAGGCTGGCGGGTCTTGATGGCGGCCTTGTTCCTGGCGGCGCGACCCATGTTCACCACGCGACGGACCTCCTCCATCCGGAACAGGAGGTCCTCATCCACCAGCTCTTCGCGTGCCCGGGGGAAATCGCAGAGATGCACGCTCTCGGTGGCGTCCACATCCGGGGAGCAGACCAGGTTTCGGTATATCTCCTCGGCGATGAACGGCGTATAGGGCGCCAGCAGTTTGGCCAGGGTCACCAGGGTCTCGTGCAGGGTGAGATAGGCGCTGATCTTGTCCGCGTCCTCCTCGCTCTTCCAGAAACGGCGCCGGCTGCGCCTGACATACCAGTTGGAAAGCTCTTCGACGAACTCCTGGATATGGCGTCCGCTGGCGGTGACGTCATAGTTGTCCAGGCCCCGGCGCACACGGCCGATGAGGCGCTCACGGGAGGCGACGAGCCAGCGGTCCAGAAGCGGCCGCTCCGCCACCGGCACCCGGTGGTCAGCCGGGTCGAAGCCATCGATGTTGGCATAAACCACGAAGAAGGAGTAGGTGTTCCACAGAGTCAGCAGGAATTTGCGCACTACTTCCTCTATGGCTTCGGGGAAGAAGCGTCGCGGATACCAGGGGGAGCTGACGGTGAACAGGTACCAGCGGAAGGCGTCCGCCCCCTGCCGGTCCAGGACCTGCCAGGGCTCGACCACGTTGCCCCTGGATTTGCTCATCTTCTGGCCTTCACGGTCCAGGATATGCCCCAGGCAGACCACGTTCTTGTAGCTGGATTTGCCGAACAGCAGCGTGCTGATAGCCATCAGGCTGTAGAACCAGCCACGGGTCTGGTCGATGGCCTCACAGATGAAATCCGCCGGGAAGCGGCGCCGGAAAAGCTCTTCATTCTCAAAGGGGTAATGCCACTGGGCCACGGGCATGCTGCCGGAGTCGAACCAGGCGTCGATGACCTCGGTCACCCGGGTCATGTCGCCGTCGCATCGGGGGCACCTGAGCTTGATGTCGTCGATGTAGGGGCGGTGCAGGTCCAGGTCTGCGGGCAGCGGCTCCGTCGCCATGCCGGCCAGTTGTTCCAGGCTGCCGATGCAGACGTCGTGACCCTCGTCGCAGCGCCAGACCGGCAGGGGGGTGCCCCAGTAGCGTTCGCGTGACAGGGCCCAGTCGATATTGTTCTCCAGCCAGTCGCCGAAACGGCCATGTTTGATGTGGTCGGGGAACCAGTTGACCGCCTCGTTGGCCTCCAGCAGCTCCTGCTTGATGGCGGTGGTGCGGACATACCAGCTGGCCTTGGCGTAATAGATAAGGGGGGTGTCGCATCGCCAGCAATGGGGATAGGAGTGCTCGTAGGGCACGCGGGCGAACAGCAGGCCGCGATCCTCCAGGTCGGCGATGATATCCGGATCGGCGTCCTTGACGAATCTGCCCGCCCAGGGGGTAACCTCATCACTGAACCGTCCTTCGCCGGTAACCGGATTAATAACCGGCAGTCCGTTCCGGCGTCCCACCTCCAGATCGTCGGCGCCGAAGGCGGGGGCGATGTGGACGATGCCGGTGCCTTCGCCGGCGGCGACGAAATCGGCGGTAACCACGTAATGGGTGCGGGCATCGGTTTGGACGAAATCATAGGGCGCCCGGTAGGCACGGCCCAGCAGCTCCTCCGGGGAGACCTCGCCGGTCACCCGCGCCGCCTCTCCCAGCACTTCGGCTACCAGCGGTTCGGCCATGATGACCTTCCTGCCGTCGTGCTCCACGCTGACGTAGCGGATGTCGGGACTGACGGCTACGGCCACGTTACTGATGAGGGTCCAGGGAGTGGTAGTCCATACCAGCAGCGAAGTATCCGGCTGGTCGACCAGGGGGAAGTAAACAAATACAGAGGGGTCCTCCACCGTCTTGTACCCCTGGTCCACCTCGTGGCTGGAGAGGGCGGTGCCGCAGCGGGAACAGTAGGGGACCACCTTGTAATCATGGTACAGCAGCCCCTTGTCCCAGATCTCTTTCAGTATCCACCACACGCTCTCGATGTAATCGTTGTCGAGGGTGTAGTACGCGTCGCCGGTATCGATCCAGAAGCCGATGCGTTCGGTCAGCTTCTCCCAGTCCTCCAGGTAGCGGTAGATGCTGTCACGGCAGAGCTGGTTGAAGCGGGCGATACCCACCGCTTCGATCTCCTTCTTGCCGCTGATGCCCAGCTGTTTCTCCACCTCCAGCTCCACCGGCAGTCCATGGGTGTCCCAGCCGGCCTTGCGGGGGACGCTGTATCCGCACATGGTGCGGTAACGGGGGAAGATATCCTTGAAGATGCGCGACAGCACATGGTGCGAGCCGGGCTTGCCGTTGGCCGTGGGCGGACCCTCATAAAAGACATACTCCGGCTGCCCCTGCCTCAGCTCCAGGCTCTTGCGGAAGATATGGTTATCACGCCAGAAGGAAAGTATGCCCTGTTCCAGGGTGGGAAAATCCACCTGCGGCGATACCTTGCGGTATAAGGGCCCGTTCTCCAGCGGGGTTCCCTGTCTGGGTTCGTCAGTGCTATCGGTCATCTGGGTCCGGTCGGAATGAATGTATCTGGCCCGGGGCCGTCAGCCGTTCGGGTTCGTCCCCGTCAATACGAAGACAATACAATATATTTATTCACCATGCCTATAGGCAACTGTAATTGACGCCGGTCATTGGGTAACATAGGGAGCAATGAAAAGCCGGAAGCGAATCCGATGAAACAAAAGACCAGGCCCCTGATACTGGTAATCCTGCTCTTTGTCATAATATCCACCGCCCTGGTGCTGGTGCTCAGATTCACCACCGGCAATGATGGCGTGGAAACGGATACCGTCGATCCGTTCTCCGCCGAGGGTCGGGCGCACGGCCTGGGGGATGCGGGCAAGGCGGAATTCCTTACCATACTCGTCTATGACGGGGAGGGTGGTGTGTCCTCCTTCATGGTGGGCGGCTCCACCCGGGAGTTCCAGGACTTTGTGGCGGCGGTACGGGACGCCCGCCAGGCCATGGGCGAGAAGGATGACTCATTTTCCTACCTGCTGGTTTTTTCTTTCGGCGACCGGAGCACCCTGGAGCTACCCTATTCGCGTAATCGCAATCTGCTGGCCGCCGGCGACCAGCTGTTCACGCCCTCGTCCGATATCGGACCGATGATCGCAGGCGTGGAGGAGAGGTTCGCCCGTTGACCGTTTATCTGGACAATGCCGCCAGCTCCTGCCCCAAGCCCCCCGGCGTGCCCGAGGCGGTAAACGATTGCCTGCAGCGTTATTGCGCCAACCCGGGACGGGGAGCGCACCGTCTGGCGGTAGAGGCGGCAAGGATCATTCACCGGACGCGCCGGAAGGCGGCGGCGCTACTGGGTGTCGACGACAGCGCCGATATCATCTTCACCCAGAACGCTACCGACGCGCTGAATCTGGCCATGAAGGGAATACTCGCGGCCGGCGACCACGTGGTGACTTCGGCCGCTGAGCACAACGCCGTGGTGCGGCCGCTGAGGGCATTGGCGCGCCGGGGGGTGGAGGTGTCGTGGGTTCCCACCGACAGCGCCGGGCTCCTGGATGTGCAGGCGGTGATGGATGAACTGCGGCCGCAGACCCGGCTGGCGGTATTCACCCATATATCCAATGTGACCGCGGCGGTTCAGCCTATCGGCGACATTGGAAGGGCGCTGGCGGAGACAGGCGTTCCGCTGCTGGTGGACGCGGCCCAGAGCGCCGGGGCCGTCCCCTTGAACATGGCGAAGATGCCGGTGGCCATGCTGGCCTGCACCGGCCACAAGAGCCTGATGGGTCCGCAAGGGATAGGGCTGCTGTATATCTCACCCCGGATCGAGTTGAATTCAGTAAGGCAGGGGGGCACGGGCAGCCGTTCCCAGGATGAACAGGACTCGCTGTCCAGACCCGACCGTTATGAGAGCGGCACCCTGAACACTCCCGGGATAGCCGGTCTGGGGGCGGGTATGGACTACATCGCATCCCGGGGGCTGGTAAAGCTGGCACGGCACAAGTCCGGGCTGATATCCAGGCTACAGTCGGAGCTGATGGAGATAGCCGGGGTCAGGGTGTACGGGCCGCCGCCCGGGCGGCCTCGCGGGCACCTGATAGCATTCAATGTAGGCGATCTGAAATCGGCGGAGACGGCAGCCATCCTCGACCGTGAATTTGATATCGCCTCGCGGGCGGGGCTCCATTGCGCTCCCGGCGCCCATCGGGCCATGGGGACCCTGGACCGTGGCGTAGTAAGACTGAGCGTGGGAGCTTTCAACACGGATGTGGATATCGACGCGGCGGTGGGAGCCGTTCGTGAGATAGCAGCCAGATAAGGCCCTGGAGGCCGGAAAGGATGTGCATGGTGGACGGGAAATCACCGGCGCCGCGTTGCGCCACGCTGGCCATCGGCACCCTGCCCCACCGGGATGCCGCGGCGGCAGTGGACTTCATGATGAAACACCATCCGGAATGCCCCAGCTGGCCCCAGTTGCCGCAGGCCGACTTCCGCGAGGGCATGTACGTGCAGTATGCGGAAGGCATGCCGGCGGCGGTGGTCGATGCCGGCCAGCGGCGCATCTTCTTCGATACCGAGCGTGCGCCCGAGGAGTTGGCGGACTTCTACCAGAGCTATTTTGCCGGCGATATGGAGCGCTGCCGCATATCCGCCGCCTATGCCCGCGCTTTCGAACCCGCCATGGAGCGTATGCCGCTGCCGGCGGCACGGTTCATCAAGGGGCAGGTCACCGGCCCCGCCAGTTTCGGCCTCACGGTAACCGATGAACATAACAAGCCCGTGCTGTACCACGACGACCTGTTCGAGGCGGTGGTGAAGGCGCTGGCCTGCAAAGGGCGCTGGCAGGTGGAGCGCTTCCGGGAGGCGGCGCCGGACCTGGTTCCCGTTGTGTTCTTCGATGAGCCCTATCTCACCCAGGTGGGCTCGGCGCTCATCAGCCTGCCGCCGGAACAGGTGGTCGCCAACCTTGACGAGTGTTTTGACGCCATCGACGGTCTCACCGGCATCCACGTATGCGGCGGCACCGACTGGGGGCTGCTGACTGCCACCCGGGCCGACATCCTTCACTTCGATGCCGCCGACCACTGGCGGGAATTCCTCCTCTACCGGAAGGAACTGGCTGCTTTCATGGAGCGGGGTGGTATGTTCGGGTGGGGCATCGTGCCTACGGACGACCGGGCACGGGAAGGAGATGCGGCGGCCCTGGCCGAAAAAATAGTCAGGCTGGCGGAAAAGATGGCCGGTTTCGGTCCGGCCGGCACCGGGGTGGAGGATATCCTCAACCGCTCCTTCATCTCCGAGGCCTGCGGCACCGGCACCCTGGCGATGGACCTGGCGGAGAAGTGCTTCCTGCTGGCGGACGATGTCTCGGCAATCTTGAAAAAACAACTGGGTTAAACTAACCTACTTGCTGTTAATGAAACTGCATCCTGGCTGAATGAAGGGCCGGTGGTGGGTGAAACAGAGGGGACTATGAAGCCGGACTCTTTAAATTACAACAACCAGGCGGAGCGCCTGCGGCGAGCCTCGCGGCAGTTCGTAAAGTACTGCTTCGTGGGTGCCTCGGGCGTTGTGCTGAACATGATCATCTACACCATCCTGGTGAGCGTAGCCGACCTTCATTACCTGGCCGGCGCCACCATCTCCTTCTCGGTGGCGGTGACTAACAACTTCCTGCTGAACAAGTACTGGACTTTCGAAAACCCCGAAGGTCCGGTCTTCACCCAGGCCTTCCGTTTCCTGGTTATCAGCGTTATCAGCCTGGGCTTGAACCTGCTGATACTACGGCTGCTCATCGAGGACCTGGGCGTAGCCAATGAGATAGAAGCGCAGATGATCGCCATCGGCACGGTCACCATCCTCAACTTCGCCGGCAACAAGCTGTGGAGCTTCAGGCAGCCCTCTGCCTGAAGTCGATGCCAGCCCCCCGCCGGTGAGTCCGGTGCGGTTCGCCAAGCCTTACCTTTTGTTCATCCTCCTGCTTGCAGTTACGCATGCCGCCTGGACCGGACCGGCCGCGGCCCAGGTGGACCGTGACCCCCGGCTGGGGGAAGAACAGGCCAAGGAGATAGCCGCCAGCCACGACAGCGTGCCGGTGGTCACCAGCACCCATCCGGAACTGCAGCTTCACGCGGCTTTCAGCAGCCGGCGGCGGGTGTGGACCATCTCCTGGAACAATCCCAATAACGGGCAGGCCATAATCGAGGTGGAGGTGGACGACGACGACGGAGCCGTCATCTACAGCCATATCGACACCGCCGCCTATTACGATATGCTGCCGGTGCTTACCGAAACGGAGGCCGTCAGCATCGCCGCCGCCGATGAACGCGTGGCCTCCTGGCTGGAAGGCAAGGAAGATGTTGGCAACAGCGCCAAACTGGGAGACGACTCGGTCTGGACCGTGAGCTTCACCGTAGGTGACGACACCATAGCCGAAGTGCTGGTGGACGACGCTACCGGCAACGTCAACGAGGTGCGCACCGGACCGCAGGTGGCCTGGTCCATGGCGCGGGGATACAAGGGCGCCTTCGGACGCATCATAAACGAACCCTATGTGTGGCTGCCGCTGTGCTTCATGTTCCTGCTGCCGTTCGTGAGACTGCGCCGGCCGCTGAGGCTGTTCCACCTGGACCTGCTGGTGCTGCTGTCCTTCACCGTTTCCCATTACTATTTCAACCAGGGGGAGATCTTCAGGTCGGTTCCACTGGCCTATCCTCCCCTGGTCTACCTGTTCCTGAGGTTGTCATGGATGGGTCTGAGGCGCAGACCCCGGCGGGGGGAGGCGGCGGGGGAGATGAAGGCTCCACGCCTCAACTTCTCACCCAGGCTGATGGTCGTAGGTCTGGCGGCGCTACTGGTTTTTCGCATAGTCATCAACATCGCCGATTCCAATGTGGTTGATGTGGGCTACTCGGGGGTGATCGGCGCCCAGCGCATACAGGAGCGGGTGTCACCCTACGGCAACATGACCGACGACAACAACAACGGCGACACCTACGGGCCGCTCAACTACCTCCTGTATGTACCGTTCGAGGCGGCACTGCCCTGGTCCGGTGACTGGGACGACCTGCCGGCCGCGCACGCGGTGGCTATCTTCTTCGATCTGGCGGCGGTGGCGGGAATGTTCTTCGCGGGCCGGCGGCTGGGGGGAGGGGGAAGGCGGGGCAATACCCTGGGCATAGCCCTGGCCTATTCGTGGGCTGCCTTTCCTTATACCACTTTCGTCCTGAACAGCAATGTCAACGACACCATGGTGGCGGCGTTCATCATCTGGGGATACGTGTTCCTGCGCTCCCTGCCTCTGGGCGCTGTATTCCTCGGTTTCGCTACCCAGATCAAGTTCTTCCCCGCCATCCTGGCGCCGTTGTGGGCCTCCTTCCCGCGCGCCTGTGGCGGCTGGCCAAGGCGGCTGCTGTTTATCATTGCCTTCCTGGCGGCGCTGGCGGCGCCTCTGCCCATCATCTTCCTGGGGGATGGAAGCCTGTCCGTATTCTGGGAGCGGTCGCTCCAATGGCAGATTGGCCGGGAATCGCCCTTTAGTATCTGGGGTCAGTATCCGGATACCCTGGGAATGGCACAGCATATCGCCCAGGGAATTCTGGTAGCATTGGCAGTCGGCGCCTATCTCTGGCCGCCGCGAAAGACGATGTACCAGCTGGCTGCGGTCTCGGGTGCTCTGCTGGTTGGTTTCCAGCTGGTGCAGACGCACTGGTTCTACCTGTACATACCGTGGTTCTTCCCCATGGCCATGATCGCCTTCATTATACGGGCCGGTCTGTCGCCGGCGGGAACTGATCCGGAAATGGAAAAAGGAACGACAATATATGCAGACTATGGCCGTCCGGCTATCTGACTGGTACGCGGCACAGGACCCGCGGCGTCAGCGCCGCCTGATAGCCGGGCTGTTCATGCTGCTGCAGGCGTTCATCTGGCTGGTGCTGTTCAAGGTCCTGTGGTACGGGGACAAGACCATCACCGATACCCCGGTCTATTACGAATATGCCGGCCGTATCGCCGCCGGTATGATGCCTTACCGTGATTTTTCCTCCGAGTATCCACCGGTGGCCATGCTGCTGTTCTCCCTGCCACGGCTGTTCTCCGGCTCCAGCTACAGGCTGTTCGTGTTCTGGTTCGAGGTGGAGATGCTGGTCTTCAGCCTGGGCATCATCGCCCTGCTGACCCTGCTGGCCGGAAGGCTGTACCGCAGCAATTCACGGGTGGCGCTGACGCTGGCACTCTATACGCTGTTCGTGCTCAGCCTGGGCTCCATCGTCCAGGCCCGCTTCGATATCGCCGTTGCTTTCCTTATCCTGGCCTGCATCACCCTGTTTGCACTGGGGCGCCAGCTCCCGGCCTGGGCGCTGCTGGGACTGGGGATAATGACCAAGATCGTACCGGTGCTCATCGGACCGCTGTTCCTGATAGCCCACTGGCGTCGCCGTCAATACGGCGACCTGTGGCGGGGTCCGGCAGTGGCGCTGCTGGCGGCGGCGGTGGTATCGCTGCCGTTCCTGCTGGCGGCGCCCGCGGGGCTGGCGGGATCGTTCCTCTATCACGTCGAACGGCCGCTGCAGATCGAGAGCAGCTGGGCCTCACCGCTGCTGCTGGCGCATAACTTCAGCGGCTACGCTGTGCGCATCATGAACTCCTACGGTTCCCACAACGTGTTCGCTTCGCTTTCCGACAGCTTCGCCTTCCTGTCGGGGCCGGTGACGGTGCTGCTGCTGCTGGCAGGTTACCGGCTTTACTGGCGGCGGGGCTTCGATGGAATGGGCGGCTGGTCGCGGGAATCGCTCATCCGGTTCGCCGCCATCGCCATGGCCACCTTCATCGTCGGCGGCAAGGTGTTCTCGCCGCAATTCATGATATGGCTGCTGCCGCTGTTGCCGCTGTTGACCAGCAGGAAAGACCCCTGGCCGGGAGCCATCTACTGGGTAGCGCTGGTACTGACCCAGTGGGAATTCCCGTACCGCTACTGGGAACTGTACCTGATGAGACAGGGGATGGTGGTGGAAGTTGCCATGAGGAATCTGACGCTGGCGGTGATGGTGACGCTGCTGGTACTGTTCAGTCGGCCGCGAGACGAAGACGTTCGATGGCGGTAGCGCGGCCATCGGCGCCGGCGTCGATGATGACGCCTTCGATAAGTACGCCGCCGGAAGCCACCTCGAACCTCACCGGCATCTGCGTACGAAAGCGGTTGAGGATGATCTTCTTGTCCACGCCGATCACCGAGTCGTGGGGGCCGGTCATGCCGGCATCGGTGATGTAGGCTGTTCCCCCCGGCAGGATCTTCTCGTCGGATGTCTGTACGTGGGTATGTGTTCCCACTACCGCGGTTACCTTTCCATCCAGGTAGTGACCCATGGCGACCTTCTCGCTGGTCGCCTCCGCGTGCATGTCCAGAAATATGTGTTTGACGCCGGCGGGGAGCTGTTCCAGCACCTTGTCGATGACCTGAAAGGGTCCTACCGGGGCATTGATATACAGGTCGCCCATCATATTGATAACCGCCAGCCTCCGGCCGTCTTTCTCCGACAGGGTCCAGCCTCGCCCCGGGTTCTCCGGCAGGTAGTTGGCGGGGCGGATTATGCGCTCAGACTGTTCCAGGAAGGGGTATACTTCCCGCTGTCGCCAGATATGGTTGCCGGTGGTGATTACGTCCACGCCGGCCGCCAGCAGTTTTTCGGCGATATTGCTGGTGATGCCGGCGCCGCTGGCGGCGTTCTCGCCGTTGGCGATGATGAAATCGCTGCCGGTTTCCTCTATGAGATGAGGCAGGCGGTCTATCAGAGCGTTGCGGCCGGGCTTACCGAAGATATCGCTGATGAACAGGATTCGCATGGGGCGAGTATAGCAGAAGGGCTGTACCGCAGGCACGACCAGCTTTCCCCCGCCTCATGGCTCATATATCATCCAGTCTTGACATGAAGATACTTATCACAGGCGGAGCCGGCTACATCGGCAGCATCGTCAGCGAATATTGCATACAGGCCGGTGATGAGGTTGTGGTTTACGACAACCTTTCCACCGGACACCGGGAATCGGTGCATGACGATGCGCTGTTCGTCAGGGGGGACGTGGGCGACAGGGAGCTGGCGGCGGCCACCATGAAACAGCAGTCCATCGATGCCGTCATCCACATGGCCGGTTTTATCGAGGCGGGCGAGTCCATGCGTGACCCGGGCAGGTATTTCCGCAACAACACCTGCCGCCCCCTGGAGCTGCTGGAGGCCATGGTCGACGCCGGGGTCCACCGCATCCTGTTCTCGTCCACGGCGGCGGTCTACGGCAACCCGCAGACGGAGATCCTGCGGGAGGACCATCCCCTGAATCCCACCAACGCCTACGGTGAATCCAAGCTGCAGTTCGAACGCCTGCTGGACTGGTATGAACGCATCTACGACATCCGGCACGCGGCGCTGCGATATTTCAATGCCGCCGGCGCCACGGCAGCCCGGGGCGAGGATCACCGGCCGGAGAGCCACCTCATCCCCCTGGTACTGCAGACGGCGCTGGGACAGCGCCGGAGCGTAACAATTTTCGGCACCGATTACCCCACCGGCGATGGCACCTGTATCCGTGACTACGTCCATGTGGTCGATCTGGCCCAGGCTCACATCAAGGCGCTGGGAAGCCTGGTCGACCAAAGCCTGCACTACAACCTGGGAAACGGCAGAGGCTATTCGGTGCGGGAAGTCATCGACGCCGCCCGCCGCGTTACCGGCATTGATGTCGCGGTGGAGGAAGCGCCGCGGCGACCCGGCGATGCCGCCGTACTGGTCGCCGGTGCCGGCCGCATCGCCGCCGACCTGGGCTGGAAGCCGGAACATCCCACGCTGGAGGCCATCATCGCCAGCGCCTGGCAATGGCACCGTGAGAATCCGCAGGGTTACGGCTAGACGGTAGGGGGACGTCCTGCCGGCGCCGGCCGCGGGTTTGATTAACACCTGGGTAACTCATCATGTATTCATGAAACATAGGGATATTCGGTCAAGTACATGCGGGTGGGTAATGCTGGTTGCCGCCGTCATGGCGGCCTGCTTATGGCCGGCGGCCGGCTGTAGCGGTGACGCCGGCGCCGGGACCGCCCAGGCTACGCGGGCCGGTTCCAGCGGCACGGTCGTGCCGGCGGCGGACGTATCATACCGCTTTGCCGTCTGCGGTGATAACCGCCTGCGCGGCATCGAGAACGGTGTCCTTGAGCGCATCGTCGAATCGGCAAGGAACCGGGGCGCCGGATTCATCGTCGACAACGGTGACCTCACCAACAACGGTACCGTGGCGGAGCTGGAACTTTACCGCAGCTTCACTGAATCATCCGGCATACGCTTCTACAGTGTTATCGGCAACCACGACCTGGGTCCAGTCCTGGCGGGTGAAGCGTACAGGGAAGTGATCGGCCCCCTGTATTACAGCTTCGATTACGCCGGCGACCATTTCATAGTGGTGGATAACGCTGATTTGTTCAAGGGCATCGACACTGAGCAGCTGCAGTGGCTAATCCGGGACCTGCAGGACAGCGCCGGCATGGGTCGCCAGTTCGTGTTCGCCCATGTCCCCATGAACAGTCCGGCCGACGACGACGGGTTCGCGGCCGAAAGGACAACGTCATCAGAGGAGCGCTTCCTCCAGGCCGCCACGGCTCAAGCCAATCTGGCCGCCTTCTTCTTTGGTCATCTGCACGGTTACGCCGCCTACGATATCGACGGCACCGCTGCTTACGTCAGCGGTGGCGGCGGCGCGCCGCTCAATCCGGCGAAGGCCGTCGGCTTCTATCATTACCTGCTGGTCACAGTCAGCCCGGAGGGGGTCCAGGTGGAAGTGGTCAGGGTGTGAAGGTCACTACTCCCGGAAACCCAGGACGCTTGCCAGGCGCAGGTGCCGCCTGGACAGCATAGCGTCACCCAGCTTCTCGGCGCATCTCCCCAGGCAGTAGTGGGCGTAGTCGTTGGTAGGGTAACGCTCCAGCACGAAGCTGAATTCACCGGCGGCCCGCCGGAAGTCGCCGGAGTCGAAATAGGCGCGTCCGAGGGCTTCTCTGATGGAGGTCTTCTCCGGCTCCAGCCTGCGGGCCCGTGCCAGCACCACCGCCGCCTGTGCCGGGTTCCGGGACTTAAGCAGCGATTCGCCGCGTTTGAACAGCTGGTATGCATCTTCTGCCTGTTTTCCGTCTCTCAAGGATTTCCACCTTTCGTAGCCAATTCCATTGTAAACGCCGGAGCTCCCGGCTTAAAGGGTAACGGCGATTCCGGTAGACTGACCAGATAAACAAGCTCAGGGAGAAAAGATGCTCGATATCAAGCGGCTTCGCAACCAGCCCGATGAGCTGAGGCAGGCTATCGGCCGCCGGGGCGTGGAAGTGCCTCTGGACGAGTTCAATGAACTCGACCGCCAGCGGCGCCAGGTGCTGGTGGAAGTGGAGGAGAAGAAAGCCATACGCAACAGGGTCTCGGGAGAGATCGCCGCCGCCAAGCGTGCCGGTGAGGACGCCGCCGGCATGATCAGCGACATGAAGAAGGTGGGGGAGGAGATAAAGGCGCTGGAGATCGTGCTCCGGGACATCGAAGGTCGACTGGAAGACATAGTCATGGAGCTGCCCAACCCGCCGCTGCCGGATGTGCCCACGGGCCGGGATGAGTCGGCCAACATAACCCTGCGCACCTTCGGCGAGCCTACCATGTTCGCATTTGAACCCAAAGCTCACTGGGATATCGGCGCCGACCTGGGCATCATCGACCAGGAGCGGGGCACCAAGGTGGCCGAGTCGCGTTTCACCCTGCTCAGGGCCGAAGGCGCGCGCCTGGAGCGCTCGTTGATAAACTTCTTTCTGGACCTGCATACGCGGGAGCACGGGTACACGGAATTATTTCCTCCCATACTGGTAAACAGCGACAGCATGCGCGGAACCGGGCAGCTGTCAAAGTTCGCCGGGGAGGAGATGTACAAGCTGCGCGACGACGACCTGTACCTCAATCCCACGGCGGAGGTGCCGATCACCAACCTCTACCGTGATGAGACCCTGCCGGAGGAGCAGCTGCCGATACGCGTTACGGCTTACCTGCCCAGCTTCCGGCGCGAAGCCGGCGCCGCCGGACGCGACACGCGCGGACTCATCCGCCAGCATCAATTCAACAAGGTGGAACTGGTCAAGTTCGTCAGGCCGGAGACCTCCACGCAGGAGCTGGAGAGCCTTACCCTCGATGCCGAGGAGGTGCTCAAACGCCTGGAGCTGCCGTTCAGGACCGTCACCCTCTGTACCGGCGACCTGGGTTTCGCCTCAGCCAAGACCTATGACCTGGAGGTATGGTTGCCGTCCTATGATGATTACAAGGAGATATCCTCCTGTTCCAACTTCCTCGACTTCCAGGCGCGGCGTCTGAATATCCGCTACCGTTCCGGCGGCGGCAAACCCCGCTTCATCCATACGCTCAACGGCAGCGGCCTGGCGGTGGGACGCACCTTCGCCGCTGTCCTGGAGAATTACCAGAACGAGGACGGCAGCGTCACCGTCCCCCAGGTCCTGAGAGAATTCATGGGCGTGGACCGCATCGGCTGATAACGGTGGCGCCGCTTGCGGGCCGTCTTACATTTCCAGCTCAGATTAAGTAAGGTTTATAACCTTGTTAAACGGAGGGGTGGCGGAGCCTGGTTGAACGCACCGGTCTTGAAAACCGGCAGGGGCCTTGCGGTCCCTCGTGGGTTCGAATCCCACCCCCTCCGCCAATCGAAGCTCGGAAGCAGAATCCTGTATTCGATAATGCGCGGGAGCGAAAACAGTTGAAGCTTTCCACCAGGTCTCTGGCCTCGGCCTCCAGCAGCCGCCCCTGGCTGACCGTGGGCATCTGGGTATTGCTGATAGCGGCGGCGATCGTCTGCATCTACCTGCTGATGGCTGACGCCACCACCACCGACATGACCTTTACCAACAACCCCGGATCGCTCCGGGGCTACAAACTGATAGATGAGGGTTTTCCGGAGAAGGGAGCGACCTCGGCGGAAGAGTTCGTTATCGTCCGTTCGCCGACGCTGACGGTGGACGATCCCGCCTTCCCCGAGGAAACGCGCGCCGTCTTCGGCGCCCTGCTGGGCGGGTGGAACTGGTACCTGCCCCGCTGGCTGGACTGGCTGCCCGAGCTGCACATCGAGGCGGGAGAGGCGCCCGGCGTAAAAAGTGACGAATGAGCACTGCCAGCACCAGACATACAACCGCCTACCTCAAGGGCGCCGCCATCATCGTGGTGATGATCGGCCATTACAGCAGCTATTACGCCGTGGACTTCTACACCGACTGGTTCCGGGAATACGCCAGCGAGATCGTTTCCATCTTTTTTGTGCTGGCCGGTTACGGGGCCCTGCACTCCTTCAGCAATCTGGAGGAGCAAAAAGGTGAGGCCGGACTCGATATCACTATGATCCTCCGGTATTACGGGAAGAAGGCGTTGCGCATCTATCCCCTTTACTGGACGGCCTTGTTCACCGTTGCCTTCATCCTGCCCGAATACGGAAGACTGCATGAGCTTTCGCTGCACACCGTTGCCACCTATCTGGCATACCCCGGAGTGAAGGCGCCCGGGGTCTACTGGTTCATCCCGGCGCTGATCCAGTGTTACCTGCTGGCGCCGATGTTCTATATCCTGATCCGCAGGCTCAGGCTGAGACACTACCTGATGGCGGTCGCCATGATGCTGGCGATGGCCATGGTCGTCACCAACTCCTACCATCGCCTCCTGGAAATGGTCAACGGTTTCGGCATCCCCGACCCGGACGCGCTGCTGTACCGGCCGCTGTTTCTGGCCAACGTGATCCTGTTTGCCCTGGGAATGGCCATCCCGCTGCTGGTCGCCGGCCACCAGTCGAAGAAAGGGGGCTACTTCACCTTTGCCGGCGCCCTGACATTGTTCCTGGCCATGATGCTGGCGGTCCGTGACGCGGACACCATTTTCACCCGCTCCCACTTCTTCCTGTTCCCCCTGTTCATCTTCAGCGTGTTCGCCCTCTGCTGGAGCCTGCTGCGGATTGCGGACCCGGTCCTGCCTCTGCTGCGGCTGGTCGGCCCCCTGGGTAACCGTTCCTATCCCATCTATCTTTTCCACCGGCAGTACTTCGGCCTGCTGGCGATGGCGGGAGCTATCGGCGGTAACAGCCTGAAGAGTATCGCCTTGACCATCCTGCTGCTTCCGCTGTTCTTCATCGCCTGCGCGCTTATGGAGGACGGCTTCAACCGGGCCGGGACCAGGATGACACGCCGGTGGCTGTTCCCCGGCAAAGCACCCGCCGCTCTGCCCTGAACGGCAGCCTTGCCGTGTCCCGGGAGGCTGCCGCCGCTCACCCGGCTCCAGCCCGGGACCTGCTGATATGCATGATAAGAAAGATTAATGACCCCTCACTGCTTTCTTCTTGAAAGTTAATAGTTGCCGGTATAGAATACCGCCGCAGGTATATAGATATTGTGTGGCAAAGGGGGAGAATCCCCGTAACCAAGGCGATAAGCAACACAAAAATTCACCCAGTGACCGCCGTCCTCAGTTACTGCCGTTTCACCTGTAAATGAAGTTAAAGCCCCGCAGATGTACGGGCAGCGGGCCTCCGAAAGCGGGAGCGCCCGGCGATCATCTTAAGCCGATAATTAATCGCTTTATTTGCGACCACCAAGTTTCGCTACATCTTTGTAAGGGAGTTGGGCCGGGAGGGGGAATGTCCTTCCGGTCGGCTCTGGTTTTTTTCCTGCCATAAATGGAGGCGAGCGTGAAACTAGTATTACTTGGTGCACCAGGAGCTGGCAAAGGTACGCAGGCCAAGAAGCTGATCGAGAAGTTCGGCATCCCCCAGATCTCCACAGGCGACCTGTTGCGAGCCGCGGTGGCCGCGGGAACGGAGCTGGGCAAGGAAGCAAAGACCTATATGGACAAAGGGGAGCTGGTCCCTGACAGCGTGGTCCTGGGCATGGTCCAGGAGAGGATCAAGCAGGATGACTGCAAGGAAGGGTACATCCTCGATGGATTTCCGCGCAACACAGTGCAGGCCGAAGCGCTGGACAAGATGCTGGCCGAGCTGGGCATGTCACTGGACGCGGCGCTCAGCGTGGAGGTACCCACCGAAGACCTGATGAAACGTCTTACCGGCCGCAGGACCTGCGCCGGCTGCAACCAGATGTACAACATCCATTTCCAGGCGCCCGCCGAGGAAGGCAAGTGCGACAAGTGTAGCGGCGAGCTGTTTCAGCGGGACGACGACAAGGAAGAGACCATCACCAAGAGGCTCGAGGTATATCAGGAGCAGACCGCGCCGCTCATCGATTACTACCGCGAGAAAGGTATCCTCAAATCTGTGACGGGAACAGGCGACATCGATGAGATCTTCCAGAACGTGTTACAGACCCTGGGTGTCGGTTAAAGAGACGGTCCGCAAGCGGGGCGCGAAAACCTTAACAGGAGGAGCAAAGGTATGGCATTAGTCAATCCACATGGCAAGGAAAAGAAACTAAAGCCGCTGTTGCTGGAAGGCGAAGAGAAGGCGGCGGAGCTGGAGCGGGCCAAGGGCCTTACCGAGGTGAGGATAACCTCACGCGAGAGCGGTGACATCATAATGATGGGTATAGGCGGGTTCACCCCCCTTGATGGCTTCATGACCAAGGCGGACTGGCAGGGGGTATGCGACGACTTCACCATGGCCGATGGGACATTCTGGCCCATTCCCATCACCGTATCCACTACCGAAGGCAAGGCCAACAGCATCAACGTAGGTGAAGACGTTGCCCTGGTGTCAGAGGAGAGCGGCGACATCATGGCCACCATGACCGTCAACGAGAAGTTCTCAATCGACAAGGAACACGAGTGCAACAAGATATACGGGACCACCGACACCGAGCATCCCGGCGTGCTGATGGTGATGAACCAGGAAGTTGTCAACCTGGCTGGACCGATCAAGGTGTTGAGTGAAGGGTCCTTCCCGCAGGATTATTCCGAGATCTATCTGCGTCCCGCCGAGTCCCGTGCCCTGTTCGAGGAGAAGGGATGGAGCACCGTAGCCGCCTTCCAGACCCGGAACCCCATGCACCGCTCCCACGAGTACCTCACCAAGATAGCCATCGAGATCTGCGACGGGGTGTTCATCCACATGCTCCTGGGCAAACTGAAGCCGGGCGATATCCCCGCGGACGTTCGCCAGGAAGCCATAGACGCCCTCATCGAGAACTACTACGTCAAGGACACCATCGCCGTGGGCGGCTATCCGCTGGATATGCGCTACGCCGGACCCCGCGAGGCCCTGTTACATGCCCTGTTCCGGCAGAACTACGGCTGCAGCCACCTGATCGTCGGCCGTGACCACGCCGGCGTCGGTGATTACTACGGGCCCTTTGACGCGCACGATATCTTCGACCAGATCCCCGAAGGCGCCCTGGAGACCCAGGCGCTCAAGATCGACTGGACCTTCTACTGCACCGCCTGCGACGGCATGGCCTCCATGAAGACCTGTCCCCATGGCAAAGAGGAGCGCATGATACTGAGCGGCACCAAGCTGCGGAAGATGCTCTCCGAGGGTGATGATGTACCGGATCACTTCAGCCGCGACGAGGTGCTGAAGATACTTCGCGCCTACTACGAAGGCCTGACGGAGAAGGTGGAGATCAAGACCCACAAGTACTCGGAAGGCTAGGAGCGGCGGGAAAGACTGGAGTCAAATTGATACAGGACAGTAAATAGGACGAGAGGGGGTGCAGCACGGAATCCCTGCAAGCAAGCGAGAATAAAATACTAACTTAAAATAAGGAGGTATGAGTAAATGCCGAGTTTCGTAATGACAGAAAAATGTGACGGATGCAAAGGCCAGGAGAAGACGGCCTGCATGTACATCTGTCCGCACGACCTGATGGTGCTTGACACTGAGCGCATGAAGGCTCATAACCAGGAGCCGGAGCAGTGCTGGGAGTGCTACAACTGTGTCAAGATCTGCCCACAGCAGGCCATAGAGGTCCGCAGCTACGCTGACTTCGCCCCATTGGGCGCAGCGGTGATCCCCCTGAGGGCCACCGATGCCATCATGTGGACCGTCAAGTTCCGTAACGGTATCCTCAAGCGGTACAAGTTCCCCATCCGCCTGGTCCCGGAAGGTTCCGTGGATCCTTACGCCGGTACGCCTGAGCCCAACTTCGACGAGATCAGCAAACCGGGCTTTTTCAACTTGTCCCTCAGCTAATACCAGACGACAAAGGAGGTATAGATCATGGAAAAAGAAACAAACGAATTTCGCTTTGTCGAGAAGCCTGAAGTCGTGGAGGTAGAGACCGATATCCTCCTCATGGGCGGCGGCATGGCGGGTACGGGCGCCGCGTATGAAGCCTGCGTCTGGGCCAATCCGAAGAATCTCAAGGTCGTTATGGTCGACAAGGCCGCCATCGAGCGCAGCGGCGCCGTGGCGCAGGGCCTTTCCGCCATCAACACCTACATCGGTGACAACACCCTGGATGACTACGTGCGGTACGTGCGTAGCGACCTGATGGGCATCATCAGGGAGGACCTGGTCTACGATCTGGGCCGGCATGTAGATAACTCCGTGGAGCTATTCGAAGAGTGGGGTCTCCCCGTCTGGAAGAAAGATGACGAGGGCCACGCCATGGACGGACACCAGGCCCGTGATGCCGGCGCAGCGCTGCTGAAGGACGGCGGCACCCCGGTACGTTCCGGCAAGTGGCAGATCATGATCAACGGCGAATCCTACAAGGCCATCGTTGCCGAGATGGCGAAGATAGCCCTGGAGTCCAACCGTAACGCCACCGGCATGGAGGAGAACCTCTACGAGCGGGTATACTGTACCCGGCTGCTGCTGGATGCCAATGAGCCGAACCGGGTAGCCGGCGCCATCGGCTTCAGTGTTCGCGAGAACAAGGTATATGTATTCAAGGCCAACTCCGTGCTAAATGGTTCCGGCGGCGCCGTCAACGTCTTCCGTCCGCGTTCCGTGGGCGAAGGCATGGGACGCGCCTGGTTCCCCGTATGGAACTCCGGTTCCGGTTACGCCATGGGCGCCGAGGCTGGCGCCGAGATGACCCTGATGGAGAACCGCTTCGTGCCCATGCGCTTCAAGGATGGTTACGGCCCGGTCGGTGCCTGGTTCCTGTTCTTCAAGGCCAAGGCTACCAACGGCCTGGGTGAGGACTACTGCGAGAAGCACGCCGATTTGATTCATAAGGAGTTCGCTCCTTACGACAACCCCATGGGTACCTGCCTGCGTAACCACGCGGCCATGATCGAGATGGCCAACGGCAACGGCCCGATCATCATGCATACCGACAAGGCCATGCAGGCCCTCGCCGAGACCATGGACGAGAACCAGATCAAGCACCTCGAGGCGGAGGCCTGGGAGGACTTCCTGGATATGACCATAGCCCAGGCGGGCCTGTGGGCTGCCGAGAACGTGGAGCCTGACAAGGTATCGTCCGAGCTGATGCCGTCCGAGCCGTATCTGCTCGGCTCACACGCCGGCTGCGCCGGATTCTGGGTCAGCGGCCCCGGTGACATCGAAGGCGCTCCCGATGACTGGTCCTGGGGCTACAACCGTATGTCCACCGTCAACGGCCTGTTCATGGCTGGCGACGTGGTGGGCGCTTCCGGCCACAAATTCTCCTCCGGCTCGCACGCCGAAGGCAGGATCGCCGGCAAAGCCATGGTTTCCTGGTGCCTGGATCACGCCGACTATACGCCGACAATAAGCGAAAGCATCGACGAGCTGGTGGCTGAGATATATCTCCCCATGGAGATATACGCCAAGCACAAGGCCTATACCACCTCTCCGGACAACATCGACGTCAACCCCCATTACATCAAGCCGCGTATGCTGCAGTTCCGGCTGATGAAGATCATGGACGAGTATGTCGGTGGCGTGTCCACCATGTACAAGACCAGCGGCAACCTGCTGAAGATCGGGCTGGAGAAGCTGGATGTCCTCAAGGAGGACTCTCATCATCTGGCCGCTGCAGACCTGCACGAGCTGCTCCGTTGCTGGGAGAACTACCACCGCATCTGGGCTGCTGAGGCACATGCCCGTCATATACAGTTCCGGAAAGAGTCGCGCTACCCCGGTTACTACTACCGCGGCGACTACCCGGGCATCGATGACGAGAACTGGAAGTGCTTCACCAACTCCAAGGTCAACCCTGAGACCGGTGAATGGGATCTTCAGAAGGTTGACTACGTGCAGCTGGTGGAGGCCCCGACGCCGGCGTAATCCGGTTTCGTACAGGCCTGGAATGAATTAGGTCAAAAGGGCGGGATGGGCCGCAGCGGCCCATCCCGCCCAAAAATGCTGTGATGCGTTATGCGCATCATCTTGAAAGACAGTGCTCATAACGGAACACGGAAAACCTTTGCTATCGTCTCATAAGGAGGGACCTTATGGCAGAGAACAGAGTTCTGGTTATCGGAGG
>BDUA01000054.1 GCA_002897715.1 bacterium BMS3Abin01
GTCGAAGATGATGGCCTGGGTGTTACGGGCGCGCTCGAAAGCGGCCCGATCGCGGATGAGCAGGCCGTTGCGGGCCGCCAGCGCCGTGGAGACCGCCACCACCAGCGGTACCGCCAGCCCCAGGGCATGGGGACAGGTAATGACCATCACCGTCACCGTGCGCTCCAGGGCGAACGCGAAACTCTCGGAGGAAAAAATCAGCCAGAAGGCCAGGGTGATACCGCCGGCGGCGATGGCGATGATGGTCAGCACGCGCGCCGCCCGGTTGGCCAGGTCCTGGGTCTTGGACTTGCTCTCCTGCGCCTCGCGGACCAGCTCGATCACCTGGGCCAGGAAGGAATCGCTGCCCAGCTTCCGCACCTCCATGGTCAACGAGCCCTCGCCGTTGACCGATCCGCCGATCACCTCGTCGCCGGGGCCCTTGGAGACGGGTTTGGACTCGCCGGTGAGCATGGCTTCATTCACCGAGGTCCGCCCTTCTGTCACAACGCCGTCCACAGGGACCTTCTCACCGGGCTTCACCAGCACCCGGTCCCCCACCGACAGCTCGGCCACCGGCACGTCCTCGGTGGCGCCGTCAGACTGGAGGCGGTGAGCGTCCGAGGGCATCAACTCCGCCAGTTTCTCCAGGGCCATGGAAGCGCCCATCACCGAACGCATCTCGATCCAGTGGCCCAGCAGCATGATGTCGATAAGGGTGACCAGTTCCCAGAAGAAGATCTTTCCGTCCAGCCCGAAGACCACGGCGCTGCTGTAGAAATAGGCGACGCTGATGGCCAGGGCGATGAGAGTCATCATGCCCGGCTGGGCCTGCTTCAGTTCCTCGTAGATACCCTTGAGGAAGGGCCAGCCGCCATAGAAGAACACAAACGAGGAGAGGGCGAACAACAGGTAGATGTCGCCGCTGAAGGCAACCGTGTCCCTGATGCCCAGGAAATCCTGTATGGCCGGGGACAGCAGCAGGATGGGGCCGGTAAGCGCCAGCGACACCCAGAAGCGCTTGCGGAAATCGGCTACCATGTGAGCGTGGTGGGAGGTGTGGCCACCAGCGTGGTCTGAGTGGCCGTCGCCGGAGCCATGGTCATGTTTGTCGTGGCCGCCGCCGTGTTCCCCGTGGCTGCTGACGGTCTCGCCCTCTGAGAATCTGTGGCCCATGCCGGTTAATTACCCCCGAAATCACATGGTTAAACTGACTACACCCCGTCCGCCGCCAGTTTGCGGTGCAGCAGGTGCAGGGCGGCGGTGACGGCGGCGGCGCGCACTTCCTTACGGTCCCCGGGAAAGTCGAAGCGCTCCACCACGTCCCCCTGTTGCGAGGAGACACAGATGAACACCAGGCCCACCGGTTTATCCTCCGTGCCACCGGTGGGCCCGGCCACGCCGGTGATGCCGATACCGTAATCGGCACCGGTCTGTGACCTCGCCCCCAGGGCCAGCTGCTGGGCAACCGGCTCGGAGACCGCGCCAACGTTGTCAAGGACCTCCCGCCTGACTTTGAGCAACGCCATCTTCACATCGTTGTGGTAGGCGGTTACCCCGCCCAGGAAGAACCTCGACGAGCCGGGCACGCTGGTGAGGGCGCCCCCCAGCAGGCCGCCGGTGCAGGACTCGCCCACCGCCAGCGTACGGCCGCGGTTGATCAGCCCCTCAGCCACCACCTGCTCAACCGCGGCGCCACTGGAGTAATAAAAGTCAGCAAACAGGTTTTTTAACTCCCTGGTAATACATCCGGCCTGGTCTTTATCCTCTGCAGCAAACTCCAGATCCACCCTGATCTCACGCCGGCTGGCGCAGATGCCCACCGCCACCTCCACTCCGGACTGGCTGATGAGCCGTTCCACCGCCTCACTCACTTGCGGCTCTCCCGTCCCGTAGAAGCACAGCGTCCGCCGCAGGCGGGGTTCGGCCCTGTCCAGCACCCGCCCCACGGCCGGTACGGCCAGGGCGTCATCCCACATGGCCTCCATCTCCCCGGGGACACCGGGCAGGACCACAATGGGGACACCGCCGGCGCTTACCACGAATCCGGGCGCCGTGCCGGCCGGTTCAATGGGCACGCTGCCTACCGGCAGTTCGGCCTGCTTGCGTTGGTGGGGTTCGAGTTCGCCGGCCGCTGCTGTCCGGC
This sequence comes from bacterium BMS3Abin01, assembly GCA_002897715.1. Lineage (GTDB taxonomy): Bacteria > Actinomycetota > Thermoleophilia > BMS3ABIN01 > BMS3ABIN01 > BMS3ABIN01. Next base: position 2,126 of record BDUA01000054.1, read on the forward strand.
CCTCCATCCCGCCGGCATCCGGCCGTTCCGCAACCGCCCGCGATACCATGGCCGCCGCCCGGGGATGGACCTCGACCCCCAGCTCCAGGGCGGCGGCCACCGCCGGCGCCGTCAGGTCGTCCCCGGTGGGCCCCAGGCCACCGGTAACCACGACCAGGTCCGGCTCCAGGGAGAGCGCGAAGGAAAGGGCGGCGCCGATGGCTGCCGCAGAATCAGGTACGGTCAGTCCGGCCGCGACCGCCAGGCCGGCGGCATCCAGCCGCCGGGAAATCCAACCCCGGTTGGTGTCAGCCACGGTTCCCCGGCAAAGCTCCGTACCGATAGTAATCACAACCGCGTTCATCGCTGGTGGCCGGAGTCGAGAGGATCGAGGTACAGCCGCGCGCGCCTGAAATAATCGACGCCGGATATCACCGTCACCAGGGTGGCGAACAGGATCAGATACCAGCTGAGAGGCTGGCCCCGGAAGTAAGCGAACCCGGGAAGTATCAGGGCCACGATGGCTATGATCTGGCTGAAAGTCTTTATCTTTCCCAGGCCGCTGGCCGGGATTACCACTTTCTCTGCCGCTGCCGCCATGCGCAACCCCGATACGGCGAACTCGCGGGCGATGATAATCATGGCGATCCAGGGCGACAGCCGTTCCAGGGACACCAGGCATACCAGGGCCGCCGAGATGAGCAGCTTGTCGGCCAGGGGGTCCAGAAACTGGCCGAAGACGGTGACCGAGTCGCGCGAACGGGCAAAGTAGCCGTCCAGGGTGTCGGTGGCGGCCGCCACCATGAATACGCCCGCGGCCAGCCAGTCACCCAGAAGCAGGAGCCGCTCCTCCAGCAGGAAGAACATGAATACCGGGATGAGCAGGACACGGATCACGCTGAAGCTGTTGGCCAGGTTCACCGGCATCTTCCATTGTCCCCTGGAAGATTTGGGACCCGTAGAAGCTTCAGGAGCCATGGATCACCCGCCCCCGATCACGGTCAGGGGAGCTCGGCAACGCTGGTGGGCGTGATCACGTACACTCCACCGTTCAGCCGCTGTGACTGCCCGTTTACCTCGACCAGCAGTGTATTCCCCATGTTGAGGATCAGCCTGTTCTCCGGAAGCTCCGCCGGGGCGAAAGTGAAGGTCTTGCTCTCTCCCGAAGCCAGAACGTCCTCCCAGATGATCTCCCCATCCTCATTGTTCTTGCGGAGGCGAACCCAACTGTCCTCCACATCGGCCGAGAGCACCAGGCTCTCCAGCTGCACCGGTTGGGTCCGGGTGGGTGTGGTTGCGGGTGTAGTCACTTCCGGCGTCACCTCAGCGGTGGTCGTCTCCGCCTCCGTGGCGGTAGTGGTGATCAGGGTCGGCTTCTCGCTGGTGGAATTGCCCCAACCCAGGTATGCCAGCACGGCGATTATAACCACCGCGAAAACAGCCACGAACAGGTAATTGGTCTGTTTGCGGGGTTTGCGCGGGGTACCCCCTTTCCCCGGCTTGCGCGTCTTCCCCGTCTGCACCACCAGGTGTTCCTTGTAATCACCGGTGCCGAAGCGGTCATTGTACTCGTCCAGGATGAGCTGATAATCGATGCCCAGATACTCGGCATAAGTCCTGAGGAAACCTTTTACATAGGTACCCGCCGGCAGGATATCGAAATCCTCGTTCTCCATGGCCTGGATATACTTGACGCGAATCTTGGTGTCGGCCTCCGCCTTTTGCAGCGATATATCCCGGCGCACGCGCGCATCCCTGAGGGTAGTGCCTATCTCAAACATTCAGGTCCGTCCATATCAGCGTTTTAAAAGAAAGGGTTTTCAGGTATAAAGACCTATGTATTTTAACAGCTAGACAGGGGTCAGAGGGAACAGTCTACAATTTTATTTTGGTTATTGATAGTAATAGCCATGCCTGATATTATTCGGCAGAACCGACCTGGAAGGACAAATTGATTTCTTTTTGGGGAGGAAACAACTTCATGCAGGGGAGTCCGTTGATAGCTGACGTGGGCGTGAGCCAAGAGACTGGTGTGAGTAAAGCACCGGTCTTTTTGATATTTCCGGGATTATTTCACAGCAAACAAGCAGCCAACGGAAAGACGCCAGGCAGGGAATAGGCGTAGGTCCGTCAAAATTATATGTTATGTCGACAGGGGGAAGGAGTTGCCTATGAATGTATCAAACGGCCGGTGTAAGTTTGGAAGAAGCTTTGATAGAGGAGAGTATTATGCACTATGACGTTAGCAGACGCGATTTCCTGAAACTGTGCGGTGGCACTGCGGCGATGCTCGGACTATCCCAGGCCTGGATTCCACAGATAGCAAGCGCGCTGGAGCAGGCAGCGAAGCGTCCGCCTGTGATCTGGTTGAGTTTTCAGAGCTGTTCCGGTTGCTTTGAATCATTAGCCAAGGCAGATTATCCGGATGTAGCCACCATTGTTCTCGATATCATAAGCCTCAACTACCAGGAAGTCATCATGGCAGCTGCCGGCACCCAGTCTGAGAAGAATCTGGACGATACGGTTGCCGCCGGTGGATATATCACCATCGTCGAGGGCGCAATAGCCACTGGTATACCGGAGGCGATGATGGTGGGAGGCAAGACCTCCGAGGAAATCGTGGGAGAGGTCACCGCCAACGGCGCGGCGACCATAGCGGTAGGCACCTGCGCCGCTTATGGCGGTGTGCAGGCGATGAACCCCAACCCCACCGGAGCCAAGGGCGTAAGCGATGTGATAAGCACCCCGGTCATCAACATCCCCGGGTGCCCGTCGAACCCTGACACCATGGTTTCCACCATCACTTACTACCTGTTATACAAAGAAGCCCCCAAGCTGGACAGCAAGGGCCGGCCCAAGTTCGCTTTCAGCCAGAAGGTCCACGATAACTGTGATAGACGCGCCCATTTCGATTCGGGCGAATACGTCGAGGAGTTCGGCGGTGAGGAGGAGGCCAAGAACTACTGTCTGTACAAGATGGGCTGCAAGGGGCCGGAGACCCACTCACCCTGCCCCCTGACCTTGTGGAACAGCAAACAGAACTGGTGCATCGGCTCCGGCAACGGCTGCATCGGCTGTATGGAACCGGACTTCTGGGATGAGTTCGCCGGTTTCTATGACACCCTGCCCAACGTACCAGTACCCGGCTTCATCGGCGTCAAGACATCGACGGACTATATCGGATCCACATTGGTGACGGCCACCATGACCGGCATCGGCATCCACGCCATAGCCACGGCCGCCAAGGGCAGGTTCAAGGAAAACGACGATATTTCGGAAGGGAGTGATGACTGATGGCTAGAGTAGTTGTAGACCCGATGACCAGGCTGGAAGGTCACCTGCGCATAGAAGTTGAAGTCGATAACGGCGTGGTCAAGGACGCCTGGGCCACCACCACCCTCTTCCGTGGTTTCGAGATATTCATCAAGGACCGTGACCCGCGTGACGTCTGGCATATCGCCCAACGTATCTGCGGCGTATGCCCCACGTCCCACGGTATCTGCGCCACCCAGGGGCTGGAGGAATCCTTCGGCGTCACCCCGCCGGATAACGCGGTCCTGGTCAGAAACCTGATGGAGGTGGCCCAGTACCTGCATTCCCACGTCCTGTGGTTCTATGGCTTGAATGCCTTTGATTACGTGGACGTGATAAGCGGACTGTCAGCCAAGGCCAACACTCCGGCCCTCAAGGCGGTTCAGGAGCGGCTTCAGGCATTTGTCGACAGCGGCCAGCTGGGGTTCCTGGCCAACGGCTACTGGGGTCATCCGGGAATGCTGCTGACGCCCGAGCAGAACCTGGAGCTATCGGCCCATTACCTTCAGGCCCTCGATATCCAGGCAAAAGCGGCGCGAGCCCTGGCCGTCTTCGGCGGCAAGTTCCCCCACCACATGTCAACACCGCCGGGTGGCGTTACCGCTATACCGACGCTGCAGGACATAGTCAATTACGAGACCATCATGAAAGAGGTCAGTGACTTCGTCATCAACGTGATGGTTCCCGACACGCTGGCGGCGGGTGCGGCCTATATCGACCTGACCAAGATCGGCGCCGGTGTCGGCAACTTCTTCACCTGGGGAGTCCTGGAGGATGTGAAGAGCCGCGACCCGTACAAACGGTCGCTGCCGCGAGGAGCCATCTTCGGCGGCAAGTTGGCGGTGGAGAAGGTGTCTCCCGCCGACGCGATGGAGTACGTCAAACACAGCTGGTACACTCCCGAGTCCGGAGAGGGCAAAAACCCCGGTGACGTTGACGCCACCACCCAGCCCGAGTTCACCAGCATGCCGGACAAGGTGGGCCCGGACGACAAGTACACCTGGACCAAGACGACTCAGATAAAGAACAAGCAGATGGAGGTAGGCACCCTGGCACGAATGCTTGTCGCCTACCTCTCCAAAGCTCCCGGCGCCACCAAGATCGTCGATGACGCCCTGGCAGCCCTGGGCGCCGCAGGCAAACCGGAGATCCTGGTTTCCGCCCTGGGACGGCTGGCGACCAAGCCGCTGGAAGCAGCCCTCATCGTGCAGAAGATGGAGGCGGATATGGCGATGCTCAAGGAGAATATCGTCGCCGGGAAGGGCGAATGGTTCATTCCCAACGACGTCCCCAAGTCTGGCCAGGGAGTGGGAGCCTGGGATGCCCCTCGCGGCTCGCTGGCCCACTTCAACCACATCGAGGACAGCAAGATATCCAACTACCAGGCAACGCCTGCCTCCAACTGGAACTTCTCCGCCCGTGACGATAAGGGCACGCGAGGTCCCTGCGAGGAAGCGCTGGTGGGAACACCGGTGGCGGACCCGGAGAAACCGCTGGAGATATTGCGGGTGGTCCACACCTTTGACCCATGAATTGCCTGTGCGGTTCACGTGATTGAACCGAAAAGCAACAAGGTCTATAAGTTCCAGGTCCGTTAGGTGGTGAGCAAAATGGAAGACCGCGTAAACATCAAACAGAGGCACTGGGTCTACTTATTGCTCCACTGGACGATCGTGTGTGTCATCTCTATCCTGGCGTTCACCGGGCTGTTCATACACAGGCCCTTCTTCAGCCTGGGCACGTCCCAGGACCCTGTGCTTCTCATGTCCTGGATCAGATGGACACACTTCATATGCGCCGCCGTACTTATCGAGACGGTCGCCATACGGCTGGAGCTGTCGTTCTTCTCGCACTTCGACGCTGACTGGCGCGATGTCGGACCCAGCAGGAAGAACTTCAAGGCGCTGCCCGAAGCAATCTCCTACTACCTGTTCGCCCGGAACGACCACCGTTACTGGCGGAAGCTGAACCCGGTCATGAACACCATCCTCATACCCATCGCGTTGCTGTTCTATCTGATGGCCATCCTGACCGGATTCGCGTTGTTCCAGGGAACGTTCTTCTGGGGACTGACCACCACCAACCAGCTGTTCGGCTGGGTGTTCAACGTATTCGGTGGAGAGCAGACCACCCGCACCTGGCACTATTACCTGGTATGGGTGTTCGCCATATATGTGGCGTTCCATGTGTATTTCTCCATCCTGCGTTCCAGCAGGGACCGGGACAATACCTTCGGCAGTATGCTTACCGGCTGGCGGCTGGTCCCGCGAAAGTACGCTCCCATCAGGGGCGGTTCCGGCAAGAAGAAACGCAAGGCCGGCAAGCGGCCCGGAAAGATGAGGTAAACAGCATATATGTCCAGCCTGAATGAACTGGACGCCCCGGGGGCCGAGGCCCCCGGGGCGTCCATGAATAATCAATCCATGTTCGAGGTTCTGGTCCTCGGCGTCGGCAATGTGATGATGGGCGACGAGGGCCTGGGCGTCCAGGTGGCCAGGAACCTGTTGCAGAATTTCACCTTTCCGCCGGAGGTGGAAGTGGTAGACGGCGGCACCGGTGGTCTGGCTCTGCTCTCCTACATCCGGTCGGCGCGCCGGGTAATCGTCATCGACGCTATCCAGGCCGGCGCTGAACCCGGGAGCATCTTCATGTTCGACTCCGACCAGCTGGAGGAAAGCAACGGCGTCAAGACCTCCGTTCACGATATCGGCATCATCGATGTGCTCAATACCGCCGGACTGCTGGATGACCGTCCGCCGGCGACCATCATCGGCGTCCAGCCCGGCAAGATGGACGAATTCGGGGGCGGTCTGTCGCCGAAGGTCGGTGACAAGGTAGACCGTGTCATCCAACTGGTGCTGGATTACCTGGCGGAAGCGGGCTTTTCCCCCCGCCCCAAAGGTGCCTGTACCCCCCCGGGACCGGAATGAGCGATGCACGAGTATGCTGTCACAGAGAGTATCCTGGAGATCATCCAGGAGGAGACGGAAAAGGCGGGCGGCGACCGCGTGGAAAGCGTAACCATCGTCATCGGTGAACTCTCCACTTTCGTCGACAAATCCATAGAGTTCTATTTTCAGGCGCTGGCGCAGGGAACGGTGGCGGAAGGAGCTGAGCTGGTGTTTCAGAAGGTCAAGGCCAAGGCCGTCTGTTGCGACTGCGGAGTCGATTTCGAACCCAGCCGCATCTATTTTTCCTGCCCCGAATGCCATTCACCGGTCTTCGAAGTCAAGCAGGGGCAGGAGCTGTTTATCGACAACCTGGAAATCCACTGAAGGCACACAAGGCGGATAAACCATGAGAATCGACGTCAAGAAGAACATCCTGGCCAGCAATGACTCCGTGGCGGCCACCAACCGCGAACGGCTGAAGCAGCACGGAGTATGCATGGTCAACCTCATGGCCTCTCCCGGCGCCGGCAAGACCAGCGTTATCATGAGGGCAATCGAGGGAGCCGCCGGCAACCCGGCCATGGCCGTCATCGAAGGCGATATCGCCTCCGAGATAGATTCCCTTGCCATTGAAGCCATGGATATCCCCGCTCTGCAGATCAATACCGGCGGCTCCTGTCATCTGACCGCCGCCATGATCGGCTCGGCCCTTGACCACCTGGACCTGGAGACCCTCGACCTGGTCATCATCGAGAATGTGGGCAACCTGGTCTGCCCCGCAGAGTTCGACCTCGGCGAGACCTCACGGGTGATGATCGCCAGCATCGCCGAAGGCCACGACAAGCCGTACAAATATCCCCTCATGTTCAAGGAAGTGGACGCCGTGCTGATCAACAAGATCGACCTGGCGCCCTACTGCGATTTCGACATGCAACAGTTTCGCAAGGTGGTCGGCGAGCTCAACCCCGAGGCGACCATCATCGAGATGTCCTGCACCGAAGGACAGGGTGTGGAACAGTGGAGCCACTGGCTCGCCGGAACGGCGGCGCCGGTCAAGTAAAACGGATCGGGCTCGGGAAACCGCTGCCCGGCGACCAGTCAGGGTAGGGAAATGTCCTCCACGGAACAATCGGTTTCCGGAATCATGCGTATAGCTGTCTTCGTGACCGGCATCGTCCAGGGTGTGGGCTTCCGCCCGTTCATCTACCGGATCGCCAGTGATGCCGGTCTCAGCGGCTTCGTGTTAAATACCTCTGAAGGCGTGGAGATCGAGGTTGAGGGTCCGGGGGACATAATCGACGCTTTCGTGGATGCGGTGCGCCGGCAAGCCCCTCCCCTCTCCCGTATCACCGGCCTGGACACCGCCCCTGCCGTCCCCACCGGTGAAACCGGTTTCTCCATCCGGCCTTCGTCCAGGCTGCCGGGAAAACATCAACTGGTCAGCCCCGACAGCTGTACCTGTGACGACTGCCTGGCCGAGATGCGTGACCCGGATGATCGCCGCTTTGGTTATCCTTTCATCAACTGTACCAACTGCGGTCCCCGCTTCACCATCATCGAAGGTCTTCCCTACGACCGGCAGCTTACCACCATGCGCAAATTCACCATGTGCCCCCGCTGCCGGGCAGAATATGAGGATCCGGCGGACCGCCGCTTCCACGCCGAGCCCAACGCCTGCCCCGAATGCGGACCCGGCCTGTGGCTGGCCGGCAATAGCGGAACGGTGATGACCGCTGACGACCCCATCGCCGCCGGCGCGGCGGCCCTGAACGAGGGGATGGTCCTGGCCATCAAGGGGCTGGGAGGCTTCCAGCTGGCATGCCTGGCCACCGATGAGGACGCGGTCCGGCGCTTGAGACGGCGCAAACGGCGCCCCCGTAAGCCGTTCGCCCTCATGGCCGTCTCCCTGGACGACATCGCCCTTAACTGCCGCCTGTCGGCGGCAGAGAGTGACCTGCTGGCCTCACCCCAGCGCCCGATCGTACTGCTGGACAGCCTGGATGGCGGCGACATCGCTGCATCGGTGGCTCCGGGGCTGGGACACCTGGGGATGATGCTGCCTTATACGCCCATCCACTTCATGCTTATGGACCAGGTGGACGGCCCTCTGGTTATGACCAGCGGCAACATGAGCGAGGAGCCCATATGCCGTACCAACACCGAGGCGGTCAGCCGCCTGGGCGGTATCGCCGATATGTTCCTGCTGCACAACCGCGGCATCCGCTCCACCTATGACGACAGCGTGCTGATGGTGGTGGATGACCAGCCCCTGATGATCAGGCGCGCCCGCGGCTACGCGCCACTGCCGGTACGGCTGCCCCATGTGTCCAGTGAACCCATCCTCGCCACCGGCGCCGACCTTAAAAACTGTTTCAGCCTCACCAGCGGCGACGAGGCTTTCGTCTCGCAGCATATCGGTGACCTGGAGAACGCCGAGACGCTGTTCCATCTGGAATATACCGAAGCGCTGTACGAACAGCTGTTCGATACCACCCCCACCCGTTTCGTCTGCGACCGGCATCCGGGCTATCTGTCCACCGCCTACTGCCTGGAGCATTCACCGTCGCCGCTCAAGGTTCAACACCACCGCGCCCATGTAGCTTCATGCCTGGCCGACAACAGCTACCGAGGCAGAGCCCTGGGCGTGGCTATGGACGGCACCGGCTTCGGTGACGACGGGCTCATCTGGGGAGGCGAGTTTTTTTCGGGGAGCATCGACGAAGGCTTCGAGCGTCTGGCCCACCTTGACAGTTTCCCGCTATTGGGGGGCGAAGCGGCCATACACGAGCCCTGGCGCACCGCGCTGGCGCTCACCTGGCAATACGCCCCTGACAGCGTCGATTACGTTTGCGACCGTTTCCGCGTGGCCGGCCCCAGGAAGGAACTGCTGTTGCGGCAACTGGAAGGCGGCCTTAACTGCCCGCGCACCTCCAGCTGCGGTCGTCTGTTCGACGCCGTCGCCGCCCTGTCGCTGGGAAGCACCGATGTCAGCTATGAGGCACAGGCGGCCATGGAGCTGGAGGCCGCCGCCAGCAAAGCGACAGAAGACATCGGCGATGCCCTCCTTAACAAATTCCAATCCCTGCCATACCGTTTCACGCTGGAGATCAGGGAACATCCCTGGCGCCTGTCTCCCGCCAGGCTGATATCCCGGCTGATGGAGGACCTCCAACGTGACGCCGGTGTGGGCCACATCGCCCTGCAGTTCCATCTGGCACTGGCCGACAGCATAATCCGCGTTTGCGAGCGGTTGGCGGAAAGGGAGAGCCTGGATACGGCGGCCCTCAGCGGCGGCTGTTTCCAGAACCGCTTACTCCTGCGCCTGGTAACCGGCGGCCTTCGGCAAAGGGGCATCACCGTCCTCATCCATAAACAGGTGCCGCCCAACGACGGCGGCATATCCCTGGGTCAGGCGGCGATAGCCGCCAGTCGTTGAGCCTGTCCCGCCGATGCCTGGAAAGTTCGCCCCTCTATGGTATAGGCTAAAACAAATACTGATGGAGTCATGCCATGTGCCTCGCTGTACCGGCGAAGATAACAGAGATGGAAAATCAGATTGCCACCGTCCAGGTGGGAGGACTTTCACGCCAGGCCTCCACGGTGCTGCTGCCGGACGCTGCCGTCGGTGACTACGTCCTCATCCACGCCGGCTTCGCCATATCCCTGATAGACGAGGAACAGGCCCTGGAGACCATACGCCTGTTTGACGAGATGACCGGCGGCATGGCCTCAGGCGGAGGCGGAGCCTGAGCCCATGCCTCTGACCTATCTGGATGAGTTCCGCAGCGCGCCCCATGTGCAGCGGCTGCTGGATGAACTGAACGAACGCCGCGGCGCCGAACTGAAGATCATGGAGGTCTGCGGCACCCACACCATGGCCATCTCCCGATACGGGATCCGCCAGGCGGCGCCCCGGGGCATCACCCTGATCTCCGGGCCGGGATGTCCGGTATGCGTCACCGCCAACGCCGACATCGACCGCTTTATCGAGATAGCCATGCTCCCGGGGGTCATCGCCACCTCCTTCGGCGACATGCTCCGCGTGCCAGGCACCAGGATGGGGCTGGCCGAAGCCCGCAGCCGCGGCGCTGACGTACGCATCGTCTATTCCCCGCTGGACGCCCTGAAAATGGCCCGGGACAACCCCTCAAAACACGTAGTGTTCTTCGGCGTCGGTTTCGAGACCACGGCACCGACGGTGGCAGCCACCCTGCTGGAGGCGCACGAACAGGGCATCAACAATTTCTTCGTACAATCGGTACATAAACTGGTGCCGCCCGCCCTGGAAGCGCTGTGCAGCATGCCCGACCTGGACATCGACGCCTTTTTGTGTCCCGGACATGTCAGCGCCATCATCGGCCCCCAGGCCTATAAGCCGGTGGCCGAGGAGTTCGGCATCCCCTGCGTCGTCGCCGGCTTCGAACCCGTGGATGTACTCCAGTCGCTCATCATGCTGGCGGCCCAGGTGGATGAGGGCCGGTCCGAGGTCGAGCTCCAGTACTCGCGGGGCGTCCGCCCTGATGGCAACCCGCAGGCGATGGCGCTGCTGCATTCGGTATTCGAACCCGCCGATGCCGAATGGCGCGGCCTGGGTATCATCCCCGGCAGCGGGCTGACCATCGGGGACCGGTTCAGCAGTCACGACGCGTCCGTCCGCTTCCAGGTAGATGTTAGCTATTCACACGAACCGCGGGGCTGCATCTGCGGCGAGATCCTCACCGGTGTCCACACTCCCCGCCAGTGCAAGATGTTCCGCAAAGTCTGTACCCCCGACCACCCGCTGGGGCCTTGCATGGTCTCATCGGAAGGCACCTGCGCCGCCTATTACCAGTATGAAGACTGAGCGCGGCGGCAAGAACATCCTGCTGGCCCACGGTAGTGGCGGTCGTCTTACCCAGGAACTGATCGGGTCGGTGTTCAGGCGGACCCTGTCCAATTCCATCCTGGACAAGATGGACGACTCGGCGGTAGTGCAGCTGGATGGCAACCTGGCCTTCACTATAGACAGTCACGTGGTCTCCCCCCTGTTCTTCCCCGGCGGCGATATCGGCCGCCTGTCACTAACCGGCACCGTCAACGACCTGGCTATGGCCGGCGCCGAACCGCTGTATATCTGCGCCGCTTTCGTTATCGAGGAGGGGTTCCCCCTGGACGACCTGGAACGTATCGTCTCCTCCCTGGGACTGGCCGCCGGCGAAGCCGGCGTTGAGGTCGTCGCCGGTGACACCAAGGTGGTCGAAAGAGGCGCCGCCGACGGCATGTTCATCACTACCAGCGGCATCGGCCTCATCCCTGCCAGCGTGCACATATCAGCATCCGCCGCCCGGCCGGGAGACGCGGTCATCGTCAGCGGCACCATCGGCGATCATGGCATCGCTATCCTGAGCAAACGCCAGGGCATGGACTTCCAGACCGAAATAAAGAGTGATTGCGCCCCGCTGGGAGGCCTGGTGGCATCCATGCTCGACGCCTCCCGGAGGGTCAGGACCCTCCGGGACCCCACCCGTGGCGGTCTGGCAGCCACCCTCAACGAGATTGCGGCGGCCTCCGGGGTGGCCATCGAGGTGGACGAGAGCAGCATCCCCTACCGTAGCGAGGTCCGTGCCGCCTGTGAACTGCTGGGCCTGGACCCGCTGGTGCTGGCCAACGAAGGCAAACTGGTGGCGTTCGTCGCCCGGCGGGATGCAGATAAGGTATTGGGAGCGATGAGGGAACACGCCTACGGCGCCGGCGCCGTGATCATCGGTGAGGTCCAGGAGTCGGAAAAGCCACGGGTCTATTTGCGAACCCTGCTGGGCAGCCGCCGCATCCTCTCCATGCCCACCGGTGAGCAGCTGCCCCGCATCTGCTGACGGGAGTCAGGGATCATGCCAGTCCGGCCTGCAGTTGAACAGGTTGTGATCGATGCCGCTGAGGAATGAGATTTCACCCCAATCCCACAACCTCTCCTGATTTTCATTCAGTTGGGGATGGGAGTTCCATTCCTGCACCTGTTCGCAGGTCGCCCCCCGATGTTGAATAAAGAGGCTCAGCAATGACAGAACCACCAGCCCCGTTATCACCGCCGGCCGCCATGGTGATTTCTTCACAGTTATAAAAGCAAAAACCGGAATGGTGAAGTATATAAAGTAGGGCAGCATATCGGTGAAGAACCTGGGTCCGAAAGTATAGCCGGCCCACCACGGCTCAAATGAGGAGACGGTGATCCAGTGGATAACGATAATCGCGGCAATGAACAGGTCAAGACGCTCGAACTGCCTGTCTCTTATCTTTAACCATACTCCCAGGAACGCCAGCAAAAGAACGGGGGAAAATACAAATAAGCCCCGCGAGGGGCTTACAAGGTTACCAGCCAGCGCTTCCAGGAAATATTTATTCGATGCCAGCCTTCCGGGTTGATAATAAGGGGAAAGCAGAGCTCCATAGACCTGCAGATTGAAGATGATGAACGGCACGGCGACTAACAGGCCCCAGGCGAAATAACGGATTATATAACTCCTGTAACGCATGAGGATGAACAGGGTCAGCAGGATTATCGAGATCGAGTTGGTCGGCCTGACAACATATGAAAATGCCAACGGGATACTTGCGTATTGAACTATCTCCGGCCGCCGGTCAGCCAACAGTATGAGATACAAGGCAATCGTCAGCATCATCATGGACGGTGAATGCTGCCATAAAGCAAGACCTGCTATGGACCACGCGGATGTGCAGAAAGCAAAAACCAGCGCCGGCAGCGCTGCATACAGGTCTTTCTTTATTGAAAGTCTTGCGATTAAAAAAATAAAGACAGCCGTTACGGCGACAAAGATGGATGAAATATACGCCTCGATATATTTTGGGATCTCAAACCTGATCGTCTCATCGAGATTGGAAAATAGCTTGAAGGCGAAAACCAGCGGCAGCGCCAGTATCGATGCCCCGATGGGAAACCTGGAGAAGTAATGACCGTTCACGTTCTCAATCTGGTAAAAGTCATTATCCTTCAATAATCGTCCATACTCATTCAGGTCGATGTTGCCTTCCTCGATAATGCTGAGCGAGGTGGGAATCGTCCACCGCGAGTCGGCGATAATCGGCACCGAGAAATGATAAACGAGAATGACTCCGCACATGATGGCAATAATGACTGTCAGAGTAGATGTCTTAATGTTCAATGAGAGCCCGCCAACCTGGTATTTACTTATTCATGAACCTGAAAAAGCTGAACCGCCGCCGGATAAGGTTCGCCCTGGGAACGGTCCTGGTAGGTACGGCCCTTGATACTGACGAACACCGGCTCCGTCAGCGCCGGTAGTCCACCGGCGTCCCCCAGGGGCAGGGTGTGGGAGTAAAGCATCTGGGCCTGCCTGTCCCCAAGCTTCGTCAGCTCCTGGCGCCAGTTACGCGGTACCACTGAGACCAGGGTCAGATCCGGGCGCTGTCCATCGACCTTCTGGGCATACAGCAGCGCCGTGTACGACTCCCAGTCTGCCAGCACCACCGCTCCCGGCTCCGCCGCCCTGAAGACCTCATCCGTATATCGCCGCATGGACACGTCATGGCTGTGGTCGACGAATTCCCAGATGCGCGGCTGGCTCACACCCATCGCCAGGACCACCAGGTAGATGGCTCCAGCGGCGAAGGCCACCGCCTGGCCATAGCGCCCCGCGCCCAGGGTACGGGCGGCCTTAAGCAGCAGGTATACGGAGAAGGACACCCATACCGAGAAATACAGCAACATGGGCATGTAATACTGGGAATATTGCTGGCTCATGGCGAACACCAGGAACATCTGTACCACCATGCCGCCCGCCAGAAACAGCAGCCATCGCCGCCGGGGCTTGAGCGAACGCCGTACCGGCGGGTATAACAGCAGGACAGCCGGTCCGAAGACCAGGAAGGCGTATGAGGGATAATATCCCTTGCGGACCACCTGCACCAGCGCCTCCCTCAGCTCACTTCCCTGGGGCAGGGCGAATGTACCCTGTCCACCCGAACGCGTATCGGCGGCGGTCATAAAGCCCCGGAGCGAAGACAGCGAATCCACCTTGCCATACATTATCGGCGGATCGGCGGCGCTGCGTATGGGCAGATAAGCGTAGAAGGCAAAACCGACGAGGAAAAATAGCAGCGTCAGCAGCAACGGCTTTATCGCCAGCAGTTTTCGCCATGGCCCGAAGATGAACACGCCCGCCACCAGCACCGGCAGAAACATCACCAGGCTGGAGTGCCACACCAGTCCCAGGCCGAAGACAAACGCCCCGCCCCATACCAGCCGCGGGTTCCCCTTCCTCTGCCACAGTATCAGCATGATCAGGAGGATGATGATGATCAGCACCACACCGCTGTATGGCTGCGCCAGTGAAGCATAGGACCACCATTGTGCCGCCACCATCAGTGAGATGGAGCCGATGATGGCGGGCAGCAGGTGATCGAACAGCATCAGGATAAAGATATATATCGCCAGCACCCCCGCCGCGCCCACCACCGCCGACAGGAAATTCACCCTTTCGGCGATGCCGCCGAGGGGAACCAGGGTGAACAGCCACGCCAGGAAAATATATACGGGTGAGCCGGGGTTGTGGCTCAGGCCCAGGACGGCGGCGCTCCCCTGCCAGTCAGCCACATCATGAGCCAGGATATCGGGAGCCAGGGTAATGGTGTACAGCACCAGTGCCGTCACACCCAGCACCGCCCCGGCCAGGAGCCGGGCTCTCCCTATCCGATCGATCAGCGGTTTTTTTCCGATCCCGGCCAGGGCAGGGTCCACCGGCTTGGAGCGGCTTTCACTCATCCTCGCCTTCGGTGGTGAATTGTTCTTCAGGCTCCGGTTCATCCGGTCCGGGATCAGCCTTAGGCCCCTGGTTGGCCCTCTCCCTTTCCAGCAGGTGTTCGATGTCGTCCTCCCCCATCAGCACCCGCCGGGGCTTGCTGCCCTCGTAGCCGCTGATGACTCCCCGTTTCTCCAGCATATCGATAAGACGTCCGGCGCGGGTATAGCCCACCCGCAGCCGCCGTTGCAGGAATGATACGGAGGCCGTGCCGGTGGTCACCACCATCTGCATGGCCTCCGGCAGCAGTTCGTCCTCATCCGCCGCCAGTTTACCTTCCTCCCCTTCTTCCTCCTTGCCCCTGAGCAGTTCCTCACGGAAATCCGGCTGCCGCTGCGCCTTGCAGCGGTCGGTAAGCAGCTGTATCTCCTCTTCGGAAACATAGGCGCCCTGGATGCGCTGGAGCTTGGAAGAACCCAGCGAACGGAACAGCATGTCACCCTGTCCCAGCAGGCTCTCGGCCCCGGTGGTATCGAGGATTACCCGCGAATCTATCTGCGAGGAGACGGCGAAGGCGATACGCGAGGGTACGTTGGCCTTGATCATGCCGGTGATGACATCGACCGAGGGGCGCTGCGTAGCCAGCACCAGGTGGATACCCACGGCCCGCGACTTCTGTGCCAGGCGGATGATGGCGTCTTCCACCTCCGCAGGCGCGACCATCATCAGATCAGCCAGCTCATCGACCACCAGCAGGATATAGGGCAACGGCTTCTGACCCCGTTGCACCAGCACCTGGTTCAGCTCGTCCAGGTGCCGCGCCTTGGCCAGCTGCATCTTGCTGTAGCGCGACTCCATCTCGGTGATCAGGTTGGCCAGCACGTTGGCGGCTTCCTTCATCACTGTCACCACCGGTGTCAGCAGATGAGGTATGCCCTCGAAATGGCTGAGCTCCACCCGCTTGGGATCGATGAGTATCATACGGACATCCTCGGGAGAACGCCTGAGCAGAATGGACGACACCATGCAGTTGATACTGCCGCTCTTGCCCGAGCCGGTGGTGCCCGCCACCAGCAGATGGGGCATCTGGGCCAGGTCCGCGTAGACCGCCTGGCCGGCGATATCCTTGCCCAGCCAGACCGTGAGCGGTCCGGAACCCTGCGGGAAGTCCCGGAAGATATCGCCCAGGGTCACCATGTTGGGCCTCATGTTGGGCACCTCCACCCCCACCGCCGACTTTCCGGGGATGGGCGCCAGAATACGAATATCCGTAGTCGCCAGCGCGTAGGCGATATCGTCCTTGAGGCTGCTTATCCTGGAAACCTTGATACCGGGCGCCAGCTGCAGCTCGTAGCGCGTCACTCGGGGACCGGATACGGTGCCGATGATGTTTGCCTCGATGCCGAAACTGGAGAGGGTCTCCACCAGTACACGGCTGACCCGGTCATGGCTGTCCGTAGACTCCCCCTCCTGCTCACGGCTCTTCTTGAGCATGTCCGCCTCCGGCGGCACGTAAGCCTCCGCCTCGGCGTCCCGGGGGAAAAGCTCGGCCTGTGAGGAACCGTCCCCCTTGTCCAGCACCGCCGTGGCCACCTCGCGCTCCATGACCGCCGCTGTTGGCGCCTCCCCCGTTCCCTCTTCCGCCGCCGGCTCCCCGGCCTCATCCGGGGCATAGATGTCCGGATAGGTACTGGCGCCGTTGACAGGAACATTGCCGTCCCCACCATCTCCGACCAGCCTGGCGACCGCCGGCAGGGGGGAGATGTCGTCGCCGTCCATACCAAAGGGTACGCCGGCGGTTCCGGCGGCCTGCCCCTCGCCGGCCGCCGCGGTACGCCGTTCCGCCAGCTGCCTTCCCAAAGTCCTGGTGGTCTTGCCGGCGCTGGCCGCAGCTCGATGCGCGCCCTTGCCGGAGGTTACCAGCACGGCCTTGACCGAGGCTCCGGTAATGAGAAACAGCGAGGCCATCAGCATGAACACGGCGGCGATGGCGCTGCCGATGTCGCCGATAAGCAGGCTCGTACTCCAGTAAAGGCTGTCGCCGGCCACGCCTCCGTGTGAAGAGACATATTCGAGATCATAGAACCGCTCATGCGTCGAGGCGCCGCCGATCATGGAGAAGGTGTCCGCACCGGCAAACAGGAGAAGCGATAACAGCAACAGGACCAGGCCCGCCTGAAAGGAACGCGATCCGCGAGGGACTTCGGGGAACACCAGATATACGCCGCCGGCGATCAGCGCCGGCGGCGCCAGGTAGGCCAGGACGCCGAACAGATAGCGCAGGGCCCCTTCAGCAGCCGCTCCCGCCAAGCCGCCGGACCAGCCCAGATAAAGGACCAGGGCCATAAAACAGCCTATGGCGAATAACGCCAGTCCACCCAGCTCACGCAGGTGCCGTAGATCACGTCCGCCGTTACGCGGCCGTTTCCCGCCGGCCACCTTCTTGCCCTTCTTGGCGTACCTGGCTTTCTTCCGTGCCATGGCCCTTTTCCCTCTCCCCCGTTCTCCGCCCTATACCTCGACAACCAGCGCCAGTATCAACGGGCGTTTCTTGGTCTTCTTGAAAAGGAATTTCGCCAGGCGGTTATGGATATGCTCCTGGAGCTGCTCCGGGTCGCTTGCCCCCCGCCCGGCGCTCTCCTCTAATATTGTCTCTACGAGGTTTAAAACCTCTTTCATCAACTTGCGGCGGTTTCCCATGTAGACGAAACCCTTGGCGGTTATATCGGGGCGGGACACAACCGAGCCGTCCTGCTGCCTTATGGGAGCCACCACGATAAAGGTGCCGTCTCGTGACAGCTTCTCACGGTCGCGCAGGGTGACATCCTGGATATCGCCCACCTCCAGGCCGTCCACGAAAGTCATGCCGACATCGATGCGGTCCGCTATCCTGACGCGGCCTCCGGACAGTTCGATCACGTCACCGTTGGATGCGGTGATGATGTGCTTGGGGCTCATGCCCATTTCACGCGCCAGCTCCGCGTGGAAGTGCAGGTGCCGGTATTCGCCATGGATGGGCATGAAATATTCGGGCTGGGCCATGTTGATGAGCATCTTCAATTCCTCGCGGGCGGCGTGGCCGGAAACGTGCACGTGGGCCACCGACTCGTATTTGACGGTCACGCCGGCCTTGAACAGACGGTTGATCACCCGGTGAACGCTCACCTCGTTACCGGGGACAGGCCGCGCCGAGATGATAACCGTATCCCCCGGCTCCAGCTTCACCTTCTTATGGTTGCCCGCGGCCATGCGCGACAGCGCCGAGAGCGGCTCTCCCTGGCTGCCGCTGGAAAGGATGACGACCTTGGAAGGTCGGAAATTATTGACCTCGTTGAGCCTGATGAGCATGTCGTCCGGTATCTTCAGATAGCCCAGTTCCCGGGCTATCTGTGAGTTCCTGACCATGGAGCGCCCCACGATGGTGAGCTTGCGCCGGTGACGGCGCGCCGTGTCCACCACCTGCTGGATGCGATGGATGTGTGAAGCGAAGGAGGCGGCAATGATGCGGCCCGGAGCCTGGGTGAAGATGTCGTCCAGAGTCTTGCCCACGGACTTCTCCGGCCCGGTCACCCCTTCGTACTCGGCATTGGTGCTGTCGGAAAGGAGCAGCAGTACCCCCTTGCTGCCCAGTTCGCCGAACTTGCCCATGTCGGTGCGACGCTTGTCGATAGGATTGGGGTCCAGCTTGAAATCCCCGGAATGGATGACGGTCCCCACCGGCGTGGTCACTGCCACGCCCACACCATCGGGAATGCTGTGCGCCACGCTGATGAAGTCACAATGGAAGGGGCCGATATCCTGCGGTTTTCCCGCCTTGATCTCCCGCAACTTCGCCCTGGCCGCCAGCCCGTGCTCCTCCAGCTTGTTGGCCACCAGGCCCAGAGTCAGGCGCGTACCATAGACCGGCACGTTTATCTCGCGCAGGAGGAACGGCAAAGCACCCACGTGATCTTCGTGTCCGTGGGTCAGGAGCACCGCTTCCACCTGATCGGCCCGTTCCCTGAGGAAACTGAAGTCCGGCAGGATGAGATCGATTCCCAGCAATTCGTCCTTGGGGAACATGAGCCCGGCATCAATCACCAGCAGGCGTCCGTTATACTCGAACACCATCATGTTCTTGCCGATCTCTCCCAGACCGCCAAGCGGTATTATCTTCATTTTTTTCTTTTTCATACTAAAGGTCTAAAGAGGAGTTCTATACTGATGGAGAATATCCTGCAATACCCGCCGGTGTTCAGGCTTCCTGCGCAACCAGTGACAGCTGCTCCAGCACACGGCGCAGCCTCGTTTGTTCGCCGGCGTCAGCCCGTACCAGCGGCAGCCGGAGCCCGCCTACATCATGGCCCTGCATGTTGAGGGCGGCCTTGACCATGATGGGGTTCGCCGTGATGAACAGTCCCTGGTACAGCGGACGCAGCGACTCATCCACCCGGCGGGCTTCATCATGCTTGCCTGCCCGGTACAGTTCCACCATTTCCTTCATCTGCGGCCCCGCCAGGTGCGAGGCGACGCAGATGCCGCCCCAGGCCCCGTACTGCAACATGGGGAACAGCATATCGTCGTTGCCGGCGTACAGTCCCATGTCGCACAACTCCGTCAGCCGCTTTGTCTGCTCCAGGTCCGCATTGGCCTGTTTGACGGCGATGATGTTGTCGATGGCATACAGTTCCGCCAGCGTCTCCGGCTCGATATTGATGGAACAGCGCCCCGGGATGTTGTAGATGATGACGGGCTTGTCGGTGACCTCGGCGATGGCGTTGAAATGCGCCATGATGCCCGCCACCGGCGGTTTGTTGTAATAGGGCGTCACCACCAGAACGCCGTCTACGCCCAGCTCCGACGCTTTCTCCGTCAGGGCCACGCTATGCGCCGTGTCGTTGGAACCGGTGCCGGCTACCACCGTGGCCCGATCCCCCACCGCTTCCAGGACCACTTTGAACAGGTTCAGTTTCTCGTCATCGGTCAGGGTCGGTGACTCGCCGGTGGTGCCGCTGACCACCAGGCCGTCGGAGCCGTTGTCCACCAGATACCGGGCCAGCCTGGCGGTGCCGTCGTAATTGACGGTGCCGTCCTCGTGAAAGGCCGTCACCATAGCGGTTATTATGTCTCCCAAAGATCGGTTCATAGGCGGTTATTATGGCAGATTCAGAACAGCTTCTCCAGCCCGACGACCATCCCGTCAAGTCCGGACACCTTGTGGACCGCCAGCAGGACGCCGGGCATGAAAGACTGGCGCGACAGGGAATCATGGCGTATGGTCAGCGTCTGGCCCAGGCCGCCGAAAATGACCTCCTGGTGGGCCACCAGGCCGGGCAGGCGCACGCTGTGGATAGGTATGCCCCGGTGTACGGCTCCCCGGGCCGGGTCTCCCGCCGGGCCGGGTGGCTGAGGTTGCCCTTCCCGCTCGGCGTCTATCAGTTCCGCGGTCCGCAGTGCCGTACCCGAGGGGGCGTCCAGCTTGCGGTCATGATGCAGTTCTATTATCTCGCAGGACGGCATCTGCCGCGCCACCAGTTTGGCCGCTTCCATCAGCATCACCGCGCCAATGGCGAAGTTCGGCGCCAGGAAACAGTTGGCCTTGCCGCCGCCGGCCCTGGCCGCCAGCTCCGTCATCTGCTGTTCGCTGAGGCCGGTAGTGCCGACGACACAATGGATGCCGCGATCCAGACAGACCAGCAGATTACCGTAAACCGAGTCCGGCGTTGTGAAATCGACGGCCACATCGGCACCGGCGTCAACACCCTCATCCAGCGAGGCGAAACAGGCCACGCCGCTGTGCCCGAACCCCCCGGCCACATCCGTATCCGCGAACGCCGGGTCCACCGCCACATCCAGCGACAGACCGCTATCGGCCGCCACCGCATCACAGACGGTACGGCCCATGCGCCCCAATGCCCCGATGACCATTACGCTAATCATTTGACCTCCCAGTCGCTATAATCTTGGCTCCGCCGCCGCGCTCATCATGTCCTTCTGTCCACCGTTGCCGCGGCGATCAGCTCCAGCGGCCCGGTATCGATAACCCCGTCAACCAGGGAAAGCGCCCTGGCGGCCTGTTGCACATATCCATCCGCCTGGCGACGCGCCAACTCCAGGCCACCGCTCAGTCGAACGCGGCGGCGAATCTCCCCGATCTGCGCCTCATCCAGGTCCCCGGTCAGCAGCGACGCCAGCTCCCCATCCTCCTCCATGGCCAGGATCAGGGGAAGGGTTACTGTGCCATCTCTCAGATCGACGCCGGACAGCTTACCGGTGAGATCCCCGTCCCCGGAGAAATCAAGGATATCATCCGATATCTGAAACGCCAGCCCGATACAGCCGCCGAAGCGGCCCATGGCCTCCACCGCCTGCTCCTCACAGCCGGACAGCACGGCTCCCAGACGGCAGGAGGTGGCGAACAGACTCGATGTCTTCAGGCGGCACCGCTCCTCATAATCCTTCCGCGTAAGGGAGAAATCTCCGGCGGCGGCCATCTGCATCAGCTCGCCGCGGCTCAGATCCAGGCTGGTGGACGCCAGCAGGGACACGGAGCGGGTCGAACCTGTGGCGGAAAGAACATCGAAGGCGGAGGAGAAAAGGTAATCACCGGCGGCTATGCTCACGTTCGGGCCGTACCGTGATACCACTGTGGGCTTCCCCCGTCGCAACTCGGCACCGTCCAGTACATCATCATGTACCAGGGTAGCCATATGGACCATCTCTACCGCTACCGCGGCGGCATAATGGTCCTCGGCGGGCTCATGCCCCCTGCAGGCAGACAGAAAGACCAGCAGGGGACGCAAGCGTTTGCCCCCGGCAGCCAGGGTCATGGTGGAAGAGCTCTCCAGGCTGCCGCCGGGCTGTCCGGTTATCCCGGCCATGCGGCGCTCGCATTCAGCCAGGTACGGGGCGAACCGCGGCAGGTAGCGTGACCTGAACACATCGAGGGCGCTACCCTTGACCCCGTTCGTAGCGCCCGCCTTTTGCCCGGAAACGCTCACACGGTGCCCCAGTGCAGAGCGATGATGCTGCCCGCCAGCAGGCGGTAAGACACGTTGTTCAAACCAGCTTCCTCCATCACCCGGGCCAGCCGGGGCGCCGGCGGGAACCGCCGCACCGAGGCGGGAAGGTAGGAGTAGGCGGTAGCGTCACGCGATACCAGCCGGCCCAATGCCGGCACCATGCGGTCGAACCATATGCTGAAGAAGCTGCTGAAAGGCTGACGCGTCGGTTGGGTTATCTCCAGGCACACCACCTTGCCGCCGGGACGGGTGACACGCGTCATCTCGGCGAACACCCGGTTCAGGTCGGGTATGTTGCGTACGCCGAAACCCACGGTAACCGCGTCGAAACCGCCGTCGGCGAACTCCAGCTGTGTAGCGTCACCCCAACGGAAATCGATGGATGTTCCCCTCCTCTGTGCCTTCTCCCGCGCCACAGCCAGCATGCGCTGGCTGAAATCGATCCCGGTCACCGAACCGGTGTGGCCGGTCCTGGCGTAGAGTGCCAGGGCGAAATCGCCGGTGCCGCAACAGACATCGAGAGCCCGGTCTCCCTCGCCGACGCCGGCCGCCTCCACACCCAGCCGCCGCCACTGGTGGTGCATGCCCGCGGTCATGAAGCCGTTCATCAGGTCATACCGGCCGGCGATACTACCAAACATGTTGCGAACCCGCCCCGGCTCGGGGTCCGCCAGGCGCGGCTGCCTGGTGCCGGCGCTCATCCTTCTCCCTGCCAGCGGCGATACAGTTCGTGGCGGACGCCTATGGCGTCAAGCACCTTTCCCGCCACAAAGTCAGCCAGGTCATCGATAGTCTCCGGATGGTGATAGTAAGCGGGCATGGCCGGTACCAGCAGAGCCCCGGCCCGGCGGACTCTCAACATGTTGCGCAGGTGGATGTCGCTGAGCGGCGTCTCGCGCGGCACCAGCGCCAGTATCCTTGATTCCTTGAGCATCACGTCGGCAACCCGGTGGATGAGGTTGCGGGTGACGCCGGAAGCTATACAGGCCAGGGAGGACATGGAACAGGGACAGACGACAGCAGCTTCCACCAGCGAGCTGCCGCTGGCCATCTCGCTGCCCATCTCCTGCGGCGCCGCCGGCTGCGCCAGCGAGTGCGAGAGCCCGTAGCGCTCAGCAAAACGCGCGATAACCTCCTGCCGCGATGGCGAAACGTCGTCGTCGCCTTCCTCGGCACGTATCACCTGGACGGCTCCATCGGAGAAACAGGTGGTCACTTCGTGTCCCAGGCCCTCCAGGGCCCGTAGGAGGCGGCCGCCGTATATGGTGCCGCTGGCCCCGCTGATACCAACAAATATCTTCATCAGGCCTTAAAGTCTAGCATAAAGAATCAGGCCGGAGCGGCCCCGGTGGCGATGACCACCTTGTCCTCTCCCAGGCGCGCCTGGCGCAGGGCACCTTCCGCCTTCTCCAGCAGCGAGGCGGCATCGACCGCATGGGAGGGGTATTCGGCCATGCCTATGCGAATGTCGATAGCAGGCGACACGTCTGCTTCCGCCGCCAACGCCTCTCCCAGCGAGTCGCGTATCCTTCGGGCTAACTGTTTGCCGTCCATATCATCGCCGCCGCCATCGGCCTCCGTCTCGGGCATGAGTACGGCGAACTCCACGGCGCTGTAACGAGCGACCACGTCGATGCTCCTGACTGCCGCCTTTAGCTGGCGGGAAATCATCCTGATGCCATTATCATCGCCGCTACCTGTGCGGCTCCCGCGCCAACGGTTGAACCCTTCGGCATCAAGGATGAGGATGGAGACCGGACGCTGGTATCGCTCGCCCCTGGCCACCTCTCTGACTGTGGCCTCGTACAGGAAGCGGTGGTTATACAGCCCGCTGGGGCCATCCCTGAGCGAACCGCTCCTGGCCTCCTGCAGCAGGCGGGCGCTATCCAGCACTACCCCCAGCTGTTTTATCAACGGCTTGAGCATGTCGGCGTCTTCCTCGGAGAAGGCGTCCTGCTTCCGGCTTCCCAGATTGAGGGTTCCCAGTACCTCACCTTTGGATATCAGGGGGAAGATGGCCGAGGAACGGATTCCCTCTTCCACCAGCAGCTTGTCCGCCGGGTAGTCCTTGCCGGTTATCTCCCGGCGCAGACAGCAGCGCCGTTCATCGATGACCTTGCCGAAGGGAAGGGCGTGCTTGGGCAGCCGCAGCCCGCTGGCAAGCCATGTCCTGGGGGCGTTGGTCTCCATGGCGACGATCTCGAACTCCTCCGATTCCGGATGCCAGATCGCCAGACTGGCACGATCGAAGTCCAATATCTTCTCGGCCAGTTTGACGAAGGAGGTGTAGACGCTGACGATGCCGCCACGGGCATCGATATCCTCGGCCAGCTCCGTGATCAGTTCCACCTGTTCCCGGTCGCGGTCGAGTTCGCTCACCAGCTGCGCGTTCTCCACCGTGGCGGCGATGCGGTCTGCGGCGATGCACAGGGTGTCCTTCTCCTCCTCAGTGAAGTGATGGGATACCAGTGTGGCCAGCGTCAACATGCCCAACGGCCGCTCCAGACCGCGCAGCGGGATGCAGATTAGTGTCTTGACCCCCTGTTCCCGCAGGTACGGGTCGGCTATGCGGGCGTCGCTGGATATATCCTCAGCGACAACGATCCTGTTGGTGGCGAACGCCTGACCGATAACCCCTTCCCCCATGCGGGTGGTCAGTGCCTTGGCCGCATCCTTCTCCAGGCCGCAAGCGGTACGCACCACCAGTTTCTCGCCGGCACGGTCGGGCAACGACACCAGACCCAGGTCGGCGCCGGCGAACGAGGCCACCGACTCCAGCAGGTTCTGCAGCAATTCGCCCAGATGGATGGATGACACGGCCGCCTCGGATAGGGTCACCAGCCCGGCCAGCTTCTCGCTGCGCGCCTGCGAAGACGCATAGGCATTCTCCAGCTCCTCCTCTCTTTCGCTCAGCAGATGGCTCATGATATAAAAGTTCTCGGTTATCTCCTTGACCGGCTCCGCCGTCGCTTCCCTGTAGACATCACACAGGTGGCAGTCCTCCAGCTTCCTGGCAAACTTGCCCTGGACCCGGCCGCGACAGAACGTTCCCGCTATCAGCCAGCAACGGGCGTGTTCCATGCCGAATACCGGGCAGTCCTCCTTGTCGCAGCCCAACTGGCGCCAGCAGGTGGGCAGGGTGTCCTCCTCCAGTGAGAGGCTCCATCGTTTCTTCGCCGTAACCATAAGCATCAACTGGTTCACCCGGTTGCGGGCGTCATCCAGACTGCTTCCCCAGCTGAACAGGGCGTTCTCTCGCCTTGCCAGCAATATCATGGCGACTACCAGAACCGGGATAAAGAAGGAGATCAGGAAATTATGATAGGCGACTCCCATGGCCTCCAGCAGCTCATGGGTGACAATGATGAGTATGCCCATGGCAATACCCGCCACGGCATATAGTATGATTCGGGTCTTGCCGAAACCGATGTTCAAGTCCGGAACTTCCTCACAGTGCGAATAGTTTATCTATCACGAAAACGATTAGCAAATACAGATAAAGCTATTAGAAATAGCGATAATAGGAACTATTGACGATACCTTACGGGGTATGGTATCGTTCGATTAGGAAGAAAGGTGCCCAAACCTTTCAACCCCCACCCCCCTAGTGGAAAGCCCCAGTGCCGGCTAGCCTGGGGCTTTTCCTTTCCCTATTTCTTGTCGATATCCAGCACCGCCAGGAAGGCCTTCTGGGGGATCTCCACATTGCCTACCTGTTTCATCCGTTTCTTGCCTTCCTTTTGCCTCTCGATGAGCTTGCGCTTCCTGGTGATATCACCGCCGTAACATTTGGCCAGCACGTCTTTGCGCTTGGCGGGGATGGTCTCCCGCGCCACTACCTTCTTGCCGATGGCCGCCTGGATCGCCACTTCGAACAGCTGGCGGGGGATCTCCTTCCTGAGACGTTCCACCATCCCCTTGCCCCGGTAATATGCCTTGTCACGGTGCACGATGAGAGACAGGGCATCCACCGGGTCGCCGGCGATGAGGATATCCAGCTTGATGAGGTCGCTCTCGCGGTAATCGGACATCTCATAATCCAGAGAGGCGTAACCCCTGGTGCGCGATTTGAGCATATCGAAGAACTCCAGCACTATCTCCGACAGCGGCAGCAGGTAGCGCAGCTGGACCCGGTTGGACGAAAGATACTGCATGTCCTCGAATTCGCCACGGCGCTCCTGGCATACCTCCATCACCGCCCCCACGAAATCTCCCGGCAGCAGAATGGACGCGCGCACATAAGGCTCACGCACAAGTTCTATCTCCCCGGGATCGGGCATGTCCGCCGGGCTGCGTACCGTGATCTCCGAACCATCAGTGCGGACGATACGGTACTCCACATTGGGCACGGTTGCCAGCAGGTCCAGGCCGTACTCCCGCTCCAGGCGCTCCCGTACGATATCCATATGCAGCAGCCCCAGGAAGCCGGTGCGAAAACCGAACCCCAGCGCCCTGGACGTCTCCGGCTCGAAGTTGAGCGAAGCGTCATTGAGTTTGAGCTTGTCCAGAGCGTCACGCAGCACGGGGTAATCGTCGCCGTCAATGGGAAACAGACCGCAGAACACCATAGGCTTGGCTTCACGGTAGCCGGGAAGCGCCTTGACCGCCGGCGAGAAGCCCGAGGTCAGGGTGTCGCCTACGCGCAGATCCCGCACCGTCTTGATACCGGTGATGATATAGCCGACCTCCCCGGCGGAAAGGGTGTCCGCCGGCAACATGTCAGGCGAGAAGATGCCCACCTCCTCTATCTCCACCTTGGTGCCCATGGCCATAGCCCTGATGGCCTCCCCCTTGCGGAAGGATCCGTCGACCACCCGCACATAGGCGATGACGCCACGGTACTGGTCGTAGATCGAATCAAAGATAACGGCCCTCCCGGGTGCATCGGGGTCGCCCGACGGTGGCGGTATGCGGCTGACGATGGCATCCAGTACCTCCCGGACTCCTTCGCCGGTCTTGGCCGACACCCTCAGCACATCGCCGGGGTCCAGCCCGAAAAGTTCGGACACCTCTTCGGCGACACGGTCAGGCTCCGCCGCCGGCAGGTCAATCTTGTTGAGCACCGGCACTATCTCCAGGTTGTTGTCGATGGCCAGATAGGTATTGGCCAGCGTCTGCGCCTGGATCCCCTGCGCCGCGTCCACCACCAGCAGGGCGCCTTCGCAAGCCGCCAGGCTGCGCGAGACCTCGTAGGAGAAGTCCACATGCCCCGGCGTGTCTATAAGGTGCAGCATGTAGGTCCTGCCGTCAGATGCCTGATGCAGCACCCGCGCCGCCTGCGCCTTGATGGTGATGCCCCGCTCCCGTTCCAGGTCCATGGTATCCAGCATCTGCTCGGTTATGTCACGGCCGCTTACCGTATTGGTAACTTCCAGGATACGGTCGGCCAGTGTCGATTTACCGTGGTCGATATGGGCGATTATGGAGAAGTTCCTGATGAGGCTCTGGCCGGTCACTATTCCGTCTCTCGTCCCGCGGCATATGGATCGCGCCGCGGATGTGTTGTTTTCTGTCCAACGATTATAGATTAACAGAAGCCGGTCCGCGCTTCGCGTTCAGCCGCTCAGGCTTTATCCGCCGCCGTGCTCCTCAGGTTCCGGAAAAGGTCAAGCTCACGCATGCCCGCGGCACGTGCCAGGGCGAGGAACACCACCGTTGCCGCCGCCAGGGCCACCGCCAGAGATGCTACCTGCGCCGCCAGGCCCCGTCCCAGCAGGGCGTCCATTCCATACCAGCTGGCATAGGCCGCGGCTGCGGCCGCCGTCGCGAACAATAAGGTGGTCGTCACCGTGCGGATAATGGCTGACCCGCCCAGCCGGTCAACCTTGCGGCGCAACATGAAGAACAGCGCCAGGAAAGTGAGGATGGACACCACCGAAGTGGAAAGGGCAATACCGCCCAGACCGTACCAGCCGATAAAGATCCAGTTGAAAAGGGCATTCAGGCCCAGGTTGACCAGGGCCAGTAACGTCGGTATCCAGGGACGTTCCAGCGAGAAGAAGCCACGGGTGAGCAGCGTGCTGCCGCCGCTGAAAGCGCTGCCGAAGGTGAAGAAGAACAGGGTCGAGGCCACCAGCCGCGTATCCGCCGCGACGAACTCCCCATGCTGGTATACCAGCCTTACCAGGGGCTCGGAAAGAACCAGGATAAAGGCGGTAATCGGGATAAGCAGGAAGAAAATGACTCTGATGCCCTTGTTGATGGTGTCGCGGAATACTGAAAGGTCATCCCGTGCCGCCAGCTTGGACAGGGTCGGAAACAGAACCGTGCCCACGGCGATGGCGAACAGCGCTTCGGGTAGCTGGTAGAGACGGAAAGCGAAGTTCATCGCCGCTACACCTCCCTTGCCCAGATAGGAGGCGAACTGCACATCGATGACCCCATTGAG
Source organism: bacterium BMS3Abin01 (assembly GCA_002897715.1). GTDB lineage: Bacteria > Actinomycetota > Thermoleophilia > BMS3ABIN01 > BMS3ABIN01 > BMS3ABIN01. The sequence goes on from BDUA01000054.1 coordinate 30,450, forward strand.
GTTGATCAGCCCCAGACTGAGGCTCACCGGCAGTATCAACAGGCCCACCTGGCGCACGTAGGGGTTACGCCAGGCGAAGCTGAACCCCAGTCTCCCTCCCCGCCCCCGGAGCCAGGGTAGCTGTACCGCCAGTTGCACCACCGTCCCCAGCAGCACGCCCCAGGCCAGCGCCTGGATGCCAAACCTTCCACTGCCGAAAACAATGGCGAGGATTATCACCAGGTTCCAGAACACCGGCGCGATGGCCGGCAGGGTGAAGTGCTCATAGGAGTTGAGGATGGAGGCGACTATGCCGGTGATGGACAGCAGCAGGATGATGGGAAACAGCAGGCGTGACATACTGACGATGTCAGCCATCATGGCGGCGTCACCGCGATAGCCCGGCGCGAACAGGGGCATTATCTGCGGCGCGAAGGCGATGAAGG
>BDUA01000055.1 GCA_002897715.1 bacterium BMS3Abin01
TGGCGTAGGTGTAATGGTTCATGATCCGGTAACTGGGCGCGTTGAACAGCCCGCCCAGGTAACACTCGGCCATGGCCATGCCGACACCGTTGGCAAATCCCTGTCCCAGGGGGCCGGTGGTGACCTCCACCCCCGGGGTCATCCCCCTCTCCGGATGTCCCGGTGTCCGGCTGCCCCACTGGCGGAAGTTCTTCAGCTCTTCCAGGGACAGGTCGTAGCCGGTCAGGTGCAGTAGGGAATAAAGCAGCATGGAGCCGTGACCGGCCGAGAGGATGAAACGGTCGCGGTCGGGCCAGTCCGGGTCGGAGGGGTCGAACTTGAGAAACCTGGTCCAGAGGACATAGGCCATGGAGGCTGCCCCCATAGGCAGGCCCGGGTGACCGGAGTTGGCTTTCTGGATGGCATCCACCGCCAGGAAGCGGATGGTGTTGACGCATGTCTGGTCTAGTTCTGTCTGCTGGGTCATCTGTCCTCCACCGGATAGCGGGTAGCGACCCTAATTCTCTATTATTAGGGGAAGGTGAATCAAGTCCGCCGCCGGTTTACGGCGAGAAAGGGGCGGATAAAATAAAAATGCCGCTCGTTTGCCCGTCCTGGGAGCGGTGGCTATACTATATCGCGTAGTCCGCACATGGGCCGTTAGCTCAGTTGGTAGAGCACCGGACTTTTAATCCGGGTGTCGCAGGTTCGATCCCTGCACGGCTCACCAGCCCGGTATTTTTGACCGCCCGCCTCAATCCTGGTATATTGTATGCCTCGATACGTGATCAGGGCTGTCAAGGTTCATATTGACAAATAGGCCCTTCGCCCGTAAAATTGATGTTCACTTCTCGTGCAGGATGACATCGGGGGAGCCTGCAATAAAAGCTTGGGTATCAGGGAGGTAACAGGGTGTGGGGTATAAGAGTAAATAAATCGCATTACTTTTTGATGTCGGTGCTGGGGTTCCTCCTGGTGCTGGTTCTGTATTTTCCTGCAACGGCCAGCGCCGCCGCGACGTATACGATCACTGATGATGCAACCGGCGGAGATTGCACGGCCATCGGCATCTGGGACCCTCTGCCCAAGGCCTGTACCTTGACGAGTGATCTCTCCGTTGTCGGAGACGGCATCCAGATAGCCAGCGACGGGGTGACGCTCAACGGGAACGGTCACACCTTGACCGGCAGCGGCAGCGGCCTCACGTATGGCGTGATCATGGACTTCAGAAGCAATGTGAATGTCGTGAACCTTACGGCGTCCGGCTTTTCCCTGGGCTTTAAGATCAACACTGCGAGCAATAACACGATATCGGGAAATACGGTGCTGAACTCGGGTACCGCCTACCTGCTGGACTCTGCTGACAACAATGACATCAGCAATAATACGGCAGACGCCTGTTCCGCCGGCTTTGTGGCCTTCAGCCCCGGGGTGAAGCTGCAAAACTCCAACAACAACACGGTCACAGGCAATTCCGTCAGCAATTGCGGCGCGGGCATAATGTTATATAACTCCGGCGGCAACGTGCTGACCGGTAATGTAATGACCGGCAATGACAAGAATTTCAACGTCAGCGGCACCCTGGACGCGGATTTTATCAACGATATCGACACCAGCAATCTGGTAGACGGGAAACCGGTCTATTACCTGGTGAACAAGACCAACCAGGTTATCGATGCTTCAACCAACGCGGGAGTACTGTTCTGCATCAATTGTGATCAGGTGAGCGTCTCGGGTCTGGCTATTACCAACAATCTGGTCGGGATCTATCTGCGCCATACCACGAACTCACGTGTTTTCAATAACACCGTCACTGGCTGCGGCGAGGGAATAACCATGGATCTTTCCAGCGGCAATGTGTTATCCGGCAATCAGTCCAATAATAATTATTGGGCGGGTTTCGCTCTCCGCGGCTCGGATAACAATAAACTGGTTGGCAATACGGCATACTCAAATGGACAGGCGCAGTTCGGATTCGGTATAGACCTGAGCTCATCCAGCGGGAACGAGATATACAACAACGGCTTCAATAATATCTCACAGGCCAATAATGTAGGCGGTAGCGGAAACAGCTTTAACCTTTTATCGCCGATAGGAGGCAACCACTGGGCTGATTACGATGAGCCCTCCGAGGGTTGCCTGGACGCCAACAATGACGGCTTCTGCGACGCGCCCTATATATTTCCGGGCGGACAGGACAACCTGCCCTGGATTATCCAGGGCGGCTGGTGTGACTCCATCGCGTTAAGTCTGGACGTTGCCGGCATATACTGGGGTAGCCTGGCGGATTATGACGCAGGTTTGCTCTCGGTTGATTTCAATGTGGACAGCTTCTTTGATGTATACACGGTCCAGGCAGTCGGCTCCCTGAACACTAACGGAGTCACGGTTGCCACACCCCTGCCTGTATCGCTGGGAGATATGGGGCCGGGTGACACCGTGTTGCTGACGCTCCAATATTCGGTTCCTGCCGGAACCTCCATCTTCAAGACAACGACATTCTTTACCCTCCGGGACCTGTGCGGCAACCTGGACGAGTATCCGGGGGCATACCCCAGCGTATAAAGAAAAGTTGGTAGATTGCGGGATTGAAGGTTCCGCATGGCTTTTTCGCTAGCAAGCAGGAAAAACGGGTGATTAACAATAAAAGCCAACGCTTGTAAAGCAACTTTCCTCAGCGCCTTAACCCTGTCCCTGATCCTTCTCGTCTGCCTGCAGGCGTCGGCTTCCGCCGTTGTTGCCGATTACACGATTACCGCGGACGGCGGGGATTGTGCCGCAATCGGCAACTGGCAGCCCTCAACCCGGACCTGCACGCTCACCAACGACATTAATTTCACCGCTGCCACCGCCGTAGCCGTCGAGATTGGCGACGACAACATCACTCTCGATGGCAGCTACAAGACGCTCACGGGGAACGGGAGCGGCACTAATATCGGCGTCTATATCAATGGCAGGAACGGGGTTACGGTGCGTAACCTCAACATCGACCAGTTCGGTTACGGCATCTACCTGGACAGCTCCTCCGGCAACACACTGACCGGCAACACCGCCAGCGGCACGGAGCTTCAGGCGTTTTCGCTGAACTCATCCAATAACAACGAGATAGCCGGTAACTCTCTGCTGGCAAACAATGGTGACGCCGTGCGCCTGGAGAGTTCAGACGGGAATAAGCTTTCAGGCAATACCTTCGCCAACAACGGGGGATATGGTGTGGTCGTGTCGGTCAGCGACAATAATACTTTTCACGGTAACGATATCAGCAACAACAGTCTGGACGGTGTCAGGGTCAAGAGCTCGGGCTTTACCGAGCTCACCAACAACTCGATAAACGGACAGAACGCCGCCGCCGGTGTATATATTTTTCAGTCCGGCAACAGCGCGGTGGTGGGAAACACCTTTTCCGCCAACGGTACCGGGTTGAGACTCGAAGGTTCATCGAACAATGACATCCACAACAACAATTTTATCACCAATGCCATCCAGGCGGTGGTAACCGGCGGAGCCGGTAACGCTTTCGACACCGCCGTCCCCTTCGGCGGCAATTACTGGGACGATTACGACAGCCCGGCCGAGGGATGCAACAATACCAGTGGCGACAATTTCTGTGACAGCCCCTTTCTGTTTGCCGGAGGCCGGGACGATCTGCCCTGGACCGTCTATGACGGCTGGGCGGACACGGTGCCGCCCGCGGTTACCGGTGTCTTTCCCGGCTGCACTATATATTCAGGTTTCACGACCATCAGCATTGACTATAGCGACGACGGTCTGGGGGTCGATACGGCATCAGTGAACATCACGCTGGATGGAACACCCCTGAGCGGTTGTACCATAGGCGCCGGCAATGCCAGCTGTCCGGCAGGCGGCCTGGCGCCCGGGGCCCCGTATTCCATAGGTGGCTCGGTGGCGGATTATGCCGGCAACTCATCGCCCATCAGCGGCACCTTCACCGTGCAGGAGTTGCATCTGAATACAAACAGTGTCTACTGGTACAGCCTGGCGGAATACCAGGCGGCGGTCCTGACGGTGGACTTCGCCATCAGTACCGATGATCCCCACCTGGGTGATATCAGCCTGAGCGGTGTTGTCAGTACCGATGGGGTAATGCCGTACTTGCTGCCGCAGTCGCCGACAGGAAGGAATTTCTCAATCAAATACCAGGTAGATTCCGGGATCCACGAGTTTTCAACCAGCGTATATGTCTCCGCTGAGGATGGATGTGGAAACCCGCACGCTTACCCCGGGCCCTGGCCCGGACCATAGAGGACTTCCCGCGAGTCTACGCCGATGGTGTACTGCTGGCCCCGGTCGTATGAGACGTCAATAACAGAGGTCGCTGCCATAGCTTGCTGACATACTTTTCGACCTCTTCTCCCGAGACCCAATCGTGTTCACCATCGGGGGATTCTTCGCATAAACCGTCCAGGGGAAAGTTGGTGAGATTCTCGCAGTATTTGCACAGATAGCAGTCCATTTTTCCCTCCCCGCTGTTTACAGGATCCGCAAGCCTCTTGGGCCTTGCCTCTGTGGTAACTACAGATTCGATTTTCTCCGCAGGATTTGTTTCCGTAAACGTACGTTGTTTTGGGAATTATGACAACCCATCTTAATTATATGGTGCCACACACGCCATCTTTTCAAACCTGTGCCAGTATGTCAATGAAAATCCTGCAATAGGTTGACAGATAGTTATATATTAATGCCCTGGTATCATTCATTACAATAGATAAAAGCCGGATTCCGGGTTGTCGATCCGGTTTTTATACCTGTCATCGGCCGGGGCGGGGAAGTGTGAACCCGTGCTCCTGGATAACCCGGATGGAGGCGGTTTCAGCAGCCGGATTGTGTATAATACCCTGTCGGGCCGTGCGGCTTGGTATCATTCCCTTGCAGGATTAAAGGCCGATTACGCGGGCGCCGATGCGCCAATGTGCCCCCATCGTCTAGTGGCCTAGGACACCGCCCTTTCAAGGCGGCGGCGGGGATTCGAATTCCCCTGGGGGCACCAATTTTCTTGCGGCGGCAGGTAGTTGAAGGTGGCTGCCGGGGCCGTCGCGGGAGCTAGTGGGCGATTAGCTCAGCTGGGAGAGCACCTGCCTTACAAGCAGGGGGTCAGTGGTTCGAACCCGCTATCGCCCACCACCTATAGACCCCTCATAAATGGCTTTGTTAAGCCATTTTTTTGTGCTCGAAATCTTGACAGCAAACCGGGTTCGAACTTTTAAACCAATTTGCATAAAAATATTGTCAGAAACTGGAAGAGCAATCAGTCAGAGAGAATCTGGACTCGATCTCTTGATATCACGTTGCCAATGATATAAACTCCCATTTATATAAACCATTGTTTATTTTGAGAAGTTATGGATATTCCAATCGAGACAATCGCAGATATCTTCAAAACGCTATCCGATACCAATCGGCTGCGCATCATTCGCGTGCTTACAATGGATTGCCAGTCGGTTTCTACAATCGTTGAGGAGACCGGCTTGTCACAACCCCTGGTCTCACATCATCTCCGAATTTTACGCGAGGCCGGTTTGGCCCGGGCTGAAAGCAGAGGCGCATTCACCTACTACTGACTAAGCGATGTAGCGGTCTGGAAGACCGTCGAAAATTGCAGCCAGATTGTGAAGTTGATCGAAAAGGCCATGGCAACGGCCAAATGACAAAAAAAGGAAGAGGTGAGTCGGATGTGGTATGACTTTCCATTTTTTATCATGTTTCCCCTGTTTTTCATTGTGTGCCTGGTTTTTATGCTGTTCATGTTTCGGGGCGGCATGATGGGCGGCTGTGGCTTTGGCCATGGCCCAAACCAATCAAGCAATGCCGAGGAGGAAAACAAGCGTCTCAGAAATGAGATTGATGAGCTAAGGAGAGCGGTAAACGACTTGCGCTCCCAGACGCACAAGTAAAAATGGGCTGATGTTTTTTCATATGCCAAAAGATGGTCTTTGAAAGGAGTGAAGATGGAGGAAAACGGAAAAGCCGTACTGATAATCAACGAAGGACCTGGAAACATGAAGTCCCTGAACGGACTTCGATTAGCCGCAGGCCTCATCGGAGCTGATCTTGAAGTCGAGGTCTTTCTTCTGGATAGCGGTGTTTACCTGGGAAAGACGGGTCAGAATATGCCTCAGGGTATGACCGAGCTCGATGGCGCTAGCAAACTCTCGGAGCTGATGAAACTTGGAGCGAATGTAAGTGCGTGTGGCACTTGTCTAGAAATGATGGGCGTCAAATCGGAGGAGCTGCTTGAGGGCATTTCTGTCTCAAGCGTTGCTGTTTTGGGTGAATTGATTAAAGAGAGTGATAAGGTGCTGGTTTTTTAAAGAATAATTCCTGAGAAAGGCAAGAGAGGAGCTGATCATGAACAGTATGATGGAAAAAATGATGTCCATGATGATGAAGCCGGAAGACATGCCCGAGATGATGAACATGATGATGGACAAGATGTTTTCCGAGATGTCCGGAGAAGACCGGATCCAGTTCATGTCAACGATGATGCCCAAGTGCATGGACATGATATTCGCCGAACTGGATGATGATTCCAGGGAAAAGGTCGCACGAGATTTCATGGGCAGGATGAGCGATAAGATGGAAGACCAGCTGTAAAGAAAAATGGTGCCCAACCATAGGCAAAGAATTATGAACATCGAAGTTTATTTGTCACTTCAGTGTGGCTCCGAATCTGACCTGAGAACCAACATTGTTGCTGCTTTGGAACAGGAGGGAATGACGGCGGCGGTAAGCTATACGAGTCTGGACGAGGCCCAGGCAGCCGCCCGCGATCTTCAAGGCTCTCCGGCTATTCTGATTGACGGGGAACCGGTTCAGCCGACAACGTCAGCAGGTTTTTCCTGAAGGCTGTTTCGCGACGAGTCTGGACGACTTGTAAATGTGCCGTCGATCGCTACGCTGCGCCAGATTATCGGTTCCAGGCAGCAAGAGCGATGATCAACTTTTTTTATAATGCTTTAAACCGAAAAGTGAGTGGTGATGGATAAGGAAACGCTAAACAGGCAAAGCGAGCACTGGGAAAAGACCTTTTCCAGCAAGCCGGACATGTTCGGCGTCGAACCAAGCGACGCCGTCCAAAAGGCAGCGGCGCTGTTTAAAGAAGAGGGGAAAACAGCCGTTCTCGAACTCGGCTGCGGCCAGGGGCGGGACACGTACTTTTTCGCGGAAAACGGTTTTCAGATTCATGCCCTGGATTACTGTGAAAGCGGCATTATTCCGCTGAGTGAAAAAATTCAGGGATCGTCTCTTGAGGGGTCTATCAATCCCGTATGCCATGATGTTCGCCGACCGCTTCCCTTCAATGACGAAACCTTTGACGGCTGCTTCTCGCACATGCTGTATTGCATGGCGCTTACCACCGAAGAGCTAAAGTTCCTGTCCGGCGAGATCCGGCGGGTTTTAAGGCCCGGAGGGTTGAACATTTTCACGGCCAGGAACACCAGCGACGCCCACTACGGGGTCGGTATCCACAGGGGCGAAGACATGTACGAGATGGGCGGGTTTATTGTACACTATCTCAGCAAAGACAAGATCAAGAACTTGGCAGAGGGTTTTGAGATCGTCAGCATCGATGGATTTGAGGAAGGCGAGCTCCCCAAGAAACTGTACAGGGCCACCATGAGGAAAAAATGACCGTGGGCGAAAAGATAGAAGTACTACTGGATAAAGCGCTTGATATGGGGGCCGACAAGGCGAAGATCATTGATGTGGGCTCGGTTGTCGTTGAAGAGTGGGTATTTTGGAAATGCCAGTATGGCTGTCCGCTCTATAACAGGGATTCCCTTCATCCGCCCTGTGCTCCCGGTTCGGGAAGCACCCGAAAAGTCCTGGGTGAATTTACAAAGGCCATCCTCCTTAATGGCCCCAAGGGCAAAAAGCTAAGCCAGATTGCCCTGAACCTCGAAGGCGAAGCCTACCACGCTGGCTACTACAAGGCTTTTGCGCTGATTGCCCTGACTTCGGCGGCTGAAGTGGCTTCAGTATCAGGAGAAGAAACAACGCTGGGAGCTACCTGACCTTCCGGAGAAGAGGATCCGGTGGAGCCTCAGACGGGAAAAGAGAAAAAACGGATTATGCGGCCCTTAATGGAAGCATGCGGCATCGATGTTTTCAAGACCGTTCGGGCAAATGGTTTTGAGATCGACACCAGAAAAGAGACCTACGGAAACTGGAATTATTTTGCGCTTGTCCTTGTTGAATAGCAGGAATTGCTTGCGGATTAAATAGGGAGCTTGTGCGGCTGGTAGATGGGGCTTTTTACTTTTCAGGCAGAAAACTTCTTTACCGATCTTGAAAGCTGATATAAAATAGAATAGTTCAAATTACGCACGATAGCGTCCACCACTTTCTTCCCCCCGATTTATGGCTTTGTTAAGCCATTTTTTCTTGTGCGAAATCCTGACACCAAACAGGGTTCGAACTTTACCATTGTTTCAAGCTGAAATATGATGTTTATTGATTAAGGTCTATTTTCAATAGATGGAGGATCGATCGCATTTGAAGCAAAAGAAATATTATTGAATTGGGACCGTCCTATTAAACTCGAATATGTAGGTAACCAAAAACCAACGATAGAAGGTCGGGGCAGTCGAAGCCAGTGGAGATTGTTAACGTGCAAAAATGACGAGCTAATTCCGAAGAAACCGGGAGTGTATTTCTTCGCTAGAAGGAATATCAAAAGTGGAGTTTATTCTCCCATCTACATTGGCCAATCGAAAGATCTTCGCCGTGAAATAACTGGATATTTTCAGAATCAAGCTATCATGGGGCCAATAAGAGAGAAGACCAAGCGAAAGAATTACGACTGCTATCTATTCGTTGCTCCTTTAGTAAGAATGGGACCGAACACACCAAAAATCAGAGACATGGTGGAAAAAGCTCTCATAGATCAAGCCCTTGCACTGAATTGCAAATTATGCAATATCCAAAAAACTAAGCCCGCCACAAGGTACAAGATTAAATCCAAACAGCATGCTAAGCATATCCCGTTTCCCAGAGAAATTTTGGTCGCATCCGAAGGCCGAGTTACAATAACAATTTCTAAAAAGTTATGACCATGGCGAGATATCGAATTTACGTTCATTATTTCATCGTTAGTTTTAGAAAATTCACAAGTATTGATCATCATCTAAGAACGAAACTCGAGGCATAAAAATGGGCGCAAATGCTTCTCTTTGCATAGAGCAACTCGAAATTGACTGGGGTAAAAATCATCACTTCAATAATCATTCCCGCCTATTCCTGCCAACCGATATCAAAGACGTTCCGTACTATTTTGACGACAACGAGAACCGCTATCACTATTATCCTGCCTTCGTGCGCAAGTTGGGACAACTTAAGAAAAGGCTTGAACTTCTTGGCTATTCAATTACAAACATTAAATATATGTATGAAGAAGAGGCTGCCTCATTTCCTGATTACCTAGCTCGACCTCTTCCGTTTGATGTTTTTGCAGAGGTAATAACATCAGCGAACATACCAAAAATAAAATCATATGAAGAGGAATATGCTGAGTTTGATCAAGGAGAATTTGTCAAGTTCTGCATTTTTAAAGATCCTGAATTCAATAAGACGGCCAGCCTTGATTCAATGGACGAAGACCTGTTTGGATTCTATGAATATTTAGACCCCTATATTTTATTGAGATTAATATTGGAGAACTCAGAAAACCATGACCTTGAGTTACAGTGGAAATATAATGAAATATTTGAATCCGGCTATATCTCGGAAGAAGACTTATATCAACAAATTACCGATGAAGAGCGTTATTTGATCGTTACGGAGGGCAGCTCCGATTCGCAAATAATCAGAATAGCAATTGACTTACTTGAACCAGAGATTGCTGATTTTTTTTACTTCATCGATATGAAAGATAATTATCCGTTCACTGGAGTTGGAAGCCTTTTAAATTTTTGTAAAGGACTTGCAAAAATTCGAATCGAGAATCATATCGTGGCAATTTTTGATAATGACACTGCAGGACGTGAGATGTACGAACAGGCTTTGAAAATTAAAATTCCGAAGAAGTTGAAGATAATGAAACTCCCGGACATCAACTCGTGTAGAAAAATATTATGCAAGGGACCATCCGGTGAAAATATCGAGGATATAAATGGGAAAGCGGTTGCTATCGAATGTTTCCTAGATTTTAATTACAAAATGGATGCGCCGCCTATTATCAGATGGAAAAATTATAATGAACGTCTAGACTCTTACCACGGGTCTCTCATTGATAAAGCAAAATATCAGAGAATATATTTTGACATGCATCGCAAAGATAAGACTTATGACTTTTCCAAGATGGAGCAGCTTTTAACCTCTATTTACGAACATTGTGTAGGATAAAGTGAGAATCCAAGAAAAACCACTAATGGTTAACCAATGTAACAGGATAAAAAGAAATGAACCAAAGCAAATTTCCGCCAGGATGGGACGAGAGTCACGTTAAGCGAGTGCTTGACCACTATGAGGAACAAACAGAAGAAGAAGCAGTCGCTGAGGACAAAGACGCGTACGAGGCTCAGGGTCAGACCGTCATGGAATTTCCAACAGATCTGGTTCCAGCAGTTCGCGACCTTATCGCGAAGCGAAAAAGCGCGTAGGACTTTTTCAGCTCAATCCGGGATTAATTTCAAAACCATTGTTTCTCTAGGCACTCATTACCTCATTGATTACTATCTCCAGTTGATTCAGCACAGCAATGTTCGAATAGCTACCGATAAGGTCTACCAATACAACCATCACTTAACAGAAGCCGGGAGCCGTTATCTACAGAGGCGACGACCTGGCCGTCATCGCCCTCACCATCACCCTCACCATCCTCGGCACCATCGTCTTCATTCCCTGCCTGAACTTCATCTCCAGGCGAGTGTTACATTTTTCGGAGAAGGGGAACCGGTGACCGGGGAAGAGCTCCGCTCGCGCATCCTGGAGATCAACGACTTTGATGTGCCGGTAACCTGTCTCCCGGGGTGTGCGTATGGGCATGTGGTAATGACCGGCCGGAGGCGCCGGCCTCCCGGCTCTACACCACATCGAAGGGCCGCATCATGTCATTGTCCTCATGCTCGAGGATATGGCAATGGTAGATATAGCGGGCCGGGCCGGATACCCCCGCCGGCAGACTGAAAGGAACGGCCAATCGTAGCACTTCCGCCGGCATGGACAGGGCTGTATCCTTCCAGCCTGTCTCTGCGGGCGCCGGCGGTACGGCCGCGCCGGTAAGATAGGTATGCGGGTCGGGTATGGGCGCGGTGCCGGCGACATAGGCGTCCTTGTCCTTCCAGTATTGCGCCTGGTCCAGCGGCTGCCGGTTCATCACCTGGAACTGCACCAGGTGGATATGGAAGGGGTGGGCGTCCAGGGTCAGGTTGACTATCTCCCATATCTCCGTGGTTCCTGCCGCCGGCTGCTCCTCCACCGGGTCATGGAAGCGCCGGTCGTTGATAAGAAGTTCCACCGCGCTGCCCTGGTCATTGGACAGTTCGTCCAGGTAAAAGATCCTTTTGGGCACGCCGGACGTCGGCGTCGCCGTCGACGTGGCCGGCAGGCTGAGCCGGTCTGCCGGAGTGGACCGGTCCTCTCCGTCCAGGTCACGGCTGAGACGAATCTGCATCAGGTTATCCAGGGGCTGATCCCCTCCCTCGGGGTAGGGGGCGGGAGCGTCGTTCCTGAGGGTGAACACCGTACCCGGGTCCGCGGCGGAAAGGTCGAGGATGACATCGGCTCGCTCCGCCGGCGCCAGCCGCAAGCTCTCCACCCGGGCGGGCGCCGGCAGGAAGCCGCCGTCGCTGCCGATTACATGGAAGGGGAAGGGGCCGCCGCCGGCGTCGAACCACAGGTTCCAGGTGCGGGTGTTGGAAGCGTTGAGCAGGCGCAGCCGGTAGCGGCGCGGCTCCGCGTCCAGATAAGGATAGGCGCTGCCATTGATAAGGGGCATATCGCCGAGGAACCTCATCACCCAGACGGGGTGGACCGGTGTTATGCCGGTGGTCGGGTAGGACAGGGACGCGTCGTCGGCCAGTGTCCGGTCCTGTATGACCAGGGGAATCTCATGGTTGCCCACCGGCAGACTCAGCTTTTCCTCCTCCTCGTCCCGGATGAAATATAGCCCGGCAAGACCCGCGTAGACATTCAGCCGCGTGGAATGCATCGCATGGTCATGGTACCAGAGCATCGTCGCGGGCTGGTCGTTGGGGTAGGTGAACTCACTGCCGAAGTGGCCCGGGCCGGTGTTGCCGGCGCCCGGGGACGACCAGGCGTCAGGCTGGCCATCGAACTCGGGCCTGACAAAACTCCCGTGCAGGTGGACGATGGTGCGGACATCCGGGAACTCCCTTCCCTGGTAGATGGTGGGGTCGATGGACGCCTGTAACAGGTGGGCCGCCGGCAGGTCATCGTTGATCCACTTTACCCTGGTCCGGCGCCCGCGCCGGGCTTCGATAGTCGGTCCGGGGAAGCTCTTCTCATAGCCCCAAACGGTCGTCTCCGGCAACTGGCTGTGCAATTCCTGTCCGAACTGGGACATGCGGATTTCATAATAATCCGTATCCGGATACCTCTCCGTGTCAGGCGACAGTGTGGGCGGCACCGGCAGCGGATCGATGAAATGGTCGATCCGGGCAGGGGTGCGGATGACCTTGGAGGTGGTAACCGGATCCCCCGGCCGCGTGGTTGCCGCTGTCTGTTGATTATCACCACAGCCCAGCTGCAGGTAGGATGGGACCATCAGGCCGGCACCGGCGGCGGTACCCAGTTTGATGAATCTGCGACGTGTGAGTCTTCCCGCCATCTCTCTTCTTCCTGTGCCTGCAGTCCCGGGATCGTGACAGTATTCTAACCCATCGCTATGCAGAGGAAACATTGCTGGTCAAGGACCGCCGCCCGGTGGCTCATGTGGGCGCGTGTGGAAGGGTTTCCCCGTTTTTTGTTCAATGCAAGGGAAGGGTGATGCTGACGTTCGAATGAAGGGGATTGCTTGGAAGAGACACACTCGTTTGTCTCCCTGCTCATCGTGCTGGGGCTGGCCTTCATGGTGCCGCTCCTGCTTTCACGCTTCCGGCGGCTGCGTATACCCATCGTGGTCGGTGAGATCACCGCGGGTATCATCGTGGGGCGGAGCGGTTTCGGCCTGGTAAAACAGGATGATCCGGTCCTGGTCCTGCTGGCGGAGCTGGGTTTCGCCTTCCTCATGTTCCTCTCGGGGATGGAGATAGATTTCTCGCGCCTGCGGCCCGCCGGCACCGGGTCGGTAGGCGACGAGCGGCACCGGTGGGGACCGCTGTCGCTGGGCGGTATCAACTTCGCCCTCACCCTGGCCCTGTCCCTGGTGCTGGGGCTCGCCCTGGCGGAGGCAGGGTTGGTGGATAACGCCTGGATGATGGCGCTGATACTGTCGACCACCTCTCTGGGCGTGGTCATGCCGGTGCTTAAGGAGAACGGCATGACCGGCGGTATCTTCGGCCAGACAATCATGGTTACCGCCATGGTGGCGGACTTTGTCACCATGTCTCTCATCACCGTCCTGGTAGCCACCCTTTCCAGCGTCGGGAACTACGAGATACTCCTGATGAGCCTGCTGTTCGTGGCCTTCTTCGTCATGTACCACTTCGGCATGCTGTTCTTCGGCCGTGTTCCCGGCCTGCGCCGGGCGATGGACGAACTGAGCCACGCATCCACCCAGATAAAGGTCCGCGCTGCCTTTACCACCATGCTGGTGTTTGTGGCCCTGTCCGAAGCCCTGGGCGCGGAGATGATCCTGGGAGCTTTCCTGGCGGGAGTGGTGATCTCCCTGTTACGCACGCCCCAGGACGAAGCTCTGGGGCAGAAACTGGAAGCGATAGGCTTCGGCTTTTTTATCCCCATCTTCTTCATCACCATCGGTGTCGGCTTTAATCTGTCAGCCCTGATGGAATCCACTGAGGCCATCCTGCTGGTGCCGCTGCTGCTGGCGGCCGCAATCATCGTCAAGCTGGTACCATCGGTGATATTCCACCTTCGCTTTTCCTGGCGGCAGAGCCTGGCGGCGGGCACTCTGCTATCGGCCCGGCTGTCCCTGATAATAGCCGCGTCGGCTATCGGCCTGCGCCTGGAACTCATCAGCGACTCGGTCAACGCGGCCATCATCCTGGTCGCCGTTATCACCGTGATGCTCTCCCCCATTCTGTTCAACCGCCTGATACCCGGCCGGGAGATGACCGAGGCGCCCATCGTCGTCGCCAGCACCGGTGAGCTGGGGCTGCTGGTCGCCGAGCAACTGCGTGCCCACGGCGAACCGGTGGTAGTCATTGATGCCGACGCGAAAAACGTGGAACTGGCTCGCAGCCGTGGTCTGGAGGCGATCCCGGCCCGTATGGACAAGCTTGATCCGGCAGCCGCTCCCTTTCTGGAGAGGGCCAGGGCGGTCATCTGCACATCCTCCGAGGTCAATTATAATTTCCGGGTGTGCGGTATGCTGAAATCCATATACGGCATAAACCACATAGTGGTACAGGTGAACGATCCGCAGTACCGTTTCAGGTTCGAGCAGATGGGCGTGCGCACTCTCAACCCGGCTCTGGACCGGGTGGCGATGCTCGCGCTCCTGGGCCGCAATCCGGCGCTTTATCAGCTGATAACACGCACCGATGATGACAAGGAGGTGGCGGAGGTTGTCATGGGCAACACAAGATTCACCAACATGCCCTTGCGCAAACTCGAACTACCCGGGGACATGCTGGTGCTGGCGGTGCGCCGCCGCAACGAACTGCTGGTGCCGCAGGGCAATACCCAGTTGAGCCTGGGCGACCAGCTTACCCTGGTAGGTTCGGTGGAATCCATCAGGTCCGCGCGCAGCCTTTTTTCCGGGAGAAACGCCGTGTAGTTTGAACCCGGGTTCGGAAGTGTTGTATAATAACAGCAGTTGGGAATGCTTAGGCATACCATACGGGTAGAAGCCAGCGTTACGGTGAGCTAATAGGTAGATTCCCCTATTAGCAATAACCCGAATATATCTTATAATAAAAGTTCATCGGAAAATATAGGAGCCACATACCTGCTGTACGGGATGAGGGCTCAAGTAATTATCAACACTAACGATAAAAATGTAACAGGCAGGAATGAAGGGGGTGCAAGATGAGTAAAGATATATATGTGGCGCCAAGACTGAAAAAGAAGGGTAACATCAAGGACATGACTTTCAGTTCGCCTGAGTTGATGTGCAGTTGTGGTATGGGCGGCGGGCACGGCGGGCACGGCCACCATGGCGACAGCTCCAGCGAATAGGCTGGTGCCAGGACCCGGTCAACCCCGGTAATATTTTCGTTTCTATGGATAGCGGCCCCCGCTGGGGCCGCTTTTTCATGCCTCATCCGGGCCGTGACTCCCGCAACCATACCTGTATTTCCAGTCCGTGCGCCTCGGGGCCGCTGTCGTCTGTCGCCTCTCCGGAGTTTTACTTTGCCCGGACCGGTGGCGGATATCAGCCGGCGTCGCCGCCATCGGTTGTTTATCGCTGCCTTCGTGCGTAGAATATATCATTGGCGCGGGGGCGTAGTTCAGTTGGTTCAGAACGCCGGCCTGTCACGCCGGAGGTCGCGGGTTCGAGTCCCGTCGCTCCCGCCAGCATCTACCGGAGGTTTCCCAGCCGACAACGGCTCAGTCGTGGATCGGGATGACGGTGACCGGGATCTTTGAATGATGGATGACGTTGAAGGTCACGTTTCCCAGTACGGCGGCGGCCAGGGCGCGGCGTCCATGCGAGCCCATGATAATCTGATCGGCGCCGGAACGCTTTGCTTCCGCCAGGATTTCCTCCCAGGCGTTGCCTTCGACGACCTTGCCTTCTGTTGGCACGCCCGCAGCCTTAGCTTTCTCCAGCAGTCTGTCCACCGACTCCCGTACATACCGGTCCCTCTTTTCGACGATCTCATTGATGTCGACACTTATGCCGCTTTCCAGGTCATAGGCGAACGCGGGCGAATAGTCGTCGACGACACTGACGAACTGAAGCGAGGCGCCCAGCTGTTTTGCCAGGTCTATCGCAAAATCGGCCGCGATCTCGGCGCGTTCGGAGCCATCCGTGGGTACCAGGATCTTTTTTGCCATTGGCTTTCCTTTCTGTTTGACTGGTGGGTGAAGCCCCCATATACAGATAATATCCTTTTACCGGTTTTTTTAACACAGCCCGGACAGGTGGGATGACAGATTCCGATCACCCAGATACGCGCCATCCGTCGAATGCCAGGGAGAGATTCGACCGCTGGTCGTCCAGTTACGACTCCCGGCGCAGCCGCCTGTTCTTCGAAAGGCTGCACCGGCGTCTGGCGCCGCTGCTGGCGGTGGGGGATGCCCGGCGGGTACTGGACGTGGGCTGCGGCACCGGCAACCTGGCCGTCTCCCTCGCCCTGGATCACCCCGGGGTGTCGGTGACCGGGATAGATTTCTCGCCGGGGATGATCTCCGCGGCGCGGGAAAAGCTGTCGCCGGTTGTGGATGTGTCCTTCCGGGTCGCCGCGGCCGAAGAACTGCCCTTTGATGATGGCGGGTTCGACCTGGTCTACAGTACCCTCTCATTCCACCACTGGGAGGACCGGAGGAAGGGCCTGACGGAATGCGCGCGGGTGCTACGGCCGGGCGGCAGGCTGATAGTGGTCGATATCACCGGCGACCGGTGGTATTGCCGCATGTACCGCGTCTTCGGTCGCTTCAGACACCTGACGGGCCACGTCGCCTACGCCAAGGCCGCGGAGATAAGTGGACTGTTTGAGGAGCGGGGGCTGACGGACGTCCGTCAGGAAAGGATATGGCCGTCAATCGTTCTAACCGCCGGATATTTGCCCGTATAGTTTCTTAAGCGTGTCCTCCACCGGGAAGTCTCTGGCGCCGCGGCCGGGCAGGGTCCAGCCGTAGAAGAAGACGCCGCTGCTGTGGGGCAGCGCCGCCGACAGGACAATGGTTGCGGCAGCGGCCTGGCCCTCGTTACCCAGCAGCGGACCATCGACCATGGCCATACCCGCCGGCTGACGCCAGCCGCCGAAGCTTACCATGACTCCCTTGAGGCTGTAGCGGTTCGCCACTTCCCCGGCCCGTTGCAGGAGTTCATCCACATAGCCCTGGAAGGTCTGGCTGTCATACTCCTCACCCTGGGGAAAGATTTGGATCATCAGGTAATCGTAGCCGCTGAAGTCCAGTTTCTCGAAATCATGGGGGCTGCCCGGTGCCGGGGGTCCGTCCAGGTCGGGCACCACGCTGGCGACCAGTTCCCCCCCAAAGTCCTCCCTGACCCTGGGCAGGACCTCACGGGACCACCGGTTCGCCGCCTCCGTGCCCAGCACCATGTTGTAACGGTCCAGGGGAGAGAACAGCTCCACCTGCTGTTCTTCGGCGGTATCGGCCCATTTGAGCACATCCTCCTTCAGATGCTCCAGGGTGTTATCGGTAGGTTCCACCTGCAGGGAGAATCCCGGGCTATCCGTGGTAGGTGCCAGGTGGACCGCCAGGCCGGCATGGTGCAGATCTTCGATGGCGGCCGTGATGGAGGCGGCGGCGCCCTCCAGAATCACCCGCGGTTTGC
This sequence comes from bacterium BMS3Abin01, assembly GCA_002897715.1. Lineage (GTDB taxonomy): Bacteria > Actinomycetota > Thermoleophilia > BMS3ABIN01 > BMS3ABIN01 > BMS3ABIN01. The sequence goes on from BDUA01000055.1 coordinate 17,549, forward strand.
CGCCGGCGCGCTGGGTGATGAGTATGGGCGGCAGGACACCTACCGCATTGATGTGGTCGGCGGCCAGCCGGTCTGCCTCGCGCGCCATTTCCACCAACTCATCGCTGCCTGGCTCCGACACGCCCAGGTAGAAGTCCAATTTCAGCCGATGATAAGGTGGAGTCGTTGCTGTTGTTGCCTCTTCGGCCGGGGAGGTGGAAACGGTAGCGGTGTCGACGTTCTCACTGCCGCAGCCGGCGTCCGGGCTCAACAGGGCGGTAAGCAGGGCCGCAGCCGCAGCCAGTATCGTCACAGTCTTGAATAAGGCGCCGCGGCTTCCGCCATCTTTCTGTTTTCTTTTTTTCATCCCGCATAGCATAGCTGCTTTTGCGGTTAAGCCGGAAATCAGAGTTCCTCGCTTGCCGCCATCGACTTTAGCCGCTGCCAGCGTCGCTCCACTTCGGTCTCCAGTTCCCTGTATTCCTTGTCGTACTCCGGCGTGGTCATATGCCGGCTGCGCGGCATCATTTTAAGCCAGTCCGCCAGCGGTGCCTTCTTCCCTTTTGCCTCCGGGTCGTAGTTGATGGTGGTAAAGCCCTGCTCTACCTCGTAAAGGGGGAAGAAGTTGCAGTCCACCGCCGCCCGCATGACTTTTGTGCCCAGGTTCTCCCGGGAGCGCCAGCTTAAGGGACATACGGAAAGCAGCTTCACGTAGGCCAGGTGGCCGCGGTTGGCGTACCATTGAGCCTTGGCGGCTTTGGCCACCAGGTCGCGGGCGAAGCCCTCCACCGAGGTGGCAACGTACTTGATGTTGGTAGCCGCCATGATCTGGGGCATGTCCTTGTGCTGGAAGGACTTGCCCTTCTCCGCCGGGCCGGTACCGCTGGTGGTGGTCCTGGTTCCCAGCGGCGTGGAGTAGCTCAGCTGGTTGCCGGTGTTCATGTACCCCTCGTTGTCGTACTCCACGATGATCATGCCGTGGTCGCGAAGCGCCGCGCCCAGGGCTGAGCCCATGCCGATATCCATGCCGCCGTCGCCGCTGACCATGACGAAGGTGATGCGCTGGTCCGCCGGGATCTCGCCGCGGCGCTGCCGCTCGCGGTACATCTCCACTACGCCCGAAAGGGTGGCGCCGCCGTTCTGGAAAAGGTTGTGGATATAGGTCACCCGGTGCGAGCTGTAGGGATAGGCGGTGGTTACCACCATGCCGCAGCCGGTCTGGAAAAGCACCACCACGTACCCCTCTATGCCCTTGAAGAACTGGTTGAGGTTGGGGAGGATACCGCAGCCGGGACAGGCGCCGTGGCCGGGGGCGATGCGCCTGGGGATTTTCGTCAGTGTCCGCGGTGAGGGGACTTTCACTTTGAGGCGGCCGGTCTCCGGGTCCTCCGCCACTTCGATCAACCCCAAGGTGCTCTCCTCCTCGGAAATGGGCTCCTGCAGGGGGCTCAGGTCCAGCTCCGGATCGCCGGGGGCGACACCGTGGTAGTCGAAGGCCGCTGGTGTGCCGGTGCTCTCGGCATCCCTGGCTGCCAGCGTCAGCGTCAGCATCTCCTCGGCGTCCTCAAGATAGAAGTCCCGGCCGCCCAGGCCGTAGATACGGGTAAGGCAGCGGGTTGTATTGCCGGGCAGCTCCTGGAGCGCTGCCTTTACCTCAAAGCTCAAGGGGCCACCGCGACCACCGTAGGAATCGGCTCGCTCGGCGATAAGTAACGAGCGGAGCGCGCACAGGTTCTCCTGGATGCCGGCTAACGGGAAAGGCCGGAGCACATTGGGGCTCACCACGCCCACCCGCTCGCCGCGCTTCCGGAAACGGTCCACGGCGTCCTTGGCCGTCTCGGCGGCGGAGTTGAGGATGAACAGCGCGGTTTCGGCATCCTCCATCCGGTAGCTGTCCACCAGCGGGTAGCTGCGGCCACTGAACTCGGCGAACTCGGCGAACACTTCGGGTATCACCTGGCGTGCTGCCTCCATGGCCTGGTGCAGCTGATACTTGTTGTTGATCAGGTCGGGATCGTTCATGTAGGGGCCGATGGTAAGCGGCCGCTCCGGGTTAACCGAGCTCTGCAGTTCACGGTAGGGGCCGATGAAGGCACGCACGTCGGCTTCGTTCTCGAAATATTCCACGCGGCGCTTCTGGTGAGAGGTGAAGAAGCCGTCGAAGGCTACCGCCACCGGCAGGCGCACCTGCTGGTGCTCGCCGATGCGCGGCGCCATGATATTAAAATCGTAGGCCGCCTGGGGGTCGCGCGCCAACAGGATGATCCAGCCGGTGCCCAGCATGAACATCAGGTCGGAATGGTCGCCACGGATGTCCAGGGGGCCGTTGATGGAGCGGGTGACGATGTTGAGCACCATGGGGAAGCGGGTAGACGACTGTACCGGCAGCTGTTCCAGGGAGTACAGCAGTCCCTGGGAACTGGTGGCGTTGAGCACCCGCCCGCCGGCGGTGCTGGCGCCGTAGCAGATGCCGGCGGCGCTGTGTTCTCCCTCCGCCGGTATCATCTTGATATGGTGCAACCCTTCGGCGTAGGTGGCATCGATCTCCTCGGCGATCTCGGTGGAGGGGGTGATGGGATAAAAGCCCATCAGGTGGTAGTCGATCTGCCTGGCCGCCAGCGCCGCCATCTCGTTACCGCTCTTGAAATCGGTTTTCTGGACGGCGGCTCCGGCGCCTCTCTTTTCGGTTTCGGTGCTCATGTCTCCCCGTCTTTCTTCGGCGGAGATGCTCCCAGCTGGCTGAAGCCATGCTCCGCCACGTACTCCTCCTCGTCGTCCCCGGTGGTCAGGGCCTCGGTGGGGCAGGCCTCAACGCAGCGGAGACAGCCCTTGCAGTACCGGTAATCGATACCTACCAATACCTGTCCCCGGCGGTTCTTGTGATCGATCCCCCCGGCGAACGTGTAACAGAAATCGGGGCAGGTGTATTCGCACTTGCCGCAATTGATGCATAGGGAGCGGTCATAGATGGGAATACGGCCCATGCGTGTAGGCGAGAGGTCCTTGAGCACGGTGTTTCCCGGGTTGATTATAGTGCCGCCCATGGGAGCGTTCTCATATCCCAGCGGTGACGCCGCCCGGTGCGGCGCCGGCGGCTCGTGTTCCAGAGTGCAGACCAGCTGATGCAGCTCCAGTTCCGCGAAGCCCCGGTCGAATGCGCGCAGGTTCCCTTCCAGAAGCTGAGGGTACTTGTGCCCCAGGGTGGCGCTGATGACCGCCTTGATGGCTTCCGGGTCGATAAACGCCGACGCCTGGGTCATGGCTCCCAGCATCACCATGTTGGCGCGGCTGTTCTCGGCGGTGGCGATACCGGAGGCGTCGATGGTGCCCAGGGCGCCGCCGCACATCCCCAGAGCCTGCCGGATCTCCTCCGCGGGATGGAGACTGTTGACTACCACGGTGGTGTCATGGGTGATACCCTCGGCGGCGATACCCGCCCTGATCAGGGACTCGTGCAGGATGGCCAACAGATGGGGAAATTCCACCGGGCTGGTGGTACGTATATCCCGATCCGGGGCGCAGAAACGTACAAAGGATTTTACCGGCGTACCCTTCTTCTCGGCGCCGTAAGAGGCGAAGTTGGCGCCGCCCAGGCCCATTCTCAGCACCCCCGCCTCGCCGATGATCTTGCCAGCGACGTTGGCTCCCAGGCCGCCGACCGATTCCATTCTGATCTCGTAAAAGCCGTGAGCGTTGGTTTGAGGAAGGCTGATGGCAGTCATGACGTTATAAGCTTCTCCAGATCGGTGCGCGGGTAAACCTGCGCCGGCTGTCTGACGGCCGGGGAGGGCTCTGCCGGTTCAGGAGAAGCTGGCCAGCGCCTCTTCCCTGGAGGCGAAGATATCGAAAACGTTATTGAGTCCGGTGATGCGGAAGATCCAGTTGACGTTCTCATCGACGCAGACCAGCACCAGCCTGCCGTCGTTGGGTTTGAGCCGCTTGACGCCGCCGATAAGGACGCCCAGGGCGGAACTGTCGATGAAGTGGACCCCGGACATGTCAATGACGACCTTGAGGGCACCGTCCTCGAGGGCGGACAGCAGGTGCTCTTTCAGGCTGGGCGCGGTATAGAGGTCGAGCTCACCGGTTACCTGGATGACGGCGATGCCATCCTCTGTGCGCTCGCTGCTTATCTCAAGATCCATCTGTCCCTCCCTGTGATTTTTGACACCCTGGTGGACATGATTCTATCAGAATGTGGATATATATCGTATTTGCACGGGCCACATGCGTCTCCGTGGGCGGAATCGCTTGCAATCATGAAGGTCTCAAAGGCGGCCATTCCATCTATATAACCGTTAGACGGGGAAGCTGAACATGCCGGTCGGCTTGTTTATCATTCACCTATCGTGGTATGTAAGGTAAAATCTGCGTAACCGGAACAACAGAAAGCGAAAGGAGCAGGAATGAAAGTCAAGATCGAGCCCAGGGATGAATGTATGGGAGACGGCATATGCTCGGACGAATGTCCGCAGGTCTTCGAGATGGACGATGAAGGTCTTGCCATCGTGACCAATGCCGAGCCGGACGAGAGTCTGCGCGAGGCGGTGGAGAGCGCCGCTGAAGAGTGTCCGGCGGAGATCATCATTATAGAAGACTAGATAGGCCGGCGCCGCCGTCCGGACCGGAATCCTATATCAAGGGGGCCGAGATGAAACATGCACGGAGGCTTGTCCCGTTGTTGCTGGGAGTATTGTTGCTACTGGTTCTTGCCGGTTGCGGCGGTGACGATACGACGACCGGTAATGCCGTGGCAGACGGACCGGTCGCTACCGGGAAGACCGTGAGTGTTCCCGCCACTACCAGCGGGAGCAAAACCCTTCACGTGAAGATGGAAAGTACAAAGTTCGTGCCTGACGAGGTCACCGTGGAAACGGGCACAACCATCATCTGGGTCAACGAGGACACGGTGAAACATAATGTCACCTCCTCGGACGGCAGTTTCCAGTCGGAGGATCTCGTCCAGGGTGGCGCTTACAGTTTCACCTTCCGGGAGCCGGGGACTTATGAGTATACCTGTACGCTGCATCCACCGGGCATGAAGGGCACCGTCATAGTTGAAGACTGAAACCATCTGGGATTCTTGAGCATCGAGGAGACAATCGCGGTAGCGCGGGGGCATCAGCCGGCGGACCTGCTAATCAGGAACGCCCGGGTGGTGGATGTGTTGTCGGCGGATATATTCGAGTCCGATGTGGCGGTCCACGCGGGCCGGGTCGCGGGTTTCGGTTCCTATGAATACCGACAGGAGCTGGACCTGGAGGGCCGTTATCTGTGTCCCGGCTTCATCGATGGGCATCTGCATGTGGAGAGCACCATGCTCATCCCTCCCGAGTTCGCCCGCGCCGTAGTACCTCATGGCACCACGGCGGTGATGGCCGATCCCCACGAGATAGCCAACGTGCTGGGTATTGAAGGCATCAACTACATGCTCCGTTCCAGCGAGAATCTGCCGCTTACCATCTATATCATGCTGCCCTCCTGCGTACCCGCCACCGGCATGGAGACTTCCGGCGCCGAACTCACCAGCGGCGACCTGGCGCTGATGCTGCCCCGGGACCGCGTGCTGGGCATCGCCGAGATGATGAATTTCCCCGGCGTGCTGGCGGCGGACCGCGAAGTGCTCAACAAGATCAGGATCGCCGACGGTCGGCGCGTGGACGGGCACGCCCCCGGCCTCACCGGCAAGGATCTGGGCGCCTACATCGCCGCCGGTATCCATTCCGACCACGAGTGCACCACCGCGGCTGAGGCGCGGGAGAAGCTGCGCGCGGGGATGTTCATCATGGTGCGGCAGGGCTCCACCGAAAAGAACCTGAAGGAGCTGGTGAGCATAGTCACCCCCGAAAACTCGCGCCAGTTCATGCTGGTCAGCGATGACCGCAACCCCGGCGACCTGCTGAAACAGGGGCACGTGGACTACCTGGTGCGCCTGGCCATCGGCGAAGGGCTGCCGCCCGTGACCGCCATCCAGATGGCCACTGTCAATACCGCCGCCTATTTCAGGCTGCCCGATACGGGCGCCGTGGCTCCGGGCTTCAAGGCGGATTTCGCCGTGCTGGACGACCTGGAGAAGGTCATGGTCTCCCGGGTGATACAGGGCGGCAAGGTGGTCGCGGCAGACGGGCGGGTGCTGCCGTTCGTCTCCGGCGAGCCGGGGCGCATGGTCCGCAGCACGGTGAACATCGATTACAAGAGTCTCGAGCGGCTGGATATCCAGGCCGCCGGTGAAAAGATGATGGTGATCGGTATCGTCCCCGACCAGATAGTGACGGAAAAACTGGTACTGGCGCCGAGGGTGGTGGACGGGCTGGCGGTGGCGGATACGGATCGCGATCTGCTCAAGATAGCCGTGGTGGAACGGCACATGGCTTCCGGCAATATCGGCCTCGGCTTCGTGCGGGGCATGGGGTTGAGGGACGGAGCCATCGCCACCTCGGTGGCACATGATTCCCATAATATCCTCGTAGTAGGGACCGGCGATGCCGATATGCGCCGGGCGGTTCTGGCGGTGGAGAAGGAGAACGGCGGCGCGGCGGTAGTCGCTGGCGGCGAGGTACTGGCTACGCTGCCGTTACCGGTAGCGGGCCTGATGTCCATCCACCCGGCGGCAGAGGTGGCGGCGGCCGCCGAACAGCTCACCGGCGTCGTCCGCGGGCTGGGTTGCCGGCTTGAACATCCCCTGATCGCGTTGTCCTTCCTGGCTTTGCCGGTAGTCCCGGCGCTGAAGATAACGGACAAGGGACTGGTGGATGTGGAGAGCTTTCAGCTGGTGGAGCTGTTTCAGTAGGGGCGGGACGGTATGCTGTCCCAACGGCTTATGGTCAGCTTAAGCCCTTTTTCTTGAAAAACTTCCGGTATTTCTGGTCTGTGGTCAGCACATGGCCCGTAAGCCATTTTTTCAGATATTCCAGGATATCCGTCAGTTTGAACCCTTTTCCTTCGTCTATCTCACGTTTGAATTTCCGGACGCTTTCAAAAAAAAGGTCATGAGCCTTCTTGTGCGCTTTGTAGTCAGGGTAAGAATATTCGAGCATATAATTTTCTTCTGTTGAAAAATGGTAGGATGCGTAATCTTCCATCTTGTCCACGGCGGCAAGAATCGCCGACAGCTCGATGATGGAGGACTGCAGATCATTCGCACCGTTGACCTTCTGCACCGTCCCGTATAATTTATTGATCAGATCGAACAGTCGCTTGTGCTGCTGGTCGATTTCTTCGATGCCGACGCTATATTTCTCATCCCATTCAAGAAACGCCATTAGAACCACCTTATCGAAGATTGAATGACAAACCCCGGGATACATTTTCTCCGGCGGCCGCAAATTCCCTGTCACCCCGAACCATAATTATGTCATCCCAAGCCGCAGGCGAGGCTCTGCTTGGGTAGGGGATGGTTGGTGGCGAGGCCCGGAATCGAACCGGGGACGCCAGGATTTTCAGTCCTGCGCTCTACCAACTGAGCTACCTCGCCGGAGGGGGTGGCTGCCGCGGGCGCTGTTGCGCTGGAAAAACGGGCGGCTCCACCCGGGTGGCCTGCAATCGGGCCTTCGGTGACTGCCGAAGGCATTGTAGCGATTAGCAGCAACAAGTGCAATTAAGCGCCGGGGATCGCCCCCTTTTCGAATCATCGCCCGAACCCGCTTCAATCATTGTCAGGAAGGTTCCGATAAATCAAATGTACAAGCAGCGCTGTAGCTACTATCCAGCTTGCCCAAAGGTGTGCTCAATGCTAATATCGAAGCCAGATTCAGTCCCCCGGGCCCCTCAGCTCCTAACCAGGCATCAATCACATGACCGATAATCCCCAGCAAATATCCGCCGGTTTCGGCGAATCGGAGTCAGCTTCCCTGGCCGAGCTTGAGGAGCAGTTAAGAAAGATCAGAGCCGAGAAGGCTATACTCGAACTGCAGCTGCGCGAATACTCGGAACAGCTGGACCAGAAGGTAGAGGAGAGGACCCGCGAGCTGGAGGCCATCAACCGCATCGCCGCTACCGTCGGCCGCTCACTGAACCTGGATGTCATCCTCCGGGAGTCCCTCTCCAAGGTGCTGGAACTGCTGGAGCTGGATGTGGGCGGTATCTTCCTGGTCGAAGAGAAGAAAGCCAGGATGAGCCTGATGATCCACCAGGGGCTGCCCCGGGATGTGGTGGAAGTGATGTCGTCCATCCCGATAGGCCTGGGCTGCCCGGGGCTGGTGGTCCAGAGGGGAGAGCCGGTGCTGGAAGAGAACCTCAGCGAGGCGGACCCGGAGGAGAACCCGTTGGCGAAACATCCCGAGTTCAGTTCGCATATCGGCATACCGCTGGAATCGAAGGGCCGGGTAAGGGGCGTGATGTGCCTGCTGAGCCCGGATAAGGATGGGTTCTCCCAGGAAGAGATAAAGATCCTGGCTGCCATCGGCAGCGAGATCGGTGTGGCTATCGAGAACGCCGAACTTTACGAGCGGTCCTACAGCCATTCCAAGAAGATGGAAGAGCTTTCCATCACTGACAGCCTTACCGGTCTTTTCAACCGCCGCTTTTTCTACCGGCGGCTGAAGGAGGAGATGGCGCGGGCCAAGCGGCAGAAGCACCCGGTGTCGCTGCTAGTCGTGGACCTGGACAACCTCAAGCAGTATAACGATGAGAAGGGCCATCTCAAGGGCGACGAAGCGCTCCGGGGCGTGGCCCAGGCGATCACCGCCTGCATCAGGCAGGATGTGGATTCCGGCTATCGCTACGGTGGTGACGAGTTCGCTGTTATCCTTCCCTACAGTGATGAAGTGAAGGCATCCGGTGTGGCCGAGCGTATCAGGAATACATACGAAGGCTTTGCTTTTCCCAATACCAGCCTCAGTATCGGGCTTACCGAGCTGAATTTCAGCGAGGGCGTCGACGAGCTGGTGAGCCGGGCGGACTCCGCTATGTATGTGGCCAAGCATTCCGGCGGCAACAAGGTGTACATCGAAACGGCCCGGGAGGGTTCGGAAGAGGAGGATGGGGAAGGATAGCAGGACAGGACGGCCATGGGCGAAGGTTAGTGATGGTAAGCAGGCGGCCCGAGAGCCGCCTTTTTTCATATCCGCGGCGCCAGGATGGAAGACTGCGGCCGGCAGGTGATAAAATCCAGATTCCAGCATCGGTCATGCCGAGCCGCTCGACTGGCGGTACGCAGACCGGCAGGGACGGTGCCACCAACAGCAGAGCGGCAGTCAGCGATAACAACGAACAGAGGGATGACCATGCCAGAGATTTACCAGAACCTGATCGGCGGCAAGTGGGTGGATTCCAGTTCCGGCGAGACCTTCGCGGACATCAATCCGGCGGATACGGGCGATATAGTGGGTTTGTTCCAGGCCTCCACGGCCGAAGATACCCGCGCGGCGGTGGCGGCGGCGGCGGCGGCTCGCAGAGAGTGGCGGGCCCTCAGCGCTCCCAGGCGCGGAGAATATCTGGCGGCGACGGCACGTATCATCGAACGCGACCTGGGCGGTATCGCCGAGGGTCTGACCCGTGAGGAGGGCAAGACCCTGCCCGAAGGCAAGGGCGAGACGGCCCGCGCCGTGCAGGTCTTCGATTACTTCGCCGGTGAGGGCAGGCGCATCTTCGGCGAGACGACGCCGTCGGAGTTCGGTCGCACCCTGCTGTACACGGTCAAGGAACCGCTGGGGGTGGTCGGTATCATCACGCCCTGGAACTTTCCGGTAGCCATTCCCGCCTGGAAGTTGGCGCCGGCTCTGATCGCCGGCAATACGGTTGTGCTCAAACCGGCCAGCAACGCGCCGCTGACGGCGCTGCGTATCGTCCGGGCCTGCGAGGAAGCGGGTCTGCCGGCGGGGGTGCTGAACTTCATCACCGGCTCCGGCGCCAGCGTGGGAGCGGAGCTGGCCGCCAGTCCGGTCGTCAGGGGGATATCCTTCACCGGTTCAGACACCGTTGGCAGCAGCCTCTACGGCCGGGTCACCGGCAGGGGCGCCAAGTGCCAGTGCGAGATGGGTGGCAAGAACCCCATGGTGGTGATGGAGGACGCCGACCTGGAAAAGGCGGTAAACCTTACCATTAACGGCGCCATATGGTCCACCGGCCAGAAATGCACGGCCACCAGTCGCGCTATCGTCCACCAGGATGTGGTGGAGGAGTTCACGGCCAAGGTCCTGGAGGGGGTGGCCTCCATCAGGGTCGGCAACGGCCTGGAAGAGGGCGTCCAGGTGGGTCCGTCCATCGACGAGGCGCAGATGAACACCGTGCTGGAATATATCGAGATCGGCAAGGAGGAAGGGGCCAGGCTGCTGGCGGGCGGTAATCGCCTCACCGGAGACCCCTATGACAGGGGTTATTTCGTGGAACCCACCGTCTTCGGCGATGTCAGCAACGACATGCGCATCGCCCAGGAAGAGATCTTCGGTCCCGTGCTGGGCATCATCACCGCTGCTGATTTCGAGGAGGCGGTCAACATCGCCAATGACACCCGTTTCGGCCTCAGTGCCTCCATCTGCACCGGTGACATCCACCGGGCCATGGAGTTCGCCGACCGTATCGAGGCCGGGATGGTACACATCAATTCGCCCACCGTGGGCGCCGAGGTTCAGGTCCCCTTCGGCGGTATGAAGGATTCCAGCACCGGCACCCGCGAGCAGGGGCATGTGGCCGTCGATTTCTATACGGACACCAAGACCGTCTACCTGGAGTATTGACCCATGGTCAGACTGGTCCAGTTCAACACCCCGGAGCTGGGTCCCCGTCTGGGCTATGTGCAGGGAGAAAAGGTGCTGGACCTGGCCGCCGCCGAGCCGGCTTTCACCGACTTCATGGCGTTGCTGCAGTGGGCCGGCGGCAAGGCGGCAGACCTGGCCGGCTACGCCCGGAAAGCGGCGGAGCGCGTTCCCGATGAACTGCAGCATGTGTATGACTGGCAGGAACTGGACCGTCCGCCCGTCGGCAACCAGGCGTACCTGGCCATGCCGCTCACACCGCCGGAGGTGTGGGGCTTCGGCGTCACCTATCAGCGTAGCGCCGAGGTTCGCGACGCCGACGTGGCCAGTGAACTGGATTCATCCGCCAGTATCTACGACCGGGTCTACCACAGTGAACGTCCCGAATGTTTCTTCAAGGCGACGGCGCCCAGATGCGTCGGTCCCCATGAGCCCATAGGCATACGCAGTGACTCCCGGCTGACGGCCACCGAGCCGGAGCTGGCCTACGTGCTGGGCGAGGGCCGGGAGATAGTCGGGTATACCATCTGTAACGATGTCTCCGCCTGGGATCTGGAGCGGGCGAACCCCCTGTATCTGCCCCAGTCCAAGATCTTTGCCGGCTGCTGCGCACTCGGTCCCGCCATCCTGCTGGCGCATGACGGTCCGGACCCTTATGACCTGGACATCAGTTGCCGTATCGTCCGGGACCGGGAGACCATATTCAGCGATACTACCAACAGCGGCCGCATCGGCCGCAGATACGAAGAACTCAACGAATATCTCTACCGTGACAATCCTATCCCCGCCGGAACCGTGGTTTCCACCGGTACCGGTATCATGGTGCCCAATGAGTTCGCTCTCCGCGACGGTGACACGGTGGAGATCGGGATAGAGGGGATAGGAATACTGTCCAATCCGGTCAGACAGCTTTAATGCAGGGAGGTATGACATGCACACCCGCAGCCGTTTGCCGGCGCCAGCGGTGATAACGAGAGCGATGAGGATAGCGGCCCTGCTGGCGGTGGTGCTTGCCGCGGGCCTGTCCGCGGGCTGTGGCGGCGGCGATGTACCCGGTGCGGCGACGGATGTGATGGCCACCACGCCCGCCAGCCCGGATGCGGGCGCTTATGCCAGCGACGTGAGCGACCTGGCCGACCATGCCGACCAGGTCAACAGGGATTACAGCCGGCAGGTGGACAGGCAGCAGGCCGGGGTGATCGATACGGCGACGCTGATCGCCGACGCCGACGATGGGGTAAGGGAGTTCACGGTGATGGTCGGGACGCTGGAGGGCATGGAACCGCCCCAGGGGCTGGCAGAGGCCCACCGGCAGCTCATCTCCGCCTTCGGTAAATGGCTTCAGTTCTACCGCCTCCAGGTATCAGGGCTCAGGAACGATGATGCCGGCCAGCTGGCGCAGGCGCATGAGCTGGACAGCCAGGCGGTCAGCGAGGCAAGCCAGGCCATCAACAGCATTAACGGCCGTCCTGACCGGTAAGCGGTTGCCTCAGGCTTGCCCCGCAGATCCTGATTACTGATCATCCAGCCATGACGGGATGGACTTCCAGGCGGTGCTTAGCTCCCGGTCCAGCCGGCGATAAGCGGGTTCCTTCCGGCTTACCAGGTCCCAGAAGCGTGAGGAGTGGTTGAGGTGGACCAGGTGGCAAAGCTCGTGGATGAAGACATAGTTGACCAGGTGCGGGGGCAGGAACAGCATCTTCTGGTTGATGCTGATGGTACGTTGCGGCGAGCAGCTGGCCCAGCGGCTGCTCTGGTTCCTTACCACGGCCTTGTCGAAGGGCAGGTTCTGCTCGGCGCTCAACCGGCGCAGCCAGGGCACCAGTTGCTGATGGGTCC
>BDUA01000056.1 GCA_002897715.1 bacterium BMS3Abin01
CTGAACTATATGGGGTATTATCTTCCGCATCATCTTGCTGAGCCTGCTGCTTCGATCAGTGAATTTGCCATAGACCCATTCCAGCGCCCCCAGCTCGACCGGATAATCAAAGTTGTAACTCGACAGTCTCCAGTAGGCGATCTTGTTCAGCAACGGCACCTTGAGGTTCCCCAGCTGCAGAATTTTCGCGTATCTTCCCGCATAGACAAAATCCTGCCTGTCTTTGCCCGTAACCCACGGTAGCCACTCTACCTTCATTCTGTTATTGCCCCTGTTGACTACTTCCCAGCCTTCAGTATTCCCTGGCGGTTCATAGTCAGTCTCCAGGATGAGGTCGTAAAGTGGTACGCCCGGATATGGAAGAAATGTACCCAATGAGAATTCTATGCGGGGGTGTATTTTCCATAGTTTTAAACACAGATCTATCGTACTCCTGATTTCTTCCCTGGTCTCCGTCGGATTTGCCAGTATGATGCACCCTGAGATTCTGACCTCGGGGTACCTTGACATAATCGTGATTCCCTTGATTATCTCCTCAACACTTTGTTGCTTATTTATCATTTTGAGGATCCTGTCACTTCCCGACTCCAGACCAAAACATATTCCCTGACAATTCGTGTCCCTGATGTCCCTTGCCAGCTCATCGGTAATTGAACCGACCCTGAACTCTGCTTCCCAGGGAAGGTCGATCGCTCTTACGATGTCGATCGCCCTCTTCTTGTTGGCAAAGAAGTTGTCATCATAGAACCTGATTCCGTCTATACCATATTGATCCTTGAGCTTTTGAACTTCCGATATGACAAACTCTCTGGAGTGCCCCCTCCAGCGTCCCCTGTTGAACCTGAGGTTGTAGCAGAATCCGCATTTGAATGGGCAACCCCTGGAGGTGATGAAGTTTATGGCTTTTTTCTGACCCCACATCGGAACCATGTAATTCTCTATGTTGACCAGGTCCCAATCGAGTTTATAATCGTCCAGGTTCTTAATAAGTTGACGCTCTTGCGTAAATACCAGATCGCCGTCTTTCTTGTAACCGATACCCCTTACGTCATTCAATTCTTTTTTTCCCTCGATGGCATCAGCCAGCTCAACGACCGTTTCTTCGCCCTCCCCTATGACGATCGTGTCAATATATGACTCGCCAAGTGTCTGCTCCGAAACCATGGACGGATGCACACCGCCCCACACCACCGGCGAATCGCAACTCTCCTTGATCTTCCTTGAAAGCTGTGCTGAGAATCTTGTTTGATTACTGGTAAACAAGGAAAACCCCACAAACAAAGGGTTTCTGCTGGCAATGTCAGCTGCAAATCTATCTATTTCTTCAGGCGGGAAGTGTAATATCTCCACTTCATATCCGGCCTTTTTCAGCGCGCCGCCAACATAAAGCAGACCCAAGGGCGCTGTTCGCAGGAACTCAGGAGAGCTTATATTTACGAGTGTGATCATTCTTCTGCCTTTGAATTATTGTTTCCGACTGACATATTTATATCTTCGTGCTTGATACCGGCTTATAGATAACCCAGATCACTGAGCCTGTTTCTGATTTCCTCCTCATCTGAGTCAGAATAAGTGTCGCCTGCCGGCTTGTGTTCTTCCCTGACAGCGTCATCGGTTATATCAGTTTCCCTCACCTGTTTGGCCCTGCCGCCCGACAAGGCCGCTTCCAAAACCTGGCCGTCATAATCCCGTGACGCTGATATTCCTATTATGTTTAGCGCTGTGGGAGCAATATCCACCATTTGAGCGCCTTTGAGTTTCGCATGATCCACGTCGGGACCGTGCAGAACAAGTATCCCCTCGCGCCTGTGCGCGCCGGTATGAGCCAGCTGCTTCCATTCTCGTGTTGGTTCCCTGATTATCGATTCTGCCGCCAGGTCGCTGGCGGTACCGATAACGGTACAGTAGGCCCAGTCACGCAGATCTACTATCAAATCCGGTATCTCCGGCATAAGCGGACCATGATAAATATCTTCTTTCCGGTAGAACCTTGTAACCATCGGTTGCCCGTCTCGAGGGTCTCTCAGCTCTGATATGGCGGTTTCCGCCGCAGCCAGCACCTCCTGCCGCTCTTCCTCACTGCTGACCGTTCCCAGGGGATCGCGGCCTTTCAGGTTCACATATAAACAGCCGAACCCGCCGATCGAACAGATTTTAGTCCGCTCCCAGTCGATATCGGCGACAAGCACGTCCACATATGAAAACCAGCGCTCTTCAGCTCCCCCTCTCCCCAGGAAGCGCTTGATCCTCTGCCTGGTTTCCAGCGGCAGGCGTTCCTGCAGTTTTTTCACTAGATAACTTCTCGAGCGCTTCTTGCTGCTCACCGGACGGAATTTCAGCAAGCCGGCTCCGGCCAGTACCCGGTTTATAGACACGATCCCTCTCAGGCAGCCAAAACCGTGATCCGACATGATAATCAGGTTCCTGTCGGAGCCCCACCTGGACCATGACTCGCCCAGCTCACGGTCAATGGACTCATAGCAGGCAAAAACAGCTTCGGCCCGCATCATCTCCATCCCGGAGACCTCCTCGCCGGCAATCACCTTCTCGATGTCAGCCCACAGGGTATGCTGAAAGATATCCGTAGACCTGATGACGGACACGAAAAGATCCCAGTCCTCCAACTGCATCAAATAGTTGATGACCTTGATCTCCATCTTCAGATAGTCTTTCAATTGCCGTATCCACTCTTTTACAGGTTCTTTATGGTTGTTAACCAGGTATTTGGCATCATTTTCAAAGGAGATTCGAAACTCGGGGACCGCTTCCAGTAGTTTTTCCCTGAGCTCCAGCGGATAGATGGATTTATCATTGAAACCGGGAGCATCCAGGCCGGATATGAGGATACCGTTCACCGGGACGGCCGGATAGGTCACCGGCACATTGTAGACGCATACCCGTTTGCCCTGGCTGCCGGCCAGGGACCAGAAGGGCGTACCGTGGAGATTGCCGGCATTCATCGGTTCCAGCTTGTAGGTCCCGGGGCGGAACTTGAATAAATCAGCCGCTCCGGTTTTACCCGGGTTGGTGCCGGTAAAGAACGAAGCCCACGCCGGCCAGGTAAGCGGGGGCGCGGTAGACAGCAGCGTGCCGTGGCTGCCTTCATCCATCAAACGTGAGAAATTAGGCAGGCGTTTCTGCTCCACCAGGTAATCAATGACGGTGAAAGTCGCCCCGTCCAGCCCGATTATGCATAATTTGGACATTTAAAACCTTTCCGTACCCCGGATTCAGGCAAACCGCACCCTGTTCATGACCTGGCCATACCGGCCCTGATCGTCCTCAACAAAGACCTGTCCTGCTCCTCCAGACCCAATATCACAATTACCAGAACATAGAAGAAAAGAAGGAGGGAAGCAAGAATCAGCAACTGCATAATGCCGGCGCCCGTCAAGATAAACACACCGATCACGGATACCATTATGGCGCTCGCCACACCTGACAGTACGGGCTTGAGGAAAGTACGATCATAGGCAAATACGTGCATGAATAACCATACCTCCACGATCCTCATGAGGTTAGCCACCCCCATGGACACCATATGAGCTATGGCTGCTCCCATGAATCCGTATCCGGGGATCAGCAACAGGCAGAGAATGACATCCACCACCAGAGCCACCGCCACATTCAGTAACTCCAGTTTTGAATGGCCCGACATAAGGACCATCATGCCTGCCGCACCGGTCGCGGCGCTCAGGAACTGCCCGATGGCAAGAATAATCAGGGCCTCACTGCCTGTTACGAATTCAGAGCCGAATATGTTCATCAGTGAATCGGAAAACAGGATCAAAGCGAGAAAGATCGGCAGGCTGGAGATGAAGATCCAGCGACTGACGGTAACGTAAAGCTCCTTGAGCTCCGTTGCCCTGTCCCGATTCCACAGGTCTGAAATAATAGGAGCGAACACTATGCAAAAAGAGGAGATGATCTTGGCGCCGAACAGGGACAACTTCAAAGCGACACCGTAAAAGCCCACATCCTCCGTGGTGCCCATAAAGCCCAACATCAGGATATCCACCTGCAGCCAGAGAGCCACCAGGATGTTCGCGAACACCAACGGGAGGGAGTAGCGAAGCAGGGAACCGGCCGCCCCCCCGGACCCGGCCTCGCCGGATGATGGCAAGACCTTCAGAGCAAAATACAGAGCCATGGCTGTCGCCAGGGCCACCGCGGCGACATTGGCACAAACCACACCCAGAATCCCCGCGCCCAGAAGCAACACCACGATGGAAAGGAAAAGCTTTGCACCCTGTTCGCCGATATCGCGGCTGTAGACCTGATACTGCATCCGGTGCATGCCCTGTGTTGTGGCGTTAAACAACCGGGCAGCCACCATAAACGGTATCGCCAAGGCGAACACCCGCATTACCGTCAAGGATACCGCGGTGTTGTCCAGGAAATGCTCGTTGATAAAAGGTGCCGCGAAGAACAGCATGACCGTGAGGGTGATACCGACCGGCAACCCGAATAGCAGCCCGTAACGTACTATCTGCCGTGCCTTGCCGAACTTCCCTTCCCCGGCGTACAGGGACACGAACCGGACAACGCCCATGTCCAGACCCACCATGGCCGCCAAGCCGAAAAGGTTGATGATGGTAAACACCAGGAAGTAGGTTCCCAGGTCGCTGACGGACAACATGCGGGCCAGGATAAAGGTATACACGTAGAGCAATACCATGCGGCCGGCGATGCCGGAGAAGTTAATGAGGGCTCCCCGGGCCATATGGGGAAGATACGCCGACGCGTTTGAACCAGGGTTTCCTGATGGATTATTAGAGTCTGGCACTTGGGTTTTCGCTGCAGTCACAGATGTACTGAATTTTAGCGGTCTATGTCAGTAGGCGCCGCGCTTGCGGATGATGACGATGAAAGTCCTGAAGATGATCTTGAAATCCCACCGGAGTGTCCAGTTGGTCACGTATATATAATCCAGCTGCATCATCTCCTCAAAGGGGATGTCGCTGCGGCCCAGTATCTGCCACAGGCCGGTTATGCCCGGCTGCACCATGTGGCGCATGTCCGCCGTACCAGTGCAGGCCTCCGCCTCTTCCAACGGCAGCGGCCGCGGCCCGACCAGGCTCATCTCGCCGCGGAACACGTTGATCAGCTGGGGCAGTTCGTCTATGCTCAGACGCCGGATCACCCGCCCCACCCGGGTGATGCGGGGATCATCCTTCATCTTGAAGATGGGGCCGGCGGCGTCGCTCTGATCCTCCAGCTGGTCCTTCATCGCCTCCGCGTCGATCCGCATCGAACGGAACTTGTACATTGTGAAGCGTTTATGGTTCTTCCCCATCCGCTCCTGCTTGAACAGGATGGGCCCGGGCGAGTCGACCTTGATCAGCAGGCCGGTCAGCAGCAATACCGGTGAGATGATGATAGTCGCGACGGTGGCGCCGAGCAGGTCCATCGCCCGTTTGGCAACCCTCATCAGCAGCCCGTGGCTGGCGTAATGCGGCAGGCTGGCCATCGTCAGGCCCTCCACGTCCTCCATCTCGACCCGCGCCGACAGTGCTTCGAAGAACCGGGGCACGACGCTCACCCCCACCTTCATCTCCTGGCACTCATGGATGACCTCCAGGATCCTGGTGTAGGGAGCACTGGAGAAAGCTATGAGCACATGGCTGATACCATACCGGTCCACGATGGCCCTCAGGTCCGACGGCCGCCCCAGCAGCTGCACATCGCCCCGCCGTTCACCCTCCTCCGGTGAAACGGAGTCGAGGAAACCGACCACCCTCAGACCGTATTCCTTGTGACGATGGAGGCGGCCTATCAGGCTGCGACCGACCTCGCCCGCGCCGACAACCAGCGCGCTGGTCTGGAAGGGGTTATAAAAGGAGAGGCTTATCCTGACCACAGCCCGGGCCAGGGGCAGCATGAATATGAGCAGCAGCCAGGCGATAGCCACGAATACCCAGGTGGCCTTGAAGGATATGGTGTCATCGGTCACCAGCAACAGGAACGATACACTCAGCCAGGCGCCTACCGCCAGGGCGCCGATGGTCTGCGGCAGCTCGTCGAAAGTAGAGACCGCCAGCCGCGTTACTTCGCGCCGGTAAACGCCGAAAAGAGTAAATACCAGCAGCCAGAGCGGGATTGTAGCCATACCAAGCAACATCAACTCACTACTGATGCTGCCGACGTTTGCCCCCAGAATACTGCTGAGCCTGCCCACATTAACCCAGTTCTGCCCGATATAGAAGGAGAACATCAACGCCAGGGCGATGGTTACGGCGTCGACCGTGGGGATTACCAGCGCCCGGACAGTCCGCATCACCTGTAGCTCCCGCCTGGGAGCCTCCAGCTCCGTTTCGTATGGCAGGAAGCTCCATTCGTCGGGAGCACTCTGTTTTTGCGCACCCAGCCCTGATTCAGGTGTATTTTCCAACGGTATCCTGTCCCTAGCCGTATCCGGTAGTAGCAAGCCAGGTATCTGGGGGGGTTAACCTGGGAGCGTCTCGCAGCCAATCGGATTGCCCTACATCCTACCCTAGATTGTTTATACTCCTAAATCTTTTTAAAGTCAACAATATTGACTAAATTGGTCAAGTATATTGCCGCCGGCCCTTACGGTGCCTGGATTCCTATCAGACCTTCTCGACTCGCACAGCACATACCTTTAATTCGGGTATCTTGCATATGGGGTCGCGGGCCGTATTGGTAAGCATATTGGCGGCGGCCTCGGCATAGTGGAAGGGTAGAAACACGCTGCCGGCGGCTGACTTCCCGCTTATGGCGATGCGTGCTTCGATGCTGCCGCGGCGGCTGGATACCCTGACCATCTGGCCCTCTTCCACACCCAGCGCCTCCGCGTCCACCGGATTCATGTCCACGCGCGCCTCAGGTTTGAGCTGATCCAGCCCCCGCGAACGCCGCGTCATGCTGCCGGTGTGGAAGTGCATCAGGTCGCGACCGGTATTGAAGATGAAGGGATACTCCTCATCCGGCAACTCAGCGGCTTCGATGAAATCTACGGCGGCCATCTTGCCGCGGCCGCAGATAAACTCCTCGGAATGCAGAATGGCGGTGCCGGGATGAGACTCGGCGGGACAGGGCCACTGTACCCCTCCCTGCTCCAGCCGGCCGTAGCGGATGCCACCGTACTGTGGCACCAACCGCCTTGCCTCGTTGAGTACATCCTTGGGGCTGGCGTAGCCCCAGCCGGCACCCATGGAATTGGCCACATCACGGACGATGCGCCAGTCGGCACGGGCATCACCTTCGGGCTCGATAGCCTTGCGTACCCGCTGCACCCGGCGCTCGGTGTTGGTGAAGGTGCCGTTCTTCTCGGCGAAGGTCGTACCCGGCAGCACCACGTCCGCCAGCAGCGCCGTCTCAGTGAGGAAGATGTCCTGTACCACCAGGAAGTCCAGGTTCTCCAGGCCGCTCTTTACATGGGATACGTCCGGATCGGACATCATGGGGTTTTCACCCATCACATACATCGCCTTCAGCCCGCCGGCGTTGGCGGCGTCTATCATCTCGGTGACGCTCAGTCCGGGATCATCGTCGATGGGAGCATCCCAGGCCTGGGAAAAGTGGGCGCGGGCCGCTTCGTCGCTGACTTTCCGGTATCCGGGCAACAGGTCGTGCAACCCTCCCATGTCACAGCATCCCTGTACATTGTTGGCGCCGCGCAGCGGGTTTACGCCGGTCCCCGGCAGGCCGATATTGCCGGTGAGCATGGCCAGGTTGGCTATGCTGCGGACGTTATCGGTCCCTGTCGCGTGCTGGGTCACCCCCAGGCAGTAAGTGATGGAGCTGCGGCCGTCTCCGGCATAAAGCCCGGCGGCGCCGGCGATATCATCGGCGCTAACGCCGCATATCGCTGCCGCCTGCTCCAGCGTCAGCTCCCTCAGGCTTTCGGTAAGTGTCTGGTATCCCTCGGTCCGCAGTTCGATGAAGGAATCATTCTGCAGGCCCTCGTCGACGATGACCCGCATCATCGCCTTGAGCAGGGGCACATCAGTCCCCGGATTAATCTGCAGGTGGATGTCCGCCCGGCGAGCCAGGGTCGTCGCCCGCGGATCTACCACGATGAGCTTCATCCCCCGCCTCAGCGCCAGGTTCAGTTGCATGGCGATGACCGGATGGGCGGTGGTGGTGTTGGAGCCGATGAGCAGCAGCACATCCGCCGAACCCAGGTCGGCGATGGAGTTGGTCATGGCTCCGCTGCCGAACGCTGTCGCCAGACCGGCGACCGAGGGAGCGTGTCATAAACGGGCACAGTGGTCCACGTTGTTGCTGCCGATCACCGAGCGGATGAACTTCTGCATCAGGTAATTATCCTCGTTGGTGCAACGTCCGGAAGCCAGGGCGCCGATCGCCCGGCCACCGTGCTGGTCGCGGATGCGCTCAAGGTTGGCCCTCACCTCCTCGAGCGCCTCTTCCCATGAAACCGGGACCAGTTCACCGTCGCGCCGGACTAAAGGCTGCCGCAGGCGTTCGGGGTTCTGGATGAAATCAAAACCATATCGGCCCTTCACACAGAGGCTGGCGCCGTTGACGCTGCAGTCATCGTCAGCCGTTACCTCGATAATACGTCCGCCGTCCACATTGAGGGTCAGGGAACAGCCCACGCCGCAATAACAGCAGGTAGTGTTTATCTCCTGCACCTCCTCGGGCTTGCCCCTCAGCGGCAGCGGCCTCAGGTCACGGCTCATGCGGTTGTCCAGGGCGCCGGTGGGACAGACAGAGACACACTGCCCGCAGAAAACGCAATCTGTCTCTTTCAGAGCGCCCTCGAAGGCACAGGCCACATGGGTATCCATGCCCGTACCCGCCATCTCCACCGCCTGGACAGCCATCTGTTCATCACAGATCCCGGCGCAGGCGCCGCAGTCGATGCACTTTTCGTAGTCCCGGGAGATGACGGGGTTGCCGTCCTCCACCACCGGGACCCGGCGCATGGCGCCCTGGAAGCGGTTGCTGGTTATCCCATACTCCGCCCCCAGACGGCGAAGTTCGCAAAACTGTTCCGCCTGGCACACACATTGCATGCAGCGCGTCGCCTCCATGCGGGCCTGCTGCCAGGTAAAGCCCAGCTCCACCTCGGTAAAATCGGGGCAGCAGCGTTCAGGGCAAAGGGTGGGCATGGGCTGGCGTGGCGTATCCACCTGCGGCACCTGTTTGATGTCCAGGTATACGGGCTCAGCCTCGGTGAACTGGCGTGAGGACTCGACGACACTCTCGCCGCGCAGGTAGGCGTCGATGTTGGCCGCGGCCTTGCGGCCGGCGGCTACCGCCTGGATTACAGTGGCCGGGCCGCTAACCACGTCACCGCCGGCGAACACCTGCGGCCGCTCGGTCTGAAGCGTCAGCCGGTTGGCTTCGATGGTGCCCCATTCCGTGGTTTTCACCCCGTCCTTCTCCGGCAGGAACAGCACCTGCCGGCCGTCTTCCTCGTGATAAAGTTTCGGTTTCTGACCGATGGCGACGATAATGGTGTCGGCGATGATGTCGAACTCGGAGCCGGGGATGGCCATGGGCCGCGGCCGCCTGCCGCCTGCCGTCTTCACCAGCTCCGCCTGCAGGCAGCGCAGGGCTTTGGCGCGGCCGTCCAGGGTCTCTATAAGCTCGGGGATGGCCAGCAGTTGTAATGACACGCCCTCGATCTCTGCTTCTTCCACTTCCGACTCGTGGGCCGGCATCTGCTCGCGGCTGCGGCGGTAGACGATGGTGGATTCCTCGGCTCCCAGCCGGATGGCGGTCCTGGCGGCGTCGATGGCGGTAAAGCCGCCGCCGACCACCACCACCCGCCTGCCGATCTCCACCTTGTCGCCGGCCCGCACCCGCCGAAGGAAATCAACGGATGACAGTACCCCTTCCGCCTCCTCTCCGGGAATCATCATCTGGTGGTCGCCGTGAGCCCCCATCGCCAGGAAGACCGCCCGGTAACCGTCAGCCAGCAGGCTGTCGATATCAAAGTCCCTGCCCATGGCGGATTCGGTCTTCAACTCCACCCCCAGGGACCAGAGCTCCTCCAGTTCCTCCTCCAGCACCCCGGTGGGCAGCCGGTACTCGGGGATGGCATAGCGAAGCATGCCACCCGGCTCCGGCAGGGACTCATGGATGATCACCTGATGTCCCTTGAGAGCCAGGTAATAGGCGCAGGTGAGACCGGCCGGGCCGGCGCCGACCACGGCCACCTTCATGCCGCTGGCTTCCTCCCGGGGAAAGGGCAGGACGTCTTGGCCCGCCGCCTCGTCGCCGGCGAACCGCTTGATGTTGCAAATGGAGACGGGATCGTCATTCTCGCCCCGCCGGCAGACCGATTCGCAGGGGCGGGGGCACACCCGGCCCAGCACCCGGGGGAAGGGCAGGCGCTGCTTGATAATACGCACCGCCTCCCGCGGATCCCCATCGGCAACCGCCTTCACGTAGCCGGGTATGTCCAGCTGATCGGGACAGCCGTTCTGACAGGGCGGCAGGCAGTAGGCATTGTGGTCCGAGAGGATAAGCTCCAGCACCAGGCGGCGCACGGAGCGCAACTGCTCGTTGTCGACACTCACCTTCATGCCATCGGCCACCGGCGTGGTGCAGGCCGTCTTCAGGCCCGCCTCACCGCCGATGGCGATCACGCACATGCGACACGATGCGACCGGTTCGATCCGTCCGTCATTACAGAGATTGGGGATGCGGATATCCGCGTCCCGGGCGGCCTCGAAGATGGTCATCCCGGGGGCCGCCTCGACCTCCCTGCCCTCGATCGTCAGCCTGACGACATCGTTTCTGTCTGTCATTTCACCATGCCCATGAGTATCATGCCTTATTTGGCCGCCGCTCCTTCCGCCTCGGCCCCTTCCTCCTCAGGCTCGGGCTTCAGCGGCAGCCCCCGCAGAAAACGGTCGATGGAACGCGCGCCCACCTTGCCGGCACCCATGGCCTGGATCACGGTGGCGGCGCCGGTGACGATATCACCGCCGGCGAACACACCCTCCTTGCTGGTAGCCAGCGTGTCCGGGTCAGCGACGATGTTGCCCCACTTGTTCAGTTCCATGTCAGGCGTAGCCTGGGTCAATATCGGGTTGGACCGGGTCCCTACTGATATGATGACCACATCGATGGGTATGCGGCTCTCGGAGCCCTCCACCGGCACCGGACGCCTCCTGCCGGAAGCATCCGGTTCGCCCAGTTCCATCTCGATGACCTCGATCTCCTCGACCCAACCCTCGTTATCGCCGATGATCTGCGTGGGGTTGGTGAGTAGATGGAACTGGATGCCCTCCTCTTCGGCGTGGTGGATCTCTTCATCACGCGCCGGCATCTCCTCCCGGGAGCGCCGGTATATCAGGTGTACGTCCGCTCCCAGCCTCAGCGCCGTCCTGGCGGCATCCATGGCCACATTGCCGCCGCCGACCACGGCCACCTTCTTGCCCACCTTGATGGGCGTGTCATATTCGGGGAACCTGAAGGCCTTCATCAGGTTGGCGCGGGTAAGGAACTCGTTGGCGGAAAACACGCCGTTCAGGTTCTCCCCGGGTATGTTCATGAACACCGGCAGACCGGCGCCGTTGGCCAGGAATACCGCGTCATGCCCGTCGTCCATCATCTCGTCGATAGTCATGGTTTTGCCGATGACATAATCCAGCTTTATCTCGGCGCCCAGGCTCTCCACGTACTCACATTCCCGGTATACGATATCTTTGGGCAGGCGGAACTCGGGGATTCCGTAGGAAAGCACTCCTCCCGGCTTATGCAAGGCCTCGTAGATGACCACCTGGTAACCCTCCTTGGCCAGCTCGCCGGCACAGGTAAGCCCTGCCGGGCCCGAGCCTACGATGCCCACCCTCTTGCCCTTGCCTGTCGCGATCTCCGGCTTGGCCGCCTCACCCTGCGCGGCCTCCCAATCGGCGGCATAACGCTCCAGGCGGCCGATAGCAACCGGCTCGTGCTTCTTGCCCACGATACAGACCTTTTCGCACTGCTCCTCCTGCGGACAGACACGCCCGCACACCGCCGGGAAGCTGGTGGTCTCCTTGAGCTTGGCGATGGCGGCGGCCGGATCCTGTTTGGCGATGGCGTCGATAAAGGCGGGGATGTCGATCCCTACCGGGCAGCCGGCCACGCACTTGGGTTTCTTGCACTGCAGGCAACGTGAAGCTTCCGTGATCGCCTTCTCGTCCGAGTAACCCATGGTCACTTCTTCGAAGTTGCCGGCCCTCTGTTTGGGTTCCTGCTCGGGCATAGGCGTTCGCGGAATCGCCATGCGCTCCTTTTTCGAAAGCTCGCGCTCTCCCTCGTTTCCCTTGTTCTCTATGTCAGACATGCTTTATCACCCCGGCATTCCAAGTAATAGTCATAGGCGATCTTCTCCTGTTCCAGGTACTGGCGCTGGCGCGACATCAGCAGGTCGAAGTCGACCTGGTGGCCGTCGAACTCCGGCCCTTCGACACAGACGAACTTGGTCTCCCCGCCGACGCTGACGCGGCAGGCGCCGCACATGCCGGTGCCGTCCACCATGATGGAGTTAAGGCTGACGATGGTCTTGACCCCAAAGGGCTCCGTCGTCTTGCAGCAGAATTTCATCATGATCGCCGGCCCGATGGCATAGACCAGACTTACATCACCCTCCTCACACATCTCCTTGATAGGCTCGGTCACCAGGCACTCACGGCCACAGGAGCCGTCGTCGGTGGTGACGATCACCTCATCGCTGACCTCCTTCATCCTGTCCTCCCACAGCAGCAGCGATTTGGTCCTGGCGGCGACTATGGAGATCACCTTATTGCCCGCTTTCTTCAGTTCGCGGGCTATGGGAAACACCGGCGCCACGCCAACGCCGCCGCCGGCGCAGATGACCGTACCGTGGTTCTCGATCTCGCTGGGCAGTCCCAGGGGACCGATGACATTGGACAGACTGGTGCCAGCTGCATAGGTCTGCAGTTCACGCGTGGTCTTGCCTATGGCCTGTACCACGATAGTCACCGTGCCCCGGTCGCGGTCGAAGTCGGCGATGGTGAGCGGGATGCGCTCTCCCTCCTCGTGAAGCTTCACGATCAGGAACTGCCCCGCCTGGGCGGTTCGGGCTACCGCCGGAGCCTCGATGACCTGCATATAGGTGTCATCTGAATAGTCCACTTTTTCCAGTATCTTGTACATGGCCTCCTCTTACCTCATGGGTTATATAATTCGTTTCAGCGCCGACCTTATCATTCCCGCCGCTCCCCTGCCTACCGGACAAAGGGCTGTGGCGACCAGGGTTTCGGCCAGTTCTGCCAGCGTCTCCGCATCCGGCGGGAACGCCTCGATCATCTCTGCCATGCGTACCGAGCCGATACGGCAGGGCACGCAGCGGCCGCACAGATAGCGGGCGTTGTAGGCCGCCATCTCCCGGGCGTTGGGAAAGATATCCCGTCGGTCCCGCAACATGTGTACCGTACGCCAGCGGGGGTTATCCGCCGGCTTCAGGACCGACATGCGCTGGTCCAGTTGCCCCTCGGTCAGGAACGCTCCCGACAGGCCGCCTACCAGCGCCTGGGCACCGGCATGGGTGCCCGCCCTCTCCGCCAACTCCCTTACCGTCGCCGACGCGTCCGCCTCGATGATACCCGGGCGGTCTACCGCCCCGGTGACCCGGTAGAGTCTGGTGCCGGCCGGTTCACCGCTGGCCAGTACGGCGGTTACATTGGCGAACATCTCGGCGCTGTCGATGACCGCAGCCCTCCCCCGCAGCAGGAGGACTCCCGTCCTTTGCGCCGACGGTACCGGTCGCCGTCCATCGATGACGGCCCGTGCCACCGAATCCTCCGAACCTACCAGGCTATTCACTCCCGGCACGACTGTGACGGCAAAATCGCCGTCCGCAGCTGCCGCAATATCCAGGGCTGTACGGTTCAGCCTGGTTTCCTCCTCCCCGGTCAGGTTCGCCGTATACAGGAATCCGTGCCGCGCTCCCAGCGCCACCGCCGCACAGTGCATACCCTCCAGCACCGAGTAGGCGTCCCTGTCCAGCAGGGTTGTGGCCTGGCCGGCGATAGGGTCGCCCGCATGGCAGTTGGCTATGATGAACGGCTGCTCGGTAACCGCCGCCGCCTGCCATTCGGCGTCCTTGCGCGTGATCTTTCCCAGAACGATCTCCGAGAGCACGTGTTCCGGCTTCATGTCCCCGCTGGCCCGGGCCAGGGCGCCCATGCCGCCGGCATCGACATATGCCTCGATAGTGGCGGGCGGATGGGCGAACCTCTGCGTCAGGGCTCCGGACACCACCAACTGCGCGTGCCCCGCCCGGATTATCCTGTTGAAGAATTCCGGCTCTTCCACAGGTGGGCCCTGCGGCCGCCGGTCCTCGACCGCCGCTTCGAAGGAAAACTCCGGACAGGTGGCGGCTACACCGTAAAGCCTCGAGGGCGATACCATGTATTCCGAGGCCAGCTCTCTCAGCGCCGCCCCGGTAAGTACACCGTCCTCTTCCTGGATGGTCCGCAGCGCCTCTACCAGGAGCCTGGCGTCCCCGTCCTCTGTTATCTCGCTGTTGCCGGATGTCACTTGGTCTATGCCTTTCACTCCAGGCCCGCGGCCCGGGCCTTCACCTGTACGGCGACCCCGGATTCCACAGACGACTGCTTATTTCAGCTCCGCGTCAGAGACGGAATACAGCGACTCGTTCTTCAGCGCCTTGATGAGCCTGATAGTCCGCATCATCTCCGGGTCCTTGGCGTTGACGATGGCCGAGGTCATGCCGCAGGCGGCCAGCATCGGCAGGAAAGCGCGATCGATGGCGCTGCGCAGTTCGTCCGGCGCCCCGTTGGAGGTGTTGGACAGGCCGCAGGTCGTCTGCACCTGCGGGTCGAACACCTCGGGCAGCATCCGCAGCACTTCCTGTACGGCGACGGCGTGGGCCTGACCCACCTCCACGCCGATGGGCAGGATGATGGGATCTATCCAGATGCGCTCGTTGGGTACGCCCAACTCATTGGCCGCCGCCACTATCTCACAGGCGATGGCGATGCGTTCGTCGGCATCGATGGGTATGTGGGTGGACATGGTCAGCCCCACGACCTCACACTCATACTTCGCCGCCAGCGGCAGGATGTTCTCCATCTTGTCCGGCTGGGCGCTAAAGGAGTTGAGCAACGGTTTCTTGTTGCAGACGTTGATTCCGGCCTCCATGGCCTCGTGGTTGCTGGTATCCAGGCACAGCTGCAGATCCGACACCTCCTGGACCGTGTTGACCACCCATTCCATCAACTCCGGACCGCCCTTGCGCGCCGGGCCCAGGTTGATGTCCAGCAGATCGGCGCCGGCCTCGGTACATTCCTTTGCCAGCTTCTGAATCGGTCCGGCCTGCTTTTCCTTCATGGCCCCACCGATGCTCTTGGACATCACGTTGATATTCTCAGCAATCGCCTTCATTCAGCCTCCTTGAGTGCAGTTTCATGCTATCTATTTAATCTATCCATTAATATATCCGACCGCGGTGCTCAACAGGGTGAAAATCGTACCCGGGCGCCGGCCCTGTATCCTATAACGACGCCGAACCCGGTTTCAGACCGGCGCGCTTCATTATCTCCGGTATCGATTCTTCCCATTCGACCGCCATGATGTGGACGCCGGCGACGCCCTCGACCTCCCTGACGCGCTCGATCACCTCTACGCATACATCTATGCCCTCATCCTGCGCATCCGTGGCCGAGCTCAGGCGCTCGACCACCTGGTCGGGGACGTCCATGCCGGCCACGCGCTTCTTCATGTACCTGGCCATACCGGCGCTCTTCAGCGGCGCCACGCCCGCCAGGATGTGGCATCGCTCGCTGACCCCCAGCTCGCGGCACTGGGCCATAAACTCCTCAAACTTTTCCACATTGTAGATTATCTGCGTCTGCACGAAATCGATTCCCGCGTCCACCTTCTTGGCCAGGCGTATGGCCCTGAAAGGGAAGGGGTCGGCGTAGGGGTTGGCGGCGGCGCCGATGAACAGCTCCGGCGCCATCGTGATCTCCTCGCCGCACTGGAACGCGGGCACGTCACGCATATCTTTGACCATGTTGATCAGGGTAATCGAGTCCAGGTCGAAAACGCCCTTGGACTGGGGATGGTTGCCGAAGCTCTGATGGTCGCCGGTAAGACATAACAGGTTCTTCACCCCCAACGCCGCGGCGCCGAGGATATCGGCCTGTATGGCCAGGCGGTTTCGGTCGCGGCAGGTCATCTGCATGATGGGCTCCAGGCCCTGGTCGATAACCAGCCGGGCCGCCGCCATGCTGCACATGCGGGCGATGGCGGTCTGGTTGTCGGTGATATTGACCGCGTCGGCGTGGCCCTTGAGGATATTGGCCTTGTCGATTATCACCTGGGCGTCGGCGCCCTTGGGCGGGCCCAACTCGGCCGTTACGGCAAAGGCCCCGGCCTTCAGCACTTTTTCCAGTGTGGACCCGGACCTCACGGTTGGAAACCTTCCTTTTTCAGCGTGCGGGGACCGCCGTGGTTGGACCAGGACCAGTTCTTGGGCCCCATGATCTTCTTCAGGTCATCCTCCAGCCCCAGGGATACCATCTTGTCGTGGATCTGCTGCCAGACGCAGTCGACGTCGGGTGAGATCTCGCAACGGCCGCCCTGGGAACCCCCGCAGGGGCCGTTGAACAGCTGTTTGGCGCAGCGGGCGATGGGGCAGATACCGCCGGTCTTGTAGATGCCGCAGTCGCCACAGGCGACACAGTACTCGCTCCAGACATGATGCTCCTTGACCATGCCCAGCATATTGGTATTCATGGCCGGGGCGACCCGCACGCCGGTGTAGCGCTCGGCCAGCGCCTGCGGCCCTATGCTGCAGGCGGTGGAGAGCAGCAGGTCGCGGCCCTCTACCATTTCCGCGATCTCTTCGTTAAACTCGTGCTCACACTGCCGCAGCACCGTCACCGTCTCCACGCTGCCGCCCAGCCCCTGCCGGCGCCGGTGCAGCCTTATCCTGGCGGCCAGCTGCTCCGCCTCCTTTTCGCCTCCGGCCAGGCAGACGGCTGTACAGGTATTGCAGCCCACCACCAGGATGTTCTCGTGGGGATCGGTGAACTGCTTGATCTTCCGGAACGGTTTGGGTTTGGTGACGATCATCCCGCGGCTCCCTTCAGGCATTTCTTCTCCGCCACGACCTTCAGCTCGATGAGGTCCGGCTCCAGGTCGATATCCTCCAGGAGGGACCGCGCCTCCTGAACGGCGGCGCGGGTCTGCCGGTGACCGTGTACAAAGTGCCCGTCGTCATCCTCGCTGCAAACGGCCACATACACCTTTTCCGCCCCGGCTTCCAGCGCCCTGAGCAGCATGGTCACGCTCAGCCTGCCGGTGCACGGCAGCATCACCGCCCGGGCTTCCGGAGCCACCCGCGTCTGCGGGTACCAGCAGCCGAACTCCAGGGTCCCGCCGCCGGCAGCGGCCGCGTCTATCCGCGCCGCCAGTTCTTGTTCGGATACTACTTCCAGATCTATCGCCTTGGCCGGACACTGGGTAAAACAGATACCGCAGGCCTGGCAGACATCCGCATCGATGCCCACCAGCCCGTCCTTGTCCGCAGTGGGGGCGCCGTAGGGGCATACCCGCACACAGGTCAGGCAGGAGATGCATTTCAGCTGGGAATAGCGCGCGCCGCCGCCACACAGCAGACAGCGTGACGCCTCGCAGCGGGCGTCAACCTCGCCCATCCCGGTCTCCACCTCATTGAAATCACTCACACGCTCATCCTCGGGGCGGGTAGGCATCCGGCGCCGCGGAGCCTGCCTCACCTGCTCTTCCCGCACCCGCCGGGGAAGTTCGCCGATGGCTTCCGGCTCGGGGTAATCTTTAATGTCCAGGCCCAGGTACCGGGCGATGGAGACCGCCGCCCGCCGGCCGCTGGCCAACGCGTTCACCGCCGCCCCCGGGCCGGTGACCACTTCGCCGCTGGCGAAGATTCCCGGTCTGGTGGTGGCCCAGCGCCGCCGGTCGAAAACCAGCAGCCCCCGCTGGTCCAGCTCGGGACCGTTGCCGGGGACAAAGGAAAGATCCGACATCTGTCCGATGGCGATGATCACCGTATCGCCCGCGATGGTTGAAAGCTCGGTCTCACAGAAGGTTGGCGCGAAGCGCCCGCTGTCGTCGAACACCGATTCACACTTCTTTACCTCCAGCCCCTCGACCCTGCCATCCCCCAGGATGGCCTTGGGGCCCTGGCCGCAGACGATATCGATGCCCTCATCGCGGGCGTCCTTTATCTCCCAGGCGTGAGCCGGCATCTCCTGGTCGGACTCCAGGCAGACCATGGTCACCTTGCCGGCCGACAGCCGCCGCGCCGCTCGGGCCACGTCGATGGCCACGTTGCCGCCACCGATAACAATAATCTCTTTGCCCAGATCCACGTCGCGGCCGGCGTTCACGTCTTCCAGGAAAGGTATCGCCAGGCAGACCCCCGGCAGGTCCGCGCCGGGCAACGGGATAGAGCGGCTCAGCGACAGGCCCACGGCGATCAGGACGGCATCATACTGTTCGTCCAGCTCCTTAAGGGTGATATCCCTGCCTATGGATACGCCGGTCCTGATCTCCACGCCCATCCCGGTGATATAAGCGATATCCTCGTCGAGGATGTGTTTGGGCAGCCGGAAGTTGAGTATGCCGGTACGCAGAAACCCGCCCGGCTCGGGCTGCTGTTCGAAGATGACCGGCTTCACCCCCAGCAGCGCCAGGTCGTGCGCCGCCGCCAGGCCGGAAGGCCCGGAGCCGATAATGGCCACCTGGCGGCCGCCGGCGAACTCCGGCTGCGGTGGCACGGTTACGGCACCGGCATCCCCGGCGCCGTCGCCGGCGGCCCTCTTGAGGTTACAGATGGCGATAGGCTCGTCCACCTGTCCCCGGCGGCAGTCTTCCTCACAGGGATGAGCGCAGATCCGCCCGATTACCTGCGGCAACGGGTTGGTCTCCCGCACCACCGCCAGAGCCGCCGCCGGTCTTCCTTCCGCCACCAGCTGCACATAGCGCTGTACGTCGGTATGTATGGGGCAGGTCACCTCACAGGGTGGACGCAGGTGGGCGTCTCCCGTGATGGGCCTCAAAAAAGATCTTGTCAGGGTGTGGTTATCACTCATGGCAGAGCCGACCCGGATCCTCACAAAGACTTTACAATAAATTGCGAATGGCTCCGGCCGCCCCGGAGCCGCCGCCGGCGATGCTGATCAGTTCTTGCTCATCTGCCGCAGGTACTTGGGAATGTCGGCGGCTTCGCGTACGCCTACCTGCACCTCCCAGCCGTCGCCCAACTCCTCCTCCAGCTCACCGGAGATCTGGGCGACATAGCCGGGGATGGTAATCTTCTTGTGGGGCGCCTTCTCCTCGATACCGCTCTTCTTGATAAAGGGGGCGATGGCATCGGCTACGAATTTGCCCGCAGCCCAGGCGGTCAGCACCGACTGTCCCTCCACATCCATGATACACAGCCAGGCCGGGACCTTGCTCGCCTCCACCTCGGACGATACAGTGAAGTAGGTAAGCGAGAAGTTGGTCGTCACCAGTATGGGTGAATCCTTATTCGGATCGTTGATGGGATAGACGCCCTGGTCCATCTGCATCGGCCGCTGCGGATCCGTGTAAATGTTCTGACTGAGATAGAGCAGCGGCATCACCCGCGCCGGGTCCAGGTCGGACAGGATGACGATACCCGCATACTTGGCTATAAAGGTAGCGGCGAAGACCGCCTCCTGCATCTTGTCGTCGGTCATGTCACAGGGAAAGCCGATGGTGGGGAACCCCAGGGCGCGGAATGTCTGCTTGACGGCGGCGCGCCGGATAAGCGTCTGGTCCATGAGCACATCCCCCAGAGTCGCGGAAGAGGGATCTAGCACTACCTCCTTGAAATCAGCGTCGATCGCCTTCTGCCCCAGTTCGGCCAGCTTCTCCAGTGAATCAGCCTTGATGGCGAAAGGAACGTCCAGCTCACCGGCCACGGCGGCCACATCATCGTAATTGGCCCCGGTGGCCGCGTACAGCAGTGGTTTCTTGCCTTTAAGCGGTTCTGCGGCGGCTTTGAGCGCGGCTGCATCCTCATTTATCAGGACCAGCGCCGCGCCTGCCTTCTCGTCCGCTCTGGCGGCCAGCTCTGCCAGCCTGGCGCCGTCGTCAGCCTTGATAGCCGCCACCCGCGGCCTCAGCGTCTGTCCCACGTAGTTGAACTCCTGCTGCTTCAACTGCTCCAGCAGCGAATCCACTTCACCGTCGTCCATGTCGCCGGTGATGAGGACTCCCAGGCCAGGCATGTGCTCGAAACGCTTTTCATGCCGGTACAGCACGGTCTCCTCGCCGATGGTCACCGCCATGTCGCCGGTGCCGATGGTAACCTTGCGCACCGGCGGCGCCGAAGCCTCGCCCAGCTCGGCCTTGGCCTCGTCGGAGACGTATGGGCACTTGTCCAGTTCCGCCTTGCCCGCCGCCAGCTGCATGGCAAAGGCCATGCAGGTAGCCTGTCCGCATTCCTTGCAGTTGGTCTTGGGAAGCAGCTTGAATATTTGCAGACCGCTAAGAGCCACTGACTACACTCCCTTCATGCTGAAAACAGCTCGCTGATTGATATTGCCGATCTCTACTATGGAGGCGCCTAGAACAGCGGGTCCATCTCCAGCGCCGGATGGCCGACCTTGGTCAGATACTCCAGCACCTGGTCCTCCTCGATGCCGTCTTCCTCGGTGGCTATCTTGTCGACCAGGTCGGGTACGCCCACTCGCTCGCCGGCCTTGATCAGGATTTCCCGCATCTCCTCCTTGAGCTCCTTGGGCATCCATACCAGCCTCTTGATGCCGCCGTCGGCGGAGATGAACTTGGGCGAACCCATGTAGAAACGGGAATGGCCCAGGAATCCCGGGCTCTGTACACCGCCGCCGACCGAGCCGGCCAGGGTCGAGAACTTCATGCCTGAGGGTGTCTCACCCTTGTACTCACGGTTCACCGTCATGATGCCGTTACACATGGGCAGCACGCAGCTGATGACCTCGAAGCAGCCGCAGGAGGTCATGGGGTCTTCCATCATGGAGTAGGTATTGAAAGCCTCCACAGTACCCTGCGAGTTCTCCTTCACGTAATCGTTGACGCCGCTCCATTGCCCGCGGGCATCGTCTATGGTCTCACCCTTGGGAACAGGCTGGTTGCCGCCGGTGGGGTTCATCTCGTAAGCGGCCTTGCCGTCCAGCCAGTTGTAGGAGCCGCACAGACCGGGCCGCTCGGGAGTTATCACACAGACATGGGTCGGCGCGAAGCTCTGGCAAAGGATGCAGGAGTAGAAGGTGTCGACGCTTTCGTCGGTGAGGCTGCCCAGGCGGTCATCCCGTTCCTGATATGCCTTGCGCGCCACCTCCAGTATCTTCTCCACATCCTCTTCCCTGGTATATATGTTTACCTGCACCTTATCCACCACCGTGCCGAAATCGGCATGATAGCGGGCATGGATGATCTTGCCCAGGTGCTCGAAGTTGAAGCCGGCATCGTGAGCCCTCTTGCTGATACGCATCCAGATGGTGTCACGCTGTCCCATGTGCAGTACGCCTTCGGCCTCATTGAAGAAAGAATGTCCCTGGCGTTCGAGAATGGGCTCGAAGTCCTTCTGCATCTTGCGGCCGGAGACCTTGACATGGATGGCGAAGGGAACGGTCGCCTCCTCTTCGAGGTCATCGATCTCCGGACCGATGACCTCTATCTTGCCGTCGTCCACATCGTCGGTGATCTCGGTAAACTCGCAGCCCACTGATTTGGGACCGGCAAGTTCCACCCAGTACTCGCCCTTGCGGATACGCTCTCCCTCGAAGGCGGGACTATAGGCTACCGGTACCGGCACCTCGGTGACCACTACCTTGAGCCCGCGCACCTCGATGGCCCTGGCGACGATCTCGTCACAGGGCACATTGCTGACAACGTGTTCGTAGGTGCAGACCCCGGTGGGCAGGATCTCCGGTATATCGCTGGTGGCGATGGTGGGAAACCCATAGGAGATAGCCCCGGCGGCCGTGGCGTATTTCTTGTCGGTCACCTCGCCGAAGGCCAGCACGAATGCGAAGATGCGGTCCTTGTTGTACTTGAGGATGTTCCGGTAGTCACCGGCCTCGACACCGCCGAAGGCCAGCGCCGCGCGGGTGGCGAATCCCAGTGAGAAGATATGCCCGTAGATGGAGGGGCTGAAGGGCACCAGGCGCGTGTTCCAGCCCAGCTCCACACCGCCTTCCACCAGCTGCTCGGCGAAGCTGACTCCCTGGTCCTTGCCGGCGATGAATACATAGAGCATCTTCTGCTTGAGCTCATTGGCTATCTGTACCGCCGTCTCCACATCCGGCGCCGCGCCGGTGATGGCGGCAAAGCCGGGGGCGGTACCGTCCACGAACTCCACGCCGCGCTCACGCATGATGACATCGTCGGCGGCGCCCAGCCAGAGGTTGTCGTCGGTAGGTGCGTCGGTCTCCGTATAGGCGCCCGGCTCCAGCACATACTTGAGGCTCTCGATTATCTCCTCAGAGAACAGGGTGGCGATGCCGGCATCCAGGGTGGTGCCCAGGTAGGGAGTCCACAGGCGTTCGGCAGGGGGCTCGGGCAACAGTTCGCGCGCGTGCTCCAGCACCTGCTCTATGTCCTTTACCTTTTCCACGCGGATACCGGTGAGTCCGTAGATCACCGGCAGGTAATAGCCGGTATTGGGCAGCTCCACTGCCTGTTCCGGCCCCGCTGTGTCCATGGCTTTCTGCAGGGCCTCCTCCGCTTCGGCGAGTATCTGGTGGGCTCCGGCTATTGCTGATGTAGCTATGATCTTACTCATTGTTATCCTTTCAGTACCTTAGCTCTATCCGGGGCCGGCCTAGATCTCCCGCCTGGCGGCCATGTCCATGAGGACCCTTTCCTTCTCCTCCTGGATGCCCAGCGCTTCTCTCTTCTCCTGGATGCGGTTCGTCACCATCTCCAGGATCTTTTCATAGTCGGGCTCGAACACCAGCTGACCGCCGACCTTCTCCTCCCAGCCGTTGGACATCAGCTCTACGACCTCCTTGCAGTCCTCCACCGGATTGCGCACGCCGAACACGACGTAGGCGCCCGAGGCGGCGGCATAGGTACCGATGGCCAGGGCCTTTTCACAGTAATATTCGGGGCAGATGGCCGCCGCCGGCAGGTCGGAGATATCCTCTCCCAGACCGCCCTCTTCCACGATATTGCTGAGGACGGTCATGATGCGTGAATTGTCGACGCAGCTGCCCAGATGCAGCACCGGCGGCATGCCTACCGCCTCACAGACCTCGCGCAGGCCCGCGCCTGCTTCCGCCATGATCTCCGGTTGCAGCAGGCCGTGCTTGGCCGACGCATGCGCGGCGCACCCGGTCTGCACTACCAGGATGTCGCGCTTGATGAGCTCGCGCACCAGGTAGATTATGCCCTCATCCTGGGTAACGCGGGGGTTGTTGCAGCCGACGATGGCCACCGCTCCCTGAATGCGACCGTTGATGATGTTATCGTTCAGCGGCCGGAACGAGGCGCGGTAGCGCCCGCCCAGCATATAACTGATGTATTCGTGCGAGAATCCCGCCACCAGGTCACCGGTTTGCTCAGGGATGGAGGTCTCGCCGCGATTGGCATAGTTATCGATACCCATCCTGACTATATCCTTGGCGATATCCAGAGCGCGCTCCTCTTTGAACTCCACGTGAGTAGCTCCCGGGATCTTGGCCTTGGGAGAGGTGGTGATGAGCTTGGTATGAAACTTCTCGGCCAGCGGCTGCAGCGCCTGCAATACACACTGGACGTCCACTACCATGGCGTCCACCGAGCCGGTGATGATGGCCAGCTCCTGGTGGAGGAAATTGCCCGCCGGCGGGATACCGTGACGCATCAATATCTCGTTGGCCGTACAGCAGATACCCGCCAGGTTGACGCCCTTGGCGCCCTTGCTCCTGGCATACTCGATTATCTCCGGGTCCTGGGTGGCAGCGACGATCATCTCCGAAAGCGTCGGCTCGTGGCCGTGGACGATGATGTTAACCTCGTCATCCTTGAGCACACCCAGGTTCGACTCGGCAACCAGAGGCTTGGGCGTGCCGAACAGAACGTCGGAGAGGTCGGTTGCCAGCATGGCGCCGCCCCATCCGTCCGCCAGCGAAGTCCGCATGGCCTGGTCCAGCAGATGTTCCGCGTCCTGATCGACGCCTACATGGGTGCGATGCATACTCTCCACCACCTCGCGGTCGACGCCGCGGGGAACCAGGTTGAGTTTGCGCCAAAGCTCCTGGCGCTTTTCCGGAGCCCGCTTCACAAAGTTCAGCTCGTCGCCGGCGGTGCCGTTAAAATTATCCAGCGCCTTCCGTGCCACTTCGCCGGCCAGCTGATTGGTGTCCTTGCCCTCCGTGGAGATATCCAGCATCTCCGCCACCCGGCCCAGCTTCTCCGGGTCCTTTATGGAATAACCTTCTGCATCACCCGTGGAAACCGCCAGCAGGGTGCGGGCGATATCACGTCCATGATCGGAATGAGCGGCCACGCCGCCCGCCACGGATCTGACCATGTAGCGGGCACCGAAAGTGCCGTGAGTGGCGCCGCAGATACCGGTCTTTTCCTCCGCGTTCTTGCCGACCAGACGGCAGGGGCCCATGGCGCAAAGCGCGCAGCACGAGCCGGCCGCGCCGATGGGACAGGGTTTCATCTCATCCACGCGTGAGAACACCGTGGACAGCCCCGCCTTATCGGCGATGTCGATCATCTCCAGCGCCGCCGGATCGATACTCTTGGGTATGCTTTCTTTTTTCTTCCTGGATTCTTTCTCTTGGGAGTTACTCATTATTCAATTGCTCCTTGGATTGAGCCTGGAGACCTTCAATCGCCGTCCGTACCAGCTCGACTGCACGTGGATGGCGCATTACCAGAACATCGGTGCCGGACAGAAGAAGGGTGGTAGCGGTGATAGCCTCCCAGAGGATGCCCCTGGTTTCAACATCTCCGTAGGTGGGTTCTTCTTCCTCACTGACCCTGGATTCCTTTGCTTTCCAGGTCTCAGGTGCCAGGTTATTGAAGATCGGCATCTGCATCTTGTCATCCCCCTGCAACAGCGCTGCCAGCCGATCCCTTTCCATAATAGAATAACAATACTCGAGGCCATATCCCAACGCCCCGGTAGTGGGATCGACGATGACCTTGTCTTCGGGGACACCCAGCTGTACCAGCAGCACATTCAGCTGTTTGGCCAGGTTGACGTCCATGGAGGTGAAGGCGATCACCGGCTTCTTGTAACCCATGGCCGCCGCACCCACCAGGCGGTGGTTGCTGTCATCTACCGGACCCAGCGGGATGTTCTCATCAGGCAGAGCCTCGGCGATCTTCTTCAACACATCGGCGTCCTTGTCCGCTGAGCCGGTGCCGTAGACGAATACGGGTATATCCAACACCGCCGTGACCTTCTTCACCGTCTCCGCCGCCTCGTCCGCTGAAGCATCCGTGCCATTGGGATCGATGCTCCTCAACTGCAGGCAGACAGCGTCGGCCTTGAGCTCGTCCTGACACTTCTTCGCCCAGGCCACCGGGTCGTCCATGACCCCTTCGTAGACCTTGCGGACCGCCTCCGGCCAATCCGGCTGCGGCTCGTCGTAGACCTCCATGGCTATCATGGGCGCATTGGGCATCTCCCCTTCCCAGAGATGGAACGGGAAAGTGGATTCGCCGCCGATCCTGCCCTCTGCGCCAACAGCCACCTCTCGGATACTTCCCTTGCATTTTTCAAGATGCGGTTGGAAAGACAAGGCTACTCTCCTCCAGTCGGATTTGGGGACAGACGGATGCTTCGGTAACGGGGTCCGCCCAGCCCTAAAAATTAAAGGCTCGAGGCGCCGGGGTTGGAGATCTTCCAGCCGGCGTACTCGGACCTCGATCAAGAGCGATTGCCGGTTTTTCGCCTTGAATGGCAGCACCGGCGCCGCCTTAATATGCCTGCTTGGTTACGACGCCGCCAGGCGCCTGTGTCAAGTTTCACAAGCATACCGTGAATGGAGATATTACCATCGCGTCGCAGCGAAGGTCAATAAGTATTGCAAATGTATTATATCAGAGGCCGCGCAAGCCGTCCGCGGCAGCCGCCGGGAGATCTTCCATGCTTAACATTGGCGGCCAATGGGGAAGATAAGAAGACGGTGTTGCCAATAAAAGCGCTTGGGCGTCTGGTTTGGCCAAAATACGGACAGAGGAGGGAACATGGGTTATACGCAGGTCGGTCTGGAAGACAAACTATATGAGATGTACCCGGAGATACTGGAGAACCATATCTCCATGCGTCTATCATTCGACGAGGAACGTGATGCCTGGGTTGTTACTTTCGTCAAGGGAAACCGTAGCCGCCATGCCTTCCTGGACAAGAAGGACGCCGACGATTGTATGGATGGGCTCAAGTGTTTCTATCTGGGAACGCTCATAGAGCAGTACATCAAGGATCTGGAAGAGGAGATCGGAATAGCCTAGTTTTTAACAGACCGGAGGTGCAAAATGGCAGTTATCGAATACGAGGGCGCCACCATCGAATTGGACGATGACGGCTACCTGGCCGACATGAACACCTGGAACGATACGGTCGCCAATGCCCTGGCCGAGAGGGAGGGTTTAAGTCCCCTGACTTATGATCAGCTGGATATCCTGATGTTCATGAGGCAGTTCTACCAGAAACACAGCTTCTTCCCCATCGTCCACGCTGTATGCAAGAACGTGCGTCAGCCCGGAGACTGCGTAAGCGATGAGTTCATGGACCCGGTGACAGCGTGGAAGATAGCCGGACTGCCCAAGCCTGACGACGAGGTCATCGCCTACCTTAAACGATAGCGGCGACCGGATAGCTCCAGCGATAAAAGAGGCGGCCCGCGGGTGTACGGTATCAGTAGATCCGTTACACCTTGTATCAGGACATGCGTTACAGTCTAGGGCAATGAAACAGGGAGAACCAGTGGTTTGGATCTCCCTGTTTTTATTTCCAGTTCTCTGATGTACATGTGCCTGTACTTGACCAGAATGGTCTGTTCCAGCGGCTCGATCGCCACGTGCTCTCCGGCAAGCGCCTCGCTGATGAAGTAAGTCGTGCCACCGAGCC
>BDUA01000057.1 GCA_002897715.1 bacterium BMS3Abin01
TCCAGGCAGGCGCCGGGGCAGCCGGCTCCCAGATATGTATAGTGGATCTCCTTGCTCATGCCGCCCTCCAGCCATACGACCAGGTCGCCGCTTATAACTGCATTGCTTTGCTGTATATTGCTGTCCAGCCTGGGCGCCAGCATATACGCCTGGCTCTCCGGGTCTGAGATGTCCCTGTAGAAGACGCGGTCTTTTCTGGCACCGTTATAGTTGAAATACCCCATCCAGACCACATTATTGCCGCTCACGGCGGCGCTGTTCTGCTCGACATTCACATCCGGTGAGACAGCGGAGTCGGCGCCGAATACGAAGAGGTCGCCGGGCGCTGCTGAGGCGGCGGCGGGTGCCATCAACAGCATGAAGGAAGAGAGGCTCAGCAGGAGCGCAATGAGATAATTCGGCGCAAAAAGAAAAGCATTGGGCATTAACAGCCTGAGCGGACGAGCCATGGACACCCCTCTGTCCCGTTGACGGAAATCCATACTGCATCCTACCGCTGCCCTGGCGCTTGCCCACTGGGCGGAAACATATCATTATCTACCCCCCCCCTTGTCAAGAGGTGGGAGTGATGCAGTTATCAGCCGATGCTGGCCTGCTCCAGCTCCCCCAGCCTTGCCGACAGGCGGCCGGTCAGCCCGGTATCAAGCCTGAGAAGCACACCATCGATCTCCCGGACCGGGCAGATGCCGAGCACGCTGCCGGTTATGAAGGCGGACGCCGCCCCAGGGTCCAGTTCCTCCACCTTCAGCGCTTTATACACCACGGGAATGTCCAGTTCACCCGCGATATCCAGGACCTTCTGCCGGGTGACGCCGGCGAGGATGTGGCTGGTCCCGGGCGCGGTGGCGAGCGTCTCGCCGTCATGAAAGAAGATGTTGCTCACCGAGCCCTCCAGCATGCGGCCGTGGCCGTCGGTAAAGATCGCTTCGAAGGCGCCGGCGTCATGCGCTTCCCTCCGGGCTATCACACTGGCGATGAGACCGGATGACTTCAGGCGGGCATAGCCGCCGCGATTCAACCTTACGGTCCGGCAGACGACCCCCTCGCGATATATGGCCGGCGGATGGCCGGCGAAGGGATCCGCGGTCACCAGTAGCGTCGGTCTCAGGCCGCTGCCCGGATCGAGGCCCGCGGGCCGGGGGGGTGTGCCCCGCGACAGCATTATCCTCAGCCGCCCCCCTTCGACGCCGTTTACTTCCGCCAGAGACGTGGCCTGGCTCGCCAGCCCTTGTGAGTCCAGATGAGTTGAGAAGCCCGCCTCCGCCATGCCCTGGTTGAGCCGCTGGAAATGGTCATCGAAGAAGACGGGACAGCCGGCGCTGACCTTCATGGTCTCGAACAGTGCATCACCATAGGCGAAGCCGCGATCGAAGACCGACACCATGG
Organism: bacterium BMS3Abin01; assembly: GCA_002897715.1. Classification (GTDB taxonomy): domain Bacteria; phylum Actinomycetota; class Thermoleophilia; order BMS3ABIN01; family BMS3ABIN01; genus BMS3ABIN01. Next base: position 1,387 of record BDUA01000057.1, read on the forward strand.
CGGCGGCAACCGGCAACAGGCGTGAATTGAGATATACGAACCTGGTCTCCGCGTGCATGCTTCAGATCCTTTCCCCAGTCGCTATCGGTACGTCACAGACGGACGGCGGACGGACGGCGGCGCCCCGCCAACGACCATCCCCACCGCCCGCACCATGGCCTCGGCCTTGCGCAGGGACTCACTATACTCCCGCTCCGGGTCGGAATCTGCCACTATTCCCGCGCCGGCCTGGGCGTAAACCCGGTCTCCCCGGCGGACCAGGGTGCGGATGATGATGTTCATGTCCATGTTGCCGTTGTAGCCGATATAGCCGAAGCTGCCAGTGTATGGACCTCGCCGCACCGGCTCCAGTTCGTCGATTATCTCCATACAGCGCACCTTGGGGCAACCGGTGATGGTCCCTCCGGGGAACATGGCCTTCAGCAGGTCGGTGGCGTTCCGGGAACGGTGCAGTTCCCCCATGACGTTGGAGACGATGTGAATCACGTGGGAGTATGATTCGTTGACCATCAGTTCGTTGACCCGGACGCTGCCGTATTCACATACGCGCCCCAGGTCGTTGCGCTCCAGGTCCACCAGCATGATGTGCTCGGCGCGTTCCTTGGGGTCCAGGTTGAGTTCCCGGGTAAGACCGTGATCCTCGTGGTTATCGACGCCCCGGCGGCGGGTGCCGGCGATGGGTCGCGTCTGCGCCCGGCGTCCCTCCAGTTGTACCAGCCGCTCCGGTGAGGACGAGATGACCTGGTAGTCCCCCATATCAATATAGCCGCTGAAGGGGGAGGGGTTCACCTGCCGCAGTGCATCGTACAGCTCGATGCTGTCCTCCCGGTATTCCATCTCCAGCCGCTGGGACAGGTTGGACTGGAAGACGTCCCCCGCCAGGATATACTCCCTGGCCCGCCGCACCATGTGCTTGAAACTCTCCCGGGTCATGTTGGAGCGGGTGGCGGAACTGAGGCTGAAGGCATGGCGCCCTACCGAGACCGGCGCCGGGCGCTCCGGCGCCAGCTCCTGGCGCCGGAGCGCCCTCTCGGCCCGGCCCATCTCCCCGGGTCCGGCGTCCTCGAACAGCAGATGGGCCATGCCGCGCCGGTGGTCGAAACATATCAACCGCCGGGGGAATATGAAGAACAGTTCCGGGAAGTCCAGGTCGTCGGCGGCCAGCCGCGGCAGCCTCTCGATATAGCGGCCGGCGTCATAGGAGACCAGGCCGAAAGCTCCTCCCGTCAGGGGAAGGCCCGCCGCCGCCGGCGGTACGGGCTCCCGCGGTGCCAGCGCCGCCAGCGTCCGGGAGAGGAAGGCGAAGGGGTCGGCGACCGGCGCCCTCAGCTTTTTCCCCGCGCCCCTGACCTCTACCTCACCCCGCCGCACCCTCACCTCCGCCCGGGGGTCCCAGGCCAGGAATGAGTAGCGGCACAGGTCCGGGTTGCCGCCGGCACTGTCCAGCAGGAAGAAGGGGCCGCTACCGGGCAGCTCCAGGGCCCGGATGAGCTCCACCGGGGACCTGAGCGGCACCTCCACCTGGCAGTGGTCCACGGAAAGGCCCGGGCTCAGCTGTTCCCAGATGGATTCAGTCAATGTATCAGTGGTAATAGTAGTGGGCGCGCCGCATCATTGCTTCGACGCCGAGCTGATGAAAGATGTGTATTTGTCCCTGAACACCAGCTCCACCGTCCCCGTGGGGCCGTTGCGGTGCTTGGAGATGATGAGCTCCGCCACCTTGCTCAGGTGTCCCGATTCCTCCTTGTCCCGGAAGATAAACAGCACCACGTCCGCATCCTGTTCGATGGCTCCCGACTCCCTCAGGTCGGACAGCTGCGGCCGCGCCACGTTCCGCTTCTCCGGGGCGCGCGAGAGCTGCGAGATGGCCAGCACCGGGATCTTCAGCTCACGCGCCATGATCTTCAGGGAGCGTGATATCTTGGCTATCTCCTGCTCCCGGTTCTGCGAATAGTTATCCTCGGGCATCATCAACTGCAGATAATCGACGATTACCAGCCCCAGCGACTCCTTGCTGGCCAGCCGCCGCGTCTTGGCCCTGATCTCGAATATGTTGGGGTTGGCCGATTCATCCACGAAGATGGGGGCCTTCATCAGGCGCCCGCAGGCGTCCGTAAGCTTGGCCCAGTCGTCGGGACCGACCATGCCGGTTTTCAGGCGCTGGCTGTCCACCTTGCCCTGGGTGCACATCATGCGCTGCGCCAGCTCCTCCTTGCCCATCTCCAGGCTGAACAGCAGCACGGGAACATCCTCCTTGAGCGCCACATTCTGGGCGATGTCCAGCGCCAGCGAGGTCTTGCCCATGGACGGACGCGCCGCCAGGACGATGAGGTTCGATGGCTGCAGCCCCGAGGTGATCCGGTCCAGGTCGGCGAAGCCGGTGGGAACGCCGGTAACGGACTTGCCGGCGTCGTGCAGTTTCTCGATGCGGTCGAACTGCTCACCCAGGATGTCCTTCAGGGGCTGGACCTGGCCGGTCGTCCGTTCGTGAGAGATGGAAAAGACCATCTCCTCGCAGCTGTTGAGCAGTTCCCGCACTTCGCCGGAGCGTTCATAGCCCATTTCGGCGATCTTGTTCCCCACCTCGATAAGCGACCTGAGCACGGCGTTCTCGTGTACGATGTCCGCGTAATGGGGGGCGTTGGCCGCGGCGGGCACCGTAGATGACAGAGTATGTATGTAGGCCCGGCCGCCGGCCGCATCCAGCTTGCCTTTCAGGGTCAGGTGATCCGCCACCGTCACGATATCGACAGCCTCCCCCTGGCTGAAAAGTTCGACGATGGCGTCGTATATCAGCCGATGGGACTCCCGGTAGAAGTCGTTACGCTTGAGCCGGTCACCCACGGCCACCACGGCGCCTGGCGAGATCAGCATGGCTCCCAGCACCGACTCCTCCGCCTCCAGGTCATGGGGCGGCAGGGTCGGCGGTTCCTTGAGGTTGCGTGCCATCGCTTCCTTCCCTTATTCCGCGGCGGCCACGATCACTTTCATGGTGGCCGTCTTGCCGGCGTGAACCTCCACTTCGACCATATAATCGCCGGTTTCCTTGATCGGATCTTCCAGCCTGACCTTCTTCTTGTCTATCCTGACCTTGCGGGCCTTTTCAATCTCCTCGGCGATATCGGCAGCGGTCACCGAGCCGAACAGCCTGCCGTCCTCTCCCGCCTGGACGTTGATGGTGAGCACCGTCTTGCCCAGCATCCCCACCAGATCATCCGCCCGACCCGCTTCCCGGGACTTCTTCTGCTCTTCCGCCTCCTGGTGACGCTTTATCTCCTCCACCTTCCCCGGGGTTGCGATCTCCGCCAGCTTCCTGGGCAGCAGATAGTTGCGCGCGTATCCGTCCGAAGCGGACACTACTTCTCCGCGGGAGCCCAGCTTTTCCACGTCCTCCAGCAGTATGATGTCCATGCTATATTATCTCCTCTCCCTGTTAAACAGTCGTTGCCATATCTATTGACAGTTATAACCTTCTCTTTTGACCCTTGGGCTTCTTCCTGTTGAAACGCCGCCGGTAATCGATCCAGGTGTCGAACAGCCCCAGCCAGCTGACCAGCGAGAAAATGAGCTGGATGATGAACAGGGCCGCATAGATCATCACCCTCGCCGTCTGCGGGACCTTGTAGCGGCACATAAAGAAATAGGCTATGGCCAGGCCCTGGATGAAGAACAGCGCCTCGGAGACAATCACCAGGTTCATACCGGTGAAGCCGACGGGGTCCACGTAAGCCGGCGGCACGTAGGGCATCACCAACTCGCAGGCCAGCCCGATGATCATCAGGTAGGCGAAGGCGAAGTGCAGGCGGAACTCCCGGAAACTGAAACTGGCCGGGAACGGCTGCTTCAGCCTCAGAAACACCTGCTTCGCCAGAGCCACGGTGGCGCCGGACAGAACGATGGACATCACCAGCAGCAGCGCCGGCAGCAGGTAGGGCAACATGGTGATGAAATCCCTGAAGTTTTCGACAGCCGCGTCGATGGACTGCTGGTCCATCCCCAGCCCCGAGTATACCTCGCTTGCCGGCCCCACCGCCTGGTCGGCCACCTGGTCCACGGCGGCCACCGGACTCAATCCGGCGCTGGCCAGTAACACCGCCAGCCAGACCAGCAGCGATACCAGGAACAGGGCCGCCACCAGGATCAGCAGGCGCATGAGCGGCATCTCCCGGCGCAGACCGGTACCGGTACCGACGCCGACAGCCGCCGCCAGGAGAAAGACCAGCAAACCGGCGAAAAACCCGGCGAAGACGGACACCAGCAGCCCCGTTGCCAGACTGGCCAGCAGGCCTACCGGGACCCCGTGCCTGGATGTGATATAGGCGACCGGCACCGGCAGTGCCGGCACCGCAACGATGGACAGAAACGGGACAAAAGCGAATATGACGCCCAGTACAACCGATAGGGCGACCGCCTTGCCACCGTCCGCCAGCGCCGCTGTGGATATACTGCTCACCGCGCCCAGCCTTTCCAGTAAAACCGCGTCAGCGGGCTACGTACGGCAGCAGGGCCATCTCGCGGGCCCGCTTGATGGCTATGGCCAGCTGTCGCTGGTGCCGCCGACAGGTGCCGGTGACCCGCCTCGAGCGGATCTTGCCCCGGTCGGAGACATAGCGTTTCAGCTGATTGTAATTCTTGTAATCGATCTCCTCGACCTTGTCCTTGCAGAAGTGACAGTAGCGGCGGCGTTGCGAGCCGCGCTCGCCGCCGCGCCAGGAGGAGCGTTTTCCCTTGCGTGATCCTTTTGGTGCCATGTTTCCTTCCTGTGTTTTTTCAGATTGCAGCCTGCCGGTTGCTGCCGGCAGCCGCCCTCTCATTCATCCTGATTCTTCCCGCCGGTACAGAGCTTGAACTAAAAGGGTATGTCGTCGTCCGTCCCCTGGGACGGCTGCTGCTCGAAATCCGATGTGTCGGGAGACAGCCCTGATGAACCGGCGGCCGCGGCGGCTGGTTCAGCCGGCTGCGAGCCGCTGTCCTGACGGGAGCCAAGGAACTGGACCGATTGCGCCACGACCTCCACCTTGGAGCGCTTGCCGCCGTCCTGCGCCTCCCAGGTGCGATAGCTCAGCCGCCCGTCGACGGCGACCGGACGCCCCTTGCTGAGGTAACGTTCGCAGTTCTCCGCCTGGGCGCCCCAGACTATGACATCGAAGAAATTGACCCGTTCCACCCATTCATCTCCCTGTTTGTAGCGGTCGTTAACCGCCAGGCCCAGGGTGCAGACCGAGGTCCCGTTGGGCGTCTGCCTGAGCTCCGGGTCGCGGGTCAGGTTTCCCACCAGTACCACACGGTTGATGCTAGCCATGATCTTCTCCTTTAACTCTCACTGGTTACTTTTTCCTTGAGGCTGACCGGCATGAACCGGATGACCTCGTCGGTGATTCTCAGGATGCGGGATATCTCATCCAGCGTTTCCGGTGTGGTGGTGAGAGTGATGACATAATATTGTCCATCACGAAAATCGTCGATCTCATAGGCAAGGCGTTTCTTGCCCCATTCATCGACTTTTTCGATGGAGCCCTCGCCCCCGGTGACGATGGTCTTGACCCGGTCCAGGATCTCCTTCTGGCGCTCGGTCTCTGTCTCCGGGCTAAAGATAAGCATGATCTCGTAGTTGCTCGTTGTACTCACCTCCCTCGGTCTCAGGCGGCCCCATGTTTTTGTATGGAGCAGGAGTTTGTTTCATGCTGTGAGGAAAAATGAGTATAGCAGATGCCCCGGACGGAAGGGAATCCGGTTCCGGGCCGGGGTTTTGGGGTAGTATTACCCTGTTGGCCGCCCGGATATTTATTAAAACGGCCGCCGGGGTATATAACCAACGCGGCCGTAACTGTAAATGAGCGAAAGCGTCCTCATGGGGGTTGATATGGCTGAGCGGAGATTCATTACATTCCTGAGCGATTTCGGCCACGCCGATGACTTCGTGGGAACCTGTCACGGCGTGATGAAGAGCATCGCCCCTGAGGTGGAGATAATCGACATCACCCACGGCGTCCGGCGTCATGACATCCTCCAGGGCGCCATCATCCTCGCCAATACCCTGCCCTATATGCCGCCGAGCGTCATACTGGCGGTGGTCGACCCCGGCGTGGGTGGCAACCGCAAGCCCCTGGCCATCCGCACAGCTGAAGACAGATACCTGGTGGGACCCGACAACGGGCTGCTGTCGCTGGCCGCGGCCGAGCTGGGAGGAGTGGTGGAGGCGGTGGAGCTTGCCTGCTCGACCTACAGCCTGCAGGAGGTATGCAAGACCTTCGAGGGACGTGATCTGTTCGCTCCGGTCACTGCCCATATCAGCAGTGGGGTGACCCTGGACAGGCTGGGTTCACCGCTGCCGGTAGCGGAACTCACCACTATCAACCTGCCCCGGATAGAGACCAGGGAGAACGAGATCGCGGCGGCCGTGGTATACATAGACAGCTTCGGCAACGTCCAGGTCCACCTGAGCAGGATGGAGCTGGAGGGCCTGGGGGCACAGGTAGGCGAACGTCTGGAGGTATGCCACGGGGAGGAGTCCTGGAACGTCCCCTTCGTCCAGTCCTTTGCCGAGGTGCCCCCCGAAGACCTGCTGGTCTACGAAGACTCCTACCGCAAGATCGCCTTCTCCATCAACCAGGGAGACGCCGCGCGCACCTTCCAGATCAACGTTGGCGACCAGCTGCTGTTCCGGGTGCCGGAGTAAGCCCGGGCCTTGCCGGCGGCAACGGACAGACCAGCTCCGACCGGCAGCCTGCTGCTGCTGTTCGAGACGACGCACGCGGCCATGGAGGCGGAGGAGCAGATCATCAACAGCGGCTTCTGGTGCGACGTGGTACCGCGGCCGCCGGAGGTGGCGGCGGCCCTGTGCGGCCTGGCCATCGAGATCAACACCGCCGACAGGGAGGATGTCTCTGGCATACTGGCGAAGGCAGGTATAGAATTCGAACCGTACCCGCGGAAGGGAGAAGGAGATGCCTGAACAGAACGGATCGCTGAGTTCTGCTCCTGGAGGCGAAGGGGCAGAGGACGAGGAGAGCCTGGACTATACAATGTTCGTCGCCCTGAGGACCAGGGGACACCCCCGCTGGCTGGAGAAGATTGTCATCATCTTCTCCCAATCAGGAAGCTGGGGCCTGTTCTGGCTGGGCCTGGCACTGGTCCTGTGGCTTGCCGGCGTCAGCTTCGGCCGGGGGGTCTTTTTCTTCCTCATACCGGTGATCTACACCACGCTGATCGTTAATTACATTATCAAGTCCATTGGAAAACGGGAGCGTCCCGTCTCCGACGACCCTCGTCTCCAGCCGCTGGTCGGCGTTCCCTCCAGCAAGTCCTTCCCCTCATCCCACGCCGCCATGTCCTTCGCCGCCGCTGTGGCCATGACTTTCTACTATGCGCCCCTCTGGGCCATGTTCTTCGGCCTCGCCTTCCTGATGTCCTGGTCGCGGGTTTACGTGGGTGTGCACTATCCCTCCGACGTGATCGCGGGCACCTTCGTGGGGCTGCTGATGGGGACGTTCAACGTGATCATGGTAATCTTCGTTTAACACCCCCGCCCCCGCGCCAGGTAAACCGGCCGGTAGCGGTCGTACAGGGTCACCAGCAGGGTGAAGAAGAGCCGGTGGCCACGCAACAGGAACTCGAACAGCCCCGTCAGACCGCGCCATAGCCCCTACTGCCGTGCCAGCACCCGTCGCAGCTCCGCCTCGGCGTCCTCGATGAGGTCGCCGCTGACATCCACGGTGACGCTGTGGATGGTGCCGGTGAAGCTGAAGGGCGGATCATACTCGGGGGAGACCGGCGCGCCGGGAGCCTGGCCGCAGGTGATGCCGCTGGTGAGACCGAGGGCCAGCGGTGTGGTAACGGGAATCTCCGACTGCCCCACCAGCTCGCCGTCGATATACAGCTGTCCGTTGCCGCCGGCGCCCTTGCCGTTGGCGACATCGGCCGGAATCGTTACCTCGAATTCGTAACGCAGCGTGTGGCGGCCCTCGGGGACAGGCTCGGTGGACTCCACGTAATAGTGCTCTTTCGCCACATAGTTATGTACGTAGTAGAGCTTGCCACCCTTCATGTACAGGGCGTAGCCGCTATCGACGCCGCCGTGGGCCAGCAGGATGCCCTCGGCGCCGCCGGCCGGTATCTCCACCTCGGCGGTGATGCTGTGGGGCCGGTTGAGCACCTTGGCCCCCGAGTTGGCAGGCACCGCCTGGGTGCCGGGATAATAGGTGTAACTGTCACGCTCCCCGGCTATCTGCGGCCGCTCCTCGGCGAAGCGCTGTACGCCGCGGCCGTCCACGGGCATGACATCGTATTTGCCCGCCTCCACGTACCAGGTGGCGATCATCGCTATCAGCCTGTCGCGGTTCTCCGCGGCAACATCATGGTTCTCGGCGAAGTCCTCCTCCACGTGGTAGAGCTCCCAGCCGCCGGCGTCCAGTTCCTCAAGCATGCCCCGGGTAATGGGCGAGCCGAAGGGCTTGCCCGCCTCGGCAAAGGAAGGTCCCGGCCAGGGGCAGACGGCCCGCCAGCCGTCATGGTAGATGGAACGGTGGCCCATCATCTCGAAGTACTGGGTGCGGCGCCGGCTTTCCGCAGCGGCATCATTGAACGTGTGGGCGAAGCTGAGACCCTGGATGGACGACTGGGTCACGCCCTTGATGCTCTCCGGCGGCTCCAGTCCCAGAGCGTCCAGCACCGTCGGTACCAGGTCGATGGCGTGGGCATACTGGCTGCGCACCTCGCCGGCGGCCTTGATACCTGCAGGCCAGTGGACCACGAAGGGGTCGCTGATGCCGCCGCGGTAGGTCTCGCGCTTCCAGCGGCGGAAGGGGGTGTTGCCCGCCCAGGTCCAGCCCCAGGCGTAGTGGTTGAAGGTGGTGGGGCCGCCCAGCTCGTCCATCTGCGCCAGGTTGTCCTCCAGCGACTCGGGGACGTTGTTGAAGAACAGGTTCTCGTTGACCGAGCCGGTGGGACCGCCTTCAGAGCTGGCGCCGTTGTCGGAGATGAGCATGATCAGCGTGTTGTCCAGCTCGCCTATACCGCGGAGGAAGTCCAGCAGGCGGCCGATGTGGTGGTCCGTATGAGTGAGGAAGCCGGCGTAGACTTCCATCATGCGCGCGTAGAGCTTCTTCTCCTCGCCGGAGCACTCATCCCAGGGCTTGACATCCGGGTCGTGGCGGGAGAGTTCGGCGTCGGCGGGCACCACGCCCAGCTCCTTCTGGCGGGCGAAGACCTTCTTCCGGTAGACCTCCCAGCCGTCATCGAACCTGCCCTGGTAGCGGTCGGACCACTCCTTGCGCACATGATGCGGCGCGTGCATGGCGCCGGTGCAGAAGTAGGTGAAGAAGGGCTTGTTGGGGGCCACCTGTTTGGCATCGGCGATGAAGCTGATGGTCCTGTCCACCAGGTCCTCGGTCACATGGTAGCCCTCCTCCGGTGTCTTCGGCGGCTCCACCCGGTGGTTGTCAAAGGTGAGCTCGGGATAGTACTGGTGCGTCTCCCCTCCCAGGAAACCGTAGTAACGCTCGAACCCCCGGCCCAGGGGCCAGCGGTCGTAGGGTCCGGCGGAGGAGATCTGGTCTGCCGGCGTCAGATGCCACTTGCCGATAGCATAAGTGTTGTAGCCATGTTCCAGCAGCATCTCCGAGAGGAAGCCATTCTCAAAGGGGATGTTGCCGTTGTATCCCGGATAGCCGGTGGAGGCCTCGGTGATACTGGCCATGCCGTTGGAATGGTGGTTGCGACCCGTGAGCAGGCAGGTGCGCGTGGGTGAACACAGGGCCGTGGTGTGCACGTTGTTATAGAGCAGGCCGTTCTGCGCCAGCGAATCGATATTGGGCGTCTCCATGGGGCTGCCATAGCAGCCCAGTTGGCCGTAGCCGGTGTCGTCCAGCACGATGAACAGCACGTTGGGAGCGCCTTCCCTGGCCCGCAGCGGCGCCGGCCAGGCGGGCTCCGACACGTCAAAGGTGCGACCGATCACGCCGTTGAAACCTGAGCCCGGTTTGTATTCTCTGAGTGCCATCTCCGCTCCTTGTCTTATGTATATAGTGTTATGGTCGACGGGTCAGCGCCAACCGGCTGTCCTGATAACTTATCCACATTCGCCGGAAGTAAACACCGGGGCCGGGAGAACGTATCCGGAGCCGACGGCAGCGGCATATGGACTTGGTTGGAGGCCGGGCTGTGGGATAAGGTTGTACTTATTGAAAGGATGAGCAGTGAGAGAGTTCAAGCTATCCACCAGCAGACGTGACGAGTTCGTCGATATTACCGGCAGCGTGCGCGAGGCGGTGGCCGGGAGCGGCGTCGCCGACGGCGTCTGCCATGTATTCGTCCCCCACACGACCGCGGCGGTGACCATCAACGAAGGCGCCGACCCGGCGGTCACCCTGGATATCATCAGAAAGCTGGACAAGACCTTTCCCTGGAGCGACGGTTACACCCACGCCGAGGGCAACTCCGCCGCCCACCTCAAGACAAGCCTCATCGGCTCCTCGGAGACCATCCTCGTCGAGGACGGCGACCTGGTACTGGGTACCTGGCAGGCCGTTTATTTCTGTGAGTTCGACGGGCCGCGCACCAGGAAGTTCCTGGTTGGGGTCGGTGAAATCCGGATGGGTGATTTGCGGTGACCGCCATCCTGCTGGCTTTTCTCGCCGCCCTGTTCACCATCGCCGGCGGCGCTTTGCCCCTGAGCCGCCGCGGCATGGGCGAGCGCGGGCTATCGCTGCTGGTGGCCTTCTCCGCCGGCGTCATGCTCTCCACCGGCATCAACAGCATGCTGCCCCGGAGCTACCAGTTGGCGGGAGGAGCCGCCGCCCTCGGGGTTAGCGCCGGTTTTGTCCTCCTTTACCTGGCCGAACGGGTTACCCTGGTGCATGCCTGCCGTGAGCATGGCCGCCACATACATACGCTCAGCATCTTCGCCATCGCCGGCATCGGCTTCCATATGACCCTGGACGGTTTCGCCATCGCCGTCAGCGGCCAGGCGAAAGCTTCGCTGGGCGCGGTAGTGGCGCTGGCGGTGCTGGCGCACCGTTTCCCCAGCGGCATCTCCTTCGTCGGCCTCATGCTCAGCTCCGGTTACGAGCGCTCCCGCGCCTGGGCCACATTGATCGTACTGGCGCTGCTGGCGCCGATGGGCGCCACCGTCGGTCTGCTGTTCGCGGATGTCAGTGACATGGCTCTAGGCTTCGCCATCGGCCTCTCCGCCGGCACCTTCCTCTATATCTCCACCAGCGACCTGCTGCCCGTGGCCCACGAGCGCGGCTGGCGCTACTACGACGTGCCGCTGTCCTTCGCCGCCGGCTTCGGGGTCATGCTGGTGGCGGCGCTGGCGCTGGGTTAAGAGCAACCACGTCCCCTTTCTCTTTTTCCGTTCACACACTTGTAACAATATTATTACTCCTTGTTAACCTGCTCCATTGCCGGCTCCTCTATCATGGAGCCGGTGCAACGAATCAGAGAGGAGGTGAACAATGGGAATATCGACTATCCTCCCGCCCGCTCGCGGAAAAACAGCGGACCGGGTGACCGGGAATGAGTTTTCCTGCCTGCACAGGCAGCCGCCGGCACCGCTGGACCTGAGAATCATAGCTAACATCGAACGTGCTGTAGCGCAGGTCGGAAAAGGAGCCATGCACGACTATCGCAGGCTCAACAACCAGGCGGTCTTCATTCCCTGGTGATGAACCGCGGTGCCCGTCAGGGCATATGCATGCCGTTCCGGAGCGGCGGCCATCAACAGATGGGGCGCCGCCGGGAGAACAGAGACCTGTTCACAACTTGTTCACAATTCGTTCACCATTCTTTAACTTCCTTACAGTTGCTATCTGATAGCCTGCTTCGGGAAGCAATGAATACTGCCATTTTCACGTTATAGGAGGACTGATCAGCTTGTTTAACAAACTGTCGAAAAGTTACATTGCGTTCGCCGCGGTTGTTATCATCGCAGCCGGGCTGCTGGCCCTGGGTGCCGGCTGCGGTAGCAACGCTTCCGGCGAAGCCGAAGGAAATGGAGCCCTCAAGGCCTCATTAACCGGCGCCGGCGCCACCTTCCCCTATCCCCTCTATTCCAAATGGTTCGACGTGTTCAACAAGGAGAACCCGGGGGTGAGCATCAATTACCAGTCCATCGGCAGCGGCGGCGGCATCAAGCAGATAATTGCCAAAACGGTGGATTTCGGCGCTTCCGACGCGCCGATGAAAGACA